>JAYWCL010000253.1:0-50231 GCA_043780595.1 Limnoglobus sp.
GCCACACTCCCGCAAGTGAAACGCATCACTCCCGCCGATACGCAGGTCGATACGAGAACGATCGTCGCATAATCGACGCATGGGAGAGATTACACCCTGGTATTCGGCTTAAACACTTAAAGATCAAACTGGAAAAACTTCCATCAAATTGGTCACTTCGGGGAAAGCCGTTCGAGGTCGAAAAACTCACTGAGTGGTTCCGCAAGGTCAGCAGAATACTTCCGCTTCGATCCTCCCATACTGAAATGTCTGTACGATTTGAAGGCGATGGAGCAATAGAGATACCTGCTCGCCACTTTCCTTCTGATTACATCAACAAAGACATTCATGCCAATCGCGTCGAAAAGGATTTGGTTGACTGGAAGACACTGGTTACCGACTCTGTAGCCATGTTTGGAATGGGGATGGATGTGGACGACTGGAATGCTACTCCACTTGTCCCGCGTGCTGTGGCCCCGCATGCGGTGGACGCTGTGACGCCGATAGCCGAACGCGATGCACCTGCCGGGTTAACCGAGCAATCGCTTAACATGGCGACGACTTCCGTAACCCCGCCTTCGGTGGCCAATGAGAAGCCGACTTCCGAACCCGATGCGCCTGCGATAACCATCGTAGGCAAAGTGGCCAAAAAACCAAAAGGGCCTCCACTGGCCGAAACGTCAATCCTTGTTCAAGCGGCGCTCGACAAGTGTTTCAGTCGTGGTCTTAGAATAAAGCGAGATGATATTGCTACAGAAATTGGCGTAAGCGGTGGATGGGTGAGTGAAACTCCTGCCTGGATGAAATACCAGGAAGAAAAGAAGGCCAAAAAGCAATCAAAAATTCGGCAGGTACAACTCTCCACTGAAATGTTGGCAGGAATACCTGCAAACATTGAACGCCCCGAACATTCCGCAGAACTCGCAGAACTCGTTAGAGAACAAGAGGCCGAAATCGCGGCTGATAATCGCGGTTGCAAGCCCCATCAGAAGCGCCGTCACGATCCGTCATGACGCCGTCACGAACCGTCATGACGGATATTTTTCGCATTTCGGCTTGAAATACCCCATATTCGGCGAAAATCTCGTGACGGTTTGCAATAGGTGAAGGGCGCAATTGGACGCCCACACCATGCGAGCCATCATCGTGAAAGCCCATCCGCCGCCCGTCCCATTCAGCGATAGCCCGCTGTACTTGTTGGCCACATTGTTTTCGGCCCGACGTAGCAAAGATCGTTTGCTGGAACGCATCACTCGCCGAAGGCTCGAATCTCTCGGAATCCGGATCGCATTCGGAGATGAAATACCTACGCCCACCAAAGCCAAGGTGGTGCCACGTGGTTGAAGTCCTTCCCATTCTTCCTCTCGTCGTCGACGCAAAATCACTGGCCCCGATGCTCTCTTGTGGCGTACGTACGGTTCGCACCCTCGACGCACGTGGCCTGCTGCCGAAGCCCATTCGCATCGGTGGAAGCGTAGTCTGGATCCTGGATGATATCCGCGCCTGGCTCACTGCCGGAGCGCCAGACCGCGAAACGTGGGAAGCCCGCAAAGCCATCCTCAAACATCCTCAACAACACCAACGCTAACGCAAAATGCAACGGGCCGGGGCACGCCTAGAAGCAACGCCCCGACCCGTCGTAAGGAGTCTTACCGTCATGACTAATCTACGCGATGAATCGCACGTCGGCGAAGCGAGAAAGCGCTACGCGCACTCGCTGTTTGAAACGCACTCCGAACCGCTGGTTATCGCGGGCCGCCGTGCGTTGTTATTGGAAGTGCTTAAATCGGGGTTCGCGACAATCGACGCCGTCCGCGCCGTCGTTCCGCTACCGCCGTTCAAGAACCCCAAAGCTTTCGGAGCGGTGCCAACGCCACTGGCGAGGGCCAGAATCATCCGCGATGCCGGGTCCGTTAAATCGACCCGTGCCATCGCTCACTCACGCAAGAACATCCGCTGGGAGTTGCTCGATGCCGCGAAAGCCTACGCTTGGCTAGCCGCACATCCGGCGATTCTCACTACTTCCAACTGATCGACCACAACACGCGCAACGCCGGGGTTACCTGAAGTAACCCCGTTTCCGACTTCACAATTGAACCGCGACACACGTCGCACGAAAGATACCAACATGAGCAATGAAAACGAAAGTCTGACGCCAATCCGAGAACTGTGTCTCTTGCCGGAACACCTCGATGACCTTCGACGTTCAGGGTTGTCGGACGAACAGATCATCGCTTGCAGGTTCCGATCCGAAGCGATTCCGGCGAACTGGTCGAAGTTGCTGAACTGGAAACCGGCGCGTTTGGATCGTGGCGCAGCGATGGGCATTCCGTACTTCGGTGCTGACGGGAAACCGTTCCGCTACGTGCGGCTGAAACTCGACAAGCCGCGAATGAGAGAGGGGAAGCCGATCAAGTACGAATCGCCAAAGGGGAGTCAGAATCGGGCTTACGTTCCGCCGGGAACGCGGGCCGCGTTGACCGATCCGACGCAGCCGCTGATTCTGACCGAAGGCGAGAAGAAAGCCGCGAAGGCCGATCAAGAGGGCTTCCCGTGCATCGGACTGACTGGCGTCAACGGCTGGCAGAACAAACGTACGAAGGATGCTGCCGGGAAAGGCACGGGCGAACGCCAACTCATTCCGGACCTCGCCGCCATCGCTTGGCGCGGTCGAAGCGTAACCATCGCGTTCGATTCGGACCTCATCGGTAACCCTAACGTGCAATGGGCCGAATACCACCTCGCCGAAGCGTTGACGAAAGCCGGGGCGAACGTGAAGGCCATCCGCATTCCCGCCGCCGCCGACGGTTCGAAGCAAGGAATCGATGACTTCCTCATCGTCGCTGGCCCGGACGGTTTGAAGCGGTTGCTCACTGAAGCGAAAGCGGTCGATAAGCCGAAGGATGACCGGCCCATCATCGTGATAGATACCGAAGAACATCGCGTGATTCGCGAAGCGATCTTGGCGTTGGCGAGCGAACCGACGATTTACCAACGTGGCGGAAAGTTGGTACACGTCGTCGAAACCGATAATGGTTCCGTGGTCATTCGGGTATTATCGCCCGCGATGCTTCGCGAAAGTCTGACTCGCTGCGCACAACTGAAGCGTGTGAAGGGCCGTGACGACGACGCGACGACGTACGTTTCAGCGCATCCGCCGGAGTGGCTCGTTCGTGGTATTTCTGATCGTGACGACTGGCCGGGCATTCGTCGGCTTTGTGCCGTGGTCACTCATCCCGTGTTGCTGCCCGATGGCTCGATTCTCAAGACGTCGGGTTACCATCCCACATCGAGGTTGTTCGTCAGTATTCCGCCGGGTTTGAAACTGACGATTCCCGACAAGCCGAATCGTGCCGATGTGAAGGCCGCACTTGAAACGCTGTTCGATGTATTGAACGACTTCCCGTTCGAGACGCCCGCACACCGTTCGGCGTGGTTGGCCGGGTTGCTCACTCCACTGGCGCGGTTCGCGTTCGATGGCCCCGCGCCACTGTTTCTGATCGACGGGAACGTGCGTGGCATCGGCAAGGGTTTGCTTGCCGATGGGATTGGCCTCATCGTCACGGGCCGCCGGTTCTCGCCGATGGCTTACACGAACGACCGCGAAGAACTCCGCAAGAAAATCACGACGCTGGCTATGGAAGGTCAACAGTTCGTTGTACTCGACAACCTCTCCGGACCGGTCGGGAACGAAGTCCTTGATGCGGCCCTGACGACTACGCTATGGACAGATCGGATGTTGGGTAGCAACCGCCAGTTCGATGGGTCGCTCAAAGCGACGTGGTACGGCACGGGGAACAACGTCCAGTTGCAAGCGGACACTTCGCGGCGCGTATGTCATATTCGTCTGGAAAGCGAAGATGAGAAGCCGGAAACGAAATCGGGCTTCCAGTATCCGAACCTGAGAGAGCACATTCTCAGTCAGCGTGGGCCGTTGCTTTCTGCGGCACTGACGATCTTGCGAGCGTGGTGCGCGGCCGGAAAGCCATCGCAAAACCTGCCCGCTTGGGGTTCGTACGAAGGCTGGTCGATGATTCGCGAAGTCATCGTTTTCGCGGGACTCGCCGATCCGGGTGAAACCCGGCAAGCGCTGCAATCGAACTCCGACCGGGACGCCACCGCGATGGAAACGATTCTTCGCGGCATGTTGCAACTCGACGCATCCGGTCGGGGCCTGACCGCCGCCGAAATCATCATCAAACTGAAAGACCATTCGGGTTCGCCGCTGGAGTGGATGTCCGAAATGCGTTCCGCCGTGGAAGAACTTTGCGACCGCCTCGATGGCATCAAACTGGGTTGCTTACTGCGAAGTTTCAAACGCCGCAACTTCGCCGGAATGATGCTCGATGTGGCAGGTGAAAAGAACGGCTCGAAGCGTTGGCTCGTTCGACGACTCGACTCGAAGGCAAAGCCCCAAACGGGTGATACGGGGGATAAGGGAGATGTTTCCCCCGGTGTCGCAACCGTAGCGAAGCCCCAAACGGGGGATGCGGGACATCCGGGGGATGTTTCCGCCCGTGTTGCTACCGTGCAAAGTTCGCAACCCTCGTTCGACTCGATGGAATGGAAATCGCAAATGCTACCCGATTGACCCCGTTCGTTCCCAAACGCACCTGACGCGCCGCGTGCCGTCGGGTATACTTCACTCGCCTTATGGCCCGAACCCGGTACCCGCGAACTGAGAAGCGCGGGCCGGGGGACGGCCACCTCTCAGAAAGGCCATCACCGTGGCTAAGCCATTCAAACCGACTCGCACGTTCCCGCTACCGCCGAACTCCGAACTCGTAGACATCGAAGGACGCCCGCACGTTCGCATGAAGGAACGCGGGAAGCCGGTTCTGTATCGAATCACCAAGGACGGTACGAAATACCTTCGGCCATTGAATCGCTGGTACTTCGAGTGCCGCGACGCGAACGGAACCATTCGCAGAGTGAAAGGCTTTGCAGACCTGAAGGCGACCGAGCAACTCGCTGCGGAAATGGAACGCAAGGCCGAACGTCTGCGTTGCGGGTTCTCCGACCCGGCAGAAGCCCACATCCGCCGCCCGCTGGCCGAACACCTGAAGGATTACGCTGCCGCGATGGAAGCGAAGGGGGGCACGTCGAAACACATTCGCGATACCACCGCCCGCGTGTCCGCTCTGCTTTCCGGTTGCGGCTTCGCATTCTTCAAGGATGCCGACGCGGGCAAGGCCGCCGAATGGCTTGTAGCACGCCGCCGCAACGGGACACCGATCGAACTGCCGTCGGAAGTGGAATCGTTCCGCCCGTCTGAGGCCGCTGCCTTGCTGGGAATCTCGGCTTCGGCGCTTTCGCGTAGTCTCGGTCGGAATCTACTCACCGCGACGGGAAACGGCAAATCGCGTCGGCTCACACGTGCAACGGTCGAAACACTCTGCGTGGTTGCGGCGCGTGGCGTGGGGCCTGCAACCGTGAACCATTACGTCGTTGCCGTGCGCGGGTTCTTCCGCTGGCTCGTAAAGGCGAACCGCATCGGCTCGAACCCGCTCGAATCGCTGACGCTCTTGAATGCCGCCGTAGACGTGAGGCGACAACGCCGCGAACTGACTTCCGATGAACTCCGCCGCCTGTTCGTTGCCGCCCGCGATAGCGAACGCACGTTTCGCGGGCTGACGGGTTCGGATCGGTACTTTCTGTATCTGGCCGCCGCTGGCACTGGCTTTCGGGCGAACGCCTTGGCGAACCTGACACCTGCCGTCTTCGACCTCGATGCCGACACGCCAACCGTGACGCTGGCGGCCCGCTTCAACAAGTCGCACAAGCTGAAGGTGCAACCGTTGCCCGTAGACGTAGCCGCCGCGCTCCGGGACTTCATCGCCGGGAAGCCCGACAACGAGCCGCTGTGGGGCGGAACGTGGGCAAAGGATCAACGCGGGGCGGAAATGCTTCGGGCCGATCTCGAAGCCGCTGGCATCGCCTATTTCGTCGAAGGGCCGGACGGGTTGGAATACGCCGACTTCCATTCGCTTCGGCATTCGTACCTGACGTTGGGCGGACGTGCGGGGATCGACTTGCGGACGCTGCAAGAACTGGCAGGGCATTCGGACCCGAAACTCACCGCCCGCTACTCGCATCGCCGGTTGCACGACCTGGCCGGGGCCGTGGACAAACTGCCGAACCTCGTTCCGACAACCTCGCCAGTGGCATCGAACGCATCGGAAATCCCCCTTCGCATGACGGGGACAGACGCGGTTTCGGTTGCAGTGCCGGTTGCAGTACCGGTTGCAGTAACAGGGGGCATCGGGTTGCATCGAACTGCACTGAAGTACACTTTGGGCATCTTCGATGAAACGAGTGGCGGTTCGGCGGAAAGCCTAGAAATGAAGCAGACCGGCGCTGTTTTGCACCGGTCTGCCGTAGATTGCACAAATGCCTCGGAAAGGGCTCGAACCTTTGACCCGCTGATTAAGAGTCCGGCCCATGCCTTTTTCACTCGACGTCACTCTACTGAAAACCTTGGAAAACCAAGGGTTTCCGAATTCTATCGTCGGGCCTGGTCTTGCCCGAATCACCCTCGCGTGGTAGGTTTCTGGTAGGTAAATGGCAGGTCATTCCTTGCTCCGACTGGGCACCCTGTCACCTCGTTCGACGGCGAATAGTCGAATCTACACGCCGCCTTCTGCCCGCCAAAAGGCACGGCAATTGTATCCGGACGGATGCTTCACATGGACACCCCGCCTCCGAAAGAGCCACGTCATTTCTGGGCCTCGGCATCCGCAGCCAAAGTGATCCGCGACGCACTGGGGAACCCGGACTGGAAGCCGAAGTCAGGCCAAGAGGCATGGGAGACGTTGCGGGACGAAATCGTCGCCCTGAACTCCAAAGGGCGGTTCAAGCCGTTCAACGCACCCAAGCAAGTTGTCAACGGTCGAGAGACCTACCTCCTCATCGACGGCCAGCCCTTGCCGGAGAAGGAAGACTGGTTGGCGATGAAGCCGGAACTGTGTCGCCGTCTCGCGATCGTGGCACGACTGCTTCAACTCTTCCGGCGAAGGCTCCTCACCCGCCTGGATAAGCACAAGGGGATGTCGCCGGAGAAGCTCGCCGAGCGACTCCGCGACCCGCGTACGCGTACCTTCTTCGATCTCGCCTGTTCCCTTGGCTCTCTTGACACCCCGATGGGGATGAACGCCCTGGAGAAAGTCGGTCGTGAAGGTGTCACCTGGACTTTGCCGGGCGGGATCGAACAATGCTACCGCGACCGCGACTGCGGTTTCGAGCCGATGGTTCTGGCGACGCGGTACGCACTGAAAATCCTGGGGAAGAAACCGGCCACGTCCGCCGCGACGCGTCACCCAATCAAGAAGCGAAAGGTGCGTGTCACGGTGCTCAGGGCAGTGCGGTATAAGCTCAAGGCCAGGAACGTGCCGGCCATCACGGTGGGCGGGAAGTACGGCATCCTCTTCGGCCTGCTGTACGACGCCTACGAGAGCAAGGGGAAGGGCCACGGCGGCTGGGTGCCCTACGAGACATGTGCCGATCACATCTACGCGGTAACGGACGACAGATCGCAACTGCCGTCCGAACAACTTCAGCCGACGAAATCGGCTCCGCTCAGCAG
Organism: Limnoglobus sp.; assembly: GCA_043780595.1. Lineage (GTDB taxonomy): Bacteria > Planctomycetota > Planctomycetia > Gemmatales > Gemmataceae > Limnoglobus. The sequence continues at coordinate 7,562 of JAYWCL010000253.1, forward strand.
CACAGTGGGAGGGAAGGCGGACGACCGGCTGAAAAAACTCAAATCAGAGCTTGAAGGTAAACTGCGGACAGCGTTCGGCTTCGCAACCGAAAATCCCGAGCATGGCTGGATCGAGACGGCTAAGGGCGAAGGGTATCGGCTCAACCAAGACATCGTGATCTGGGACCGGAGCCGAAAACGTACCGCAAGCCGCAAGGTGGAGCCCGAACAGTGACGGAGGTGGTTTTCTGGGGTGAGGTGTGGGTGAGGAATGGTGTGATCTGGTTGCTGGGTTTTCTCCTTCGCCCCAAAAACCAAAAATCGCTCGGACCACAGGCATTAACTCTTGCTCACGCTCGAACCCGGAGCAGCATCGAGGTCATTTTCCAACGAAACCCCGCACCTCACGCCCCACCTCACGCGGAAGAGGGTGTCGCCCAACGACATCCCTTACTGTGAGGTTCGCATGCCTGTCCCAGACGACCATTCCCGCAAGAGTAGGAAGGATGAACCTGCCAAGCAGATCCGGTTCAAGAACAAGCCCCTCGGGGCGGTCACCGAGGAGAGCCTTGACGCGATCGCCGTCGCCAACAACCCTCCCATTCTGTTCCAACAGAACGGCTTCTTGGTCCGGGTGCGACAGTTCGACGAGGAGGTGATGCCCGAACCGCTCACCATCGATTCCCTCCGACACCACCTGGGCCGCTCTGCCAACTTTGTACGCGTCTATTTTGGACGAGGTCAAGATTCCAAAGAGCGGGTGGTCATCGACCTGCCGCCCCAAGAATTCATCCGCGACGTGCTCGCCTGTCCGGGGTGGGAGGAGCGGGTGTTCCCCACCCTCAAGGGTGTGGTTAAGTGCCCGTACTTCACGGCGGCGGGCAAACTGGTCACCGCCAAGGGGTACGACACGGACAGCCGTCTCTGGTACGAACCCGATGCCGGGTTCATCTTGCCGGAAGTGCCCGCTACTCCAACCGATGCTCAGTTGACCGACGCCAAGCGTTGGATCGTGTCGGAGCTGTTCCACGACTTCCCCTTCCAGAGCGAAGCCGACCGCACCAACGCCATCGCCTACCTCCTTACGCCTTTCGTCCGGGAAATGATCAGCGGGGCGATACCGATGGGCCTCTGCGAAGCGGCCGTGGCCGGAACGGGCAAGGGGTTGTTGACCAACGCCATCGCCATCCCCGCGACGGGCAGCACCCTCGAAATCATCCCCCAGCGGGACTCCGAAGAAGAATGGAGGAAGGTGTTCACGGCGAAACTCATCGAGTCGCCGACGTTCGTGATGCTCGACAACCTGACCGGGACGCTCAAGGCCCCGTCCCTGGAAGCCCTCCTTACCACGGGCAAGTGGACCGACCGCATCTTGGGTGAGACCCGAATGGTTCGGTTCAAGCCAAGGGCCATCTGGATGGCCACCGGCAACAACCTGCAACTCGGCGGCGACCTCCCCCGTCGCGTCGTCTGGATGCGGCTGGACGCCAAGATGGAACGCCCCGAAGAGCGGAAGCCGGATGAGTTCAAACACGCCGACCTCGTCCGGTGGGCCGTAGCGAACCGCCCGCAACTCGTGTGGGCCGCACTGGTCATCGTCCAGAACTGGATCGCCAAGGGATGTGTCCCCGGCAAAGAAGTGATGGGCAGCTACGAATCCTGGACCGGCACCCTTGGCGGCATTCTCCGCGAAGGCGGCTTCACCGGGTTCATCACGAACGTGCAGGAGCGACGCCGCGACGGGGACGAAGACCTGGAGCAGTTGAAGCGGTTCATCCACGCTTGGCTCAAGGAGTACCAGTTCGAAACGGTCACCGCGCGAGACCTCTTCTCGTTGATCGCCACCTCGGACCTTCTCCCTCAAGTGATGGCGGCGGAAACCGAACAGGGTCGGCGGCAGAAACTCGGTCGCTACCTGGGGCGGATGGAGGACAAGGTGACAGGCCATTTCCAACTCGTCCGCCTGAAGAACCTGAATCGCAACGGCGTTCGCCGCTACCAGATCATCGACCTCAAGCCGCAGCCCGACCTAAAGCCAGCAACGAACTCCAGCCTGGCCGGCAAAGAAACTCTCGACCGGCTGGGCGACATGCTCGGTCTCGGTGGCGGCATAGCTACTCCGCATGTGTTCCCCGCTGACCTCGACACACCCGCCGAGGAGGACGAATTCGAAGAGGAGGATGATCTCTATTATGAGGGCGAAGGGCCGGTCGATCCGGACGAACTAGATGCCTGACGTCCATCGCCAAGGAAGATGATCGTTTGGAAAAGCGCAGCGAGCCGACAGGGCACTTTGGACCTCGCTAAGACTCGCGGGGTCTATTGCATTTTGCCGCCGACGTTTTGCAACGAGCAGCAAAGCCGGATCGGGTGCAACAGATGCCAAAGAAGGATTCGAAGTGCGGGGTATGTGACCCTGGTGAGAGTGCCTTTAGGGCCGAGCTCGTCCACGCCTGACCGCGGCTCGCCTTGTGCAAATTGCGGTACTCCCCGGCCGTTCGCGGTCGGGACCACTCAGCAATAGCAATAGTAGAAGAAGATTTTTCCAGAGATGACAACACCAATGCCACACAGAGAAAAGTGACTTCGTCACTGACGGGAACAGACCAGACCAGAACCACCCAAGTGAAAGTGACTTCGTCACGAACGAGATCGGACCAGACATGAACCAGGACACTACTCGACGACGCGGTCGATGCGACACGGCCCAGACGAGAAGTCAGCAGCAACCATCCTGGCCAAGGCCAGTAGCGGTCCGGACATGTCTCACCGAAGACACCGGACGCGTCGGCCTGGTCGTCCGTCGTCGTGTCTGCGACGCGAGCACGAGGGACCGTGTCACGGCCTCAGAACGTCGGGCCTCGCCACGGAGACGAACCCCTCGTCCCGACCGTCCCGGTCCTCGTCACCACTTGAGGTAACTCAACTGAGACGAGCACTATTCCCCTTAACGCGAAGGAACAAGCGCGATGAGCACCACTCTCACCCCCGATCCCAACACCGAAACCACTTCCATACCTGGATCCGGTACGAAGACGCTCAGCGTCAAGAACGTCCCGCATGCCATCTGGCAACGGGCCAGGCAGAATGCTCTGACCTCCAACCTGAGTTTCGGCGACTACATCGTCAAACTGCTCGGCACTGCGGAGCCGTTCCTGCTCCCTCACACGTCCGCATGGGATTCTCTCTCGGGAGCAGGCTCGCCGAATTCGACAGAGGTCACCGAAACGTCTGGGTAATGATCGCGACCGGATCACTTCCTCACCTCGAGTTGAGTTGAGCTGAGGAACGAAAACCCATGCGAGACTGCCATGCCGGTGAAAAAAGACTACGCGCGTCGAACATTTGGGCAGATCACCCTCGTCTCTCGGTCCGACTCCCGGCCCGGTTTCTGGAAAGGCCAATGCCGATGCGGGAACGTAGTGGAGAAGCGGATCGACAACCTGACCCGGCCCGGCAACCACACCTGCGGCAATTGCAGTCAAGCCCTGCCACCCGCAGACTCCGACCTGCAGGATCGCGTCCGGCGAGTCGAAGAGATCGTCGCCCAACTGTTGTCTCGGGGCACGTGCGAGGCAAGGGAGACCACAACAGCTTCGAATCCGATACCTTCAGATGGCCGGTTCTCCCTGGTTGGCTACGACGCCGAGGGCGAGTTGTGGGAGAGCCATACCCTTTCCGGCCGTGCCTTCTTCTGGGGGACTACCGAAGAAGAAGCGGCCTACGCCGCCCGCCTCTACCTCGAACAGATTCACTCCGACTTCAATCGATGCATAATCACCGACGCTGAGTTGATCCTGTCCAATGAACGCCGAGAGGAGATCAAGTCCGAGGTCGGCACGAAGCTTTGAACCGCGTCAGGGTGTGATTCACTCGCAACCTGAAGCCACTGGAACAGCGGCTCGCCATCTACCTCGCCAAGAAGTTCGTCTCGCAAAAACTCCACCGCCGCTTCGTGCAAGACCTTGCCAAGGCACTCCCCATCGAAACCGCCAACGAATCGAACGCGCGGAAAGTTCTGGCCCGCGCAGCGAAGGGGTTACTCGATGCGAAGATTCTGTCCCTGGCCGCGTACCGCTTCGAGAAATCGGTCACCGGAAAGTGGCTCGTCGTCTTCGAGCGAAAGCACGCACCGAAGCAAAACGCCGCCACCTACCGCCAGGCCGCCGATGAATTGACGCCCGGACTCTTCGGCGTCGAACGCATCGTCGAAGCACTCGGCAGCGACGACGACCGCGCCTGGTGGACCCAGTGCGCGAAGCGGCTCGGCAACGGAGCCGTCGACCGCGCACTGGGGTTACTCAAGGAAGCCAAGCAAACCCAAACCATCCGCAACCCCGGCGGCCTGCTCACAAGACTCTTCCAGAAAATCGCCGACGAGTACGGAGTCGCACTGAATTGATTGAAATGCGGATCATGCCCCGCTTCCAAATTGGAATGTAATAATCGTGTAAATTGAATTGTATCATGTGACTGCCAAAATGCATGGCAGATAGCTCACGCGGGCTTTGACGCCGGTTGTGGGTGCCCAGTGCGCCGGTTCCGGTTTCGTCGTGAAATCGCTGATGGTCGGTTGTCAGTAACACCAAACCGCTGGCATCGTAGGCCAGCTCCTGCTGCAACGCATGGCCCCAAGGAAGGTCACGCACCGTTCAAATACAAGAAATTATAGGAATATTGCTTCTCGGATAGCTTCTGAGCGTGTGCGTGTTGCCGTTGCGATCAATCGTGACGAGCGGCTGCATGAGAAATCGCGTGTACGCGAGACAGGGAACGCCGCCGATTTTTCTCAACCCGACCTCCGCCCCTCAAAAATGTATGCGCGCAACTTGCCGGACACTGACAAACTGCACGTGCACGGCGAAATGGCACTTTAATTCATGTGGACTGAAAAACTACCTAAAAATGTCTAAATTTGGCCAATTTTCAGAAGACGTTGTACGGTTATCATAAATTTAATACTTGAGTTATGACTACGATCGGAGCGAAAAGGCTACCAATTCATCATCGTCAAACGAAGGCCCGACCGATTGAAACAGAATTGCAGAAATAGAATCAATATGATGTTCAATAAGAAACTTATTCCAGCTTTCTCCGGATAAAATTAAATTCAAAAGAAGCGTGTGAGTGGAGTTTAACAAAATATTCTGCTTAATATTTCTCAAAATTTCTGATTCGGGTTTAGCCATATATATTATTGATTTTGATAGCTCAGGGAGATCGACAAAATATACGCTGTTTGCAACATTTGGGCCCGTTACCAATTGCAATATTTCAGAAGCTAATGCGACAGACCATGTTTCAAGAATGCTTCCATATGCCAACAGGGGTAAGTGAAGATTGCTGACTGAAACTTCAGGTATTAATATGTTGACATTTGAAATAATAATATCCGAACAAATTTCACTTCTAGTATCGAGTAAATTATCATTTTTGTTAACAACAAATTTACTGTAGGTAACCAACGTCATGGCCATATTGACGCCCCGCATAATGCATATGAATTAATGTCACAATTTTGCTTCATCATATATCTGGAGATCAATTTTTATCGAATAGACAATTCTTAGGAATTCATCCAGTCGTTATCAAGTTCCCACCCTTTAGTTTTCGGCTCTTCTTTGCAATAGTAGTAAAATTCCATGGTATTATAGTCGAAATAGCCATCCCGCTGTTCTGGAGTGTCAATATCAGGCAAAGGAGTGTCAAAGTCATCCTCCAAATCTGGAATTAGATCTCCGGTTACTAGTTCAACGCCGCCCTTAATTGTCCCAACTACAGGTATTGCGTCGATAGCCGAGTTGGCCGTACCTGCTACAAAGCCTTTTGCTTGAACATCAGAACCCCACCCAAAAAGAATAACGCCAGCCCCAATGATTGGGATTCGTCTTGCAATTCGACCAACCAACGAATTTTTTGAAACCGCTCTTGTATACGCACTAAATACATCGGAAGATAATAATCGCTTTGTCCACTTGCCGCCTGCTTTGGCGACCATTTCCCGCTGGGCTCGACCTAAGTTATTTCGAATGGCATCAATCTCTTTTTCACTTAAGCCTGGCAATTTGTTACCTTTATGATTCAAAACTACTTTCAACTTGTCAGGATCAGATTTCAGCCACTTATACCTGATTTTTTCTGCGCCATCTTTTGTAATTGATATCTCGCCCCAGCCTGATTCTGGCTTCCATTCTATGTATGCCTTAAATCCGTTTGTGAATCGCGATTCCTGGCCAACACCGCCCCGTACCGCGACAAGTTGATCGCCCGAAAGGGCCGCAGCGACGCGATGCTCCGCGACTTGCCGCACGATCATTTCGACTTCATCAGCATCGACGGCTCGCACGAGGCCGCCGACGTCTTGTCCGACGCGGTCTTGAGTTGGCCGTTGCTGAAAGTAGGCGGGCTGATCTGCTTCGACGACTACGAGTGGTGGATCAACCCCGCCCCCGAACGCAGCCCCAAACTCGCGATCGACTCTTTCCTCAGCGTGATGCGTAGCCGGTGCGAGGTCGTACACAAGGGCTACCAGTTCTGGGTGCGAAAGACGGGGTAAAAAGTATCATCGATCGACTTTTGCCTGGTCCTCGGCAACGCCGAAAGAGTAGACTCGTTCCATTTTATGGATTAGGTTCGAGCACCGCGTTTAGACGCTGGCTTCTGCCGTTTGTTCGTTCTGCCGCACAACGAGTGTCGAAATGTCGTACGACGTCATCGCTCCGCGATGGTCGACGTGTGTTCCTTCCTTGCTTAGGAATTTGAGAGTTCTTTCGGCCCCGCGACAAATGATCTGCGGACGTTCGACATTCGATTCGCAACTGTCTGCCGTCCTGACCAGCCATCTTATCGTATTGATGCCGTGGCGAAGTTAGTATTCGATTTATCGGAACGTCTTGCAAACGGGATAGCCAGGCTACGCATGACGAATGGAACATCCGCGTTTCGTACGGCGCTCAGTCTCTCACGAGCATGACACGTTATGTATCTTCCTTCTCCTTCCAAAAGGATGGATCAAAACACTAAATCAAGCGTGCACGTGAGCCATCTGACCCGAGGCGATGCCACCGTCGTGGCCTGCACGATATCCCAATATCCCGACTCGGTATGGCAGTGTAGAAGATTCCAAACGGTTTCACTCACTGCACGATCGAGGCCGCGATGCCGAACGAGCCGATTCACCCCACACGCGACGGACAGCAGGATCATGGCACGAAAACTCGCTACGGCTTCGACGCGAAACTCCACCGTCTGGGCGATGGCGACACACCCGCGGCCACCCTACAGCGACTGATGATCTTCCTCGCCCTGTTCGCGTTCCGCAAGCACGGCGGCATCGTCACGCGGAACGGGCAAGGGCCGAGGGCCTGGACCGCCCTGCCGGTCCCACTCGCGAACGACCACGTCATTCGTCACCTCCTGGCCGATCGCCTGCCGGGCCTCAACCCGATCTGGTACGGGGCCCGAAGTTTTCGCACGACGAAGTTCGTCTGCATCGACGTGGACGCCGACCGAGCGAACCCAGACTCACCGTCCTTCTCAACACGCTGCGAAGAAGTCGAGCGGGCGTTTCGCCGTCTCGGGGCCGACCCGGCCAATCCGTTCCACGTCCGCGTCCTCCCGAGCCCGAGTGGCGGCCGGCACTACTACCTCTTCCTCGACAAGGCCTACGACCTGGAGCACATTCACCCGATCCTCCACGCAGCCGGATTCCACCACCGCAAAGGGCACACCGAGTTGTTTCCATCGCCCACGCAAGGATTCCGACTCCCGTTCGGCCACATCCCCGGCACGCAACACGACCCGAAGGCCTGGATCCAATTCGTCGACGACTACCGTTCCGGGGAGATCTTCCGATTCTCGCTACAAACGCTTCGGCAACGCCTGGGCAACCACGAAAAACGCTGGGAACAGCAAAGACAATCTCGGCTATCGACCCGCCAACCAACACCTCTGGGCATCCCCAAACAACACCGACACGCACCCTTGCCGGCAATCGCCACCAGCAACGAACGCTACGAACAACTCCTGGAAGCGAAGATCAATTGCCCCGCGTATGCCAGAGAACTGATGAGCCTGGGCATCCTTCGTGAAGGTACCCGTACGCAAGTGCTGAAGATCCTCGCCACCCACCTCGTCTGGGTCCGGGGGGTGAACGCCGCCAACGCGGCCGCGGAACTCACCGCCTGGGCAATGAACCCCGCACACGAAAGCAAAGACATCCGTGCCGACCTGGAAAACCGCACCAATCACGTCGCGGTCCACATCGCCCGCATGTGCCAATGGTACGACAGCCATCGTCAGTCAACGCCACGTCCAACCCACCACGAGCCAAACACCACGACCGAAACCCAACCAATCGCCGAAGGGTCCGATCAACCTGATTGGCGCTTTCAGTCCTTTACGGCGTTGCTCGCGAGGCACGCGAAGTGCGTCGGAACGCCCCAGCCCGACGGAACCTACCTGGTCGCACTGCCGATCAACAGCGTCGTGCGGAAGTGGCCCGGCTGCTCCGCCCACCACTACAAGCCCCTGATGGACGCCGCGATTCGAGCCGGCGTCCTCGAACTCCACCAAGAGAAGTGGCACAACCGTCGGGGCACCGGCCGGGCGAGAATCTACCGAGTCATCATTCAAGCCAACACGACAACCGAACAGACACACGAACCCCGCCAAACAACGCCCGCCACACCGATCCCCGAACAGGTAGTCACGGAGAGTGTGCCACCGACGAGGAACGCCGATCATGCCGAGCACAGAACCAACACGACAGCCCAAACCGACCGCACCGGCCCGAAGCCACCGCCCGCTCTACCTCAAGAGAGTGCCAACGGAAATCTGGGAACGTCTGCACATCGAAGCGATCCAATGTGGGCTGAGCGTGACCGACCACGTCCTGAGTTTCCTGATGACAACAAAACAGTCCGCCGACCTTTCTCAGTTGCCGATGGGCGAGCACAATGCAATCGTGTCGCGAGAATCAGCCGTGACAGCCTGAACGACCCTCCGCTGCCAAAATGCACGCGATGTAAGCAGCCTGCCTGCCAAGTTGACAAGGCAAAACCTCTAGCCTTTCCGAGAAACGAGCTTTCTCGAAAATTCTCAAAGTCGATTCAGTTCCAGCGTCCGCCCAACCTAAACCCGCCTGTCCGTCTTATAGCCATTCTCGATTTCGAGATACTCGACGTAAGTCCCATATCGGCATGATCATGGAGCACACCGAGCGAGAAAATGGCACGACTGATGCTTTACCGGAATCGTCCGACTGGTGCGGAATCGCACCGGGGGCAAAACCAAAATAGAGATCAGAATATGATCATTTCCAAACTCAATCTCGATTTGATTGACCCGGATCTCCACTCAGCAGCATATGACGACTACCACAATAGTTCTGAAAATTTCATCTACTTGGCTCGCCCAGGAAATGAAATGATTGTCGCACTGAATAACTACAAACAACTGAAACAGATCGGCCGTTACGAGCCTGCCCTTATAGGTGCCTATCAGTCCGTAAAGATCAACCACTCCAACCTGTCATTGGACATCGTCGACTGGCTCTTTTCCAAGGCTGATCGAGAGGCCTGCATCAAGCTCGGAGATATGACCACCGAAATGCCTACGACGGTCTATAGGGGTGTATCTGGACACGGTAGGCGGCGAAGAATAGCCGGTTGGTCATGGACTACCTCCATCGAAGTGGCGTGTTGGTTCGCGAGACGGCTCAGCTTGCCCAACCCTGCAATCTACAGTACTATCGTCGATTACAACGAAATTTATTATTACACGAATGAACCAACTGAGAGCGAGGTGATTGTGAAGCCAAAAGCTCCGCAGCGGATGAAGCTCAGTGAGGCGGAGATGATCAGTCACGCCAACCATCATCAAATCGTGCTTGAAAACGCCCAAAGGGCAGCAACCGCCAAACTCTGGGATATGGCCAGTAAGCTAGCTGCCACGCGTAACGGATCGAAGTAGCTCGAAAAGCTCACCAGGACCGCTACTAACCTTGCTTTCCCGCCCAAATCCGCGAAACTATCCCTATAAACTCCATGGCGATCAGGCCCAGGGATCGGAGACCCCGACAGCGCAAACGGGGACAGGAGGATCGACCAGCGAGAACCTGACGCAGAAGCCACGGCGGGAGCGTATCAGTGAACGAAGCCGACACCTGCCGCAAGCTGGTTCGCCCGAAGCTTGAAGTAGCCGGGTGGGACGACGATGCCCAGCACTTCTACTCCGAACAAATCCATTTCACCGATGGCCGCATCGTCACGCCGGGCGGTAAGCCGAAGCGGTTGAAGAAGAAGATCGCCGACTTTCTGCTGCGGTTCACCCGCGACATCACCCTGGGCGTCGTCGAGGCGAAGTCGGACAAGCGGCCCGCCGGGGACGGCCTTCAACAGGCAAAGGAATACGCGGAGATCCTCGGGCTGAAGTTCGCGTTCGCCACGAACGGCACGACCATCGTCGAGAACGACTACTTCACCCATCTGGAACGCGAGGTCGAGCGGTTCCCGACGCCGGCGGAACTCTGGTCCCGCTACCAGATCGGCCTCGGCCTCAGCACGGCCACCGCGAACGCCCTGTTGGTCCCGTACTACCTACAGCCGAACAAGGAGCCCCGCTACTACCAGAAGATCGCGATCACGCGGGCGGTCGAAGCCGTCGTCGGGGGCAAGGCCCGCAGCCTGCTCACCCTCGCCACTGGCACGGGCAAGACTCTGATGGCCTTCCAGATCTGCTGGAAGCTCTGGAGTGCGGGCTGGAACACGAAGGGGGAAACCGGACGGAAGCCGCGAATCCTCTTCCTGGCCGACCGTAACGTCCTGGTCGACGACCCGATGGCGAAGGACTTCGCCCCGTTCGGGGACGCCCGGCACAAGATCGTCGGGGAAGCCATCAAGTCGCGGGAGATGTACTTCGCCATCTACCAGTCCATCGCCGCGGACGAGAACCGCCCTGGCCTCTACAAGGAATACGCCCCCGACTTCTTCGACCTCATCGTCATCGATGAGTGCCACCGGGGAAGTTCCCGCGACGAGTCCACCTGGCGGGAGATCCTGGAACACTTCGAGCCGGCGTTCCAACTCGGGATGACGGCCACCCCACTCCGGGAAGACAACCGGGACACTTACGACTACTTCGGCGAGCCGCTATATACCTACTCTCTCAAAACGGGCATCGAGGACGGGTTCTTGGCCCCGTACCGAGTTCACCGGATTCTGACCACCTTCGACGCGGCGGGGTGGCGACCGGACAAAGGGCAGAAGGACAAACTCCAGCGGGAGATTCCCGACGGCGAATACGGCACGAAGGACTTCGAGCGGACGATCTCAATCGACGCCCGCACCCAGGCCATCGCTCGGCACCTGACCGAGCACCTCCGGAAGACGGACCGGTACGCAAAGACCATCGTCTTCTGTGTCGATCAGGAGCATGCAGACCAGATGCGACGGGCACTGCACAATCTGAACTCTGACCTCGTGAAAGAAGCCGAGAAACGCGGGGAGACGTTCGTCGCTCGGGTAACCTCAGACGAGGGTGACATCGGCCGGGGGCACCTGAGCAAGTTCCAGGATCCAGAAGAGAAGTTCCCGGTCATCCTGACCACGTCACAACTGCTGACCACCGGGGTGGACGCCCCCACGTGTCATAACGTCGCCCTGGTGCGGGTCGTCGGCTCGATGAGCGAGTTCAAACAGATCATCGGCCGGGGTACGAGAGTTCGGGAGGACAAGGGGAAACTGTTCTTTAACATCCTCGACTACACCGGCAGTGCGACCCAGAAGTTCGCGGACCCGGAGTTTGACGGCGAACCGACTAAGGCCACCGTCGAGGCCATCGACGACGATGGCAACGTGATCGAAGACACCCAAGAGACGGAAATAGACAAGGAAGGCGACACCGGCGGCATCCCGCAGTACGACGACGAGGACGCCCAGCCCCGCAAGTTCTACGTCCACGGCGGGCACGGCGACATCGACACCGAGGTGACCTACGACCTGGACGCCGACGGCGGGAAGCTGCGGACGGTCCAGATCACGCAGTACGCCGGGGAAACCGTCCGCACCCTGTACACCGACCCCGACGAGCTACGGCAGAAGTGGGCCGACATCGAACAACGCTCGGCGGTGGTCGAGATGCTCGAAGAACGCGGCATCGACTTCGAGGTGCTCGCGGCCCAGGCCGGTCACCCGGAGGCAGACCCGTTCGACCTCCTCTGCCACCTGGCGTTCAGTGCTCCGCTGCTCACTCGAAAGCAAAGAGCCGAGAAGCTACGCAAAGACAAGAAGGACTTCTTCGACCAGTTCGGGGCTGAGGCGAAGGCCATCCTGAACGAAATCCTGGACAAGTACGCCGACCACGGCACCGGCCAGTTCGTGATCCCCGACGCCCTGGAAGTGCCGCCGATCTCGAACCACGGGAACGTCATCGAGATCGCCAAGAAGTTCGGCGGAGCCGACAAGCTGATGGACGCCATCGGCAAGATGCAGGAGTACCTGTACGCGGCGTGAAGGATCTCGTTGCCCAGGCATTGCTGTTCCGGCAGACAAACGGAGTGTGTCAAATGCTATCCCCTCCTATGGAACAAGTCGCGGTAAACCTGGCCTCTCTTGAAGCTCAGGTTGTCCGTGACCTTAAATTCAACCTGGTTCAACGGGTTGTCGGCCTATGGCACCAGCCGGATGACGACTTGTTTGCCTCCCACACTTCGTTTGCCATCCAGTGCTGGCAGATTGGTCTGCCCGAGCGTGCCTCACGGCTGTGGGAAGCAGTCTTGGCCAAAGAGGTTGAATCGGCGGAAGAGGTCCTTGGTCGGCAGGTTCCTCCGAGTCGAATTCATAAGGGAGCCCCGCTTTACAACGCGGGCCTTGGCTATCTGCTCGCTGGCAACCTCGACCGGGCGGTAGCATTGATATCCTCTGCGGGTGCGGAAGAAGCAAAACGAGGAACTGGTCAAGGGTGCGATCTGCTCCTTGGCAGCCACGAACTCACCGAGAAGTCGATACTAATCCCCATTGTGGACTGGATCACTTCAACTGGGTGGGACAAAGACTTCGTAGCCGCCACTTGCCGGCAGTTCGACCTGGCAGAACTGAAATCACTGCTCGGTTGGCTCGGCGGGAAGGTAGAGAACGCGATCCAACTAATCGCTTGTTTGTGGCGTATGCGTCTGCTGGCATCTTATCCGCTGAACGAGGCCACCCGCCATCTCCGAGTCCAAGGCTACGCTGACTTACTGCTGATCGTGGAAAGCAGTATGCGGATGTGGCAAGCATCACCGACGCTGAACGGCAAGCAACTGTACAACAGGCTCGAACACGTGCTCGGGGCGAATCAGCGGGCACTGGCCGCATTCAAAGCCGCAGAGACACGCTTCGCCGGTCAATTCCCCAAAGACCAGGTGACAAGACAAGATCACCCTGACAAGGAGACTGCGGTCGCTGTCAATTGGGTCATCGGGGACACCCTCGGCTTGCTCGCGAGTGCCACTTCGCCAGCCGAACGAGCAGGCTACTCCTGCCACCTCACCGCCCGCCTTCGGAACAGCTTGATGCACGTGATCGATGGATCGGTTGATCTGTACAGCAAGGATAACGAGTTCAATCGGGTAGCAGGTATCACATTGTCTGTGATCAGGCTGTCTCAGTCTGGACACGATGGATCGATCTCCGGACTGCCAACGACCTGAGGCGAATATGGGGACGAGTTCCAAGAAAACTGCACAACCACTCACCACTGCCCAGCGGCTAGGGTCGTTGCTCAAGTCCGCCCGCGATGTCATGCGGAAGGACAAGGGGCTCAACGGCGATCTCGACCGCCTGCCGATGCTGACCTGGCTGATGTTCCTCAAGTTCCTCGACGACCATGAGCAGGTGCGGGAGCAGCGGGCGATCTTCAAGAAGGAGAAGTTCAAGGCTTCCATCGCCTCGCCGTACCGTTGGCGGGACTGGGCGGCGAAGGAAGACGGCACCACCGGCGACGAACTCAAGAAGTTCATCAGCAACGACGAAATCCAACTCGTCGGCGAGAAGGAGAAGCGGCCCGGCCTGTTGGCCTACCTCCGTTCGTTCGTCGGTAGTGCCGACGCCCGGCAGCGGGTCATCGGCGACGTGTTCTCCGGCGTGCAGAGTCGGATGGAGTCCGGCTACCTGCTCCGCGACATCGTCAACAAGATCAACGGCATCCACTTCGACTCTTCCGAGGAGATCAATACCCTCGGCCACCTGTACGAGTCCATGCTGAAGGAGATGCGGGACGCGGCCGGGGACAGCGGCGAATTCTACACCCCTCGGGCCATCGTCCGGTTCATCGTCGCGGCCACCGACCCCAAGTTGGGCGAAGTCGTCCTCGACCCGGCCGCTGGAACGGGTGGTTTCCTCGTGGAAGCCTACTCGCACCTGGAAAAGCAATGCAAGACGGTGGAGCAACGCCGGACGCTCCAGGATCGCAGTATTCTCGGCCAGGAAGCCAAACCGCTGCCGTTCATGTTGTGCCAGATGAACCTCATCCTCCACGGCCTCGAAGCACCGCTGATCGCCAAGGGGAACAGCCTGGAGCAGCGGCTCACGGAGGTCAAGGACGCCGAGCGGGTGGACGTAATCCTGACCAACCCGCCCTTCGGCGGCGAGGAAGAACGCGGCATCCTCTCGAACTTTCCCGAGGACAAGCAGACGGCGGAAACGGCCCTCTTGTTCCTGCAACTCATCATGCGGAAGTTGCGGGTCACCCCGAAGTCGGGGCGGGCAGCGGTCGTTGTCCCCAACGGCACCCTCTTCGGCGACGGCGTGTGCGGCCGGATCAAGCAGGAGATGCTGACGAAGTTCAACTTGCACACCATCGTCCGCCTGCCCAACGGGGTGTTCGCCCCGTACACCGCCATTCCGACCAACATCCTGTTCTTCGACCGCTCCGGCCCGACCGAGCACGTCTGGTATTACGAGCAGCAACTGCCCGAGGGGAAGAAGAACTACACCAAGACGGCCCCGATCCAGTTCGAGGAGTTCGCGGACTGCCTGGCATGGTGGAAGGAGAGGACGGAAGGCGAACGAGCCTGGAAGGTTTCAACCGAGCAGATCGCGGCCAACGGCTTCAACCTGGATGTCAAGAACCCACACGCGAAGGCCGATTTCGAGCACCTGCCGCCGGAGCAACTGGCCGCGGACATCCTCCAGAAGGAACTCCGCATCGCCGAGGTCATGCGGGAGATCGTGGACCTACTCGGGAGGAAGCCATGAGCAAGAAGAAGCCCACGCCCCTCGCCGACTACACCGGTCTCTTGGGCGAGATCAAGACCCGCATCCGTCAGTCCCAGGCCCGAGCCATCCAGGCGGTGAACGCCGAGTTGATTCACCTGTACTGGGACATCGGCCGGATGCTCGAAGGCCGGCAACAACACGAGGGATGGGGGACCGCTGTCATTCCCCGCTTGGCCAACGATCTGAAGAACGCATTGCCCGAAGTGAAGGGCTTCTCCGAGCGGAACATCGGCCGGATGATCGCCTTCTACCGGGCGTACCCCACCCCGGAAGCAATTTTGCCGCAAGCTGCGGCAAAATTACCTGCCACAAGCAAAGTGACAGACCCGACGGTGACGGTGGGTTCCGTGCTCTGGACGATCCCCTGGTTCCACCACGTCATCCTGCTCGAAAAGGTCAAGGACCTCGATCACCGCCTCTGGTACATGCGGCAGACGGTGGCCCAGGGGTGGAGCCGCAGCATTCTCGAACTGCAAATCAAGAGCGGCTCGCACGCCCGGCAGGGGAAGGCGATCACGAACTTCGGGGAACACTTGCCGCCCGAGCAGTCGGACTTGGTCGTGCAGTCCCTGAAGGATCCCTACGTCTTCGACTTCCTGACGCTGACTGAACCGTTCCACGAACGGGAACTCGAAACCGGCCTTCTCCACCACCTCGAACGCTTCCTGCTCGAACTTGGACAGGGGTTCGCCTTCGTCGGTCGTCAGTACGCGGTCACGGTGGGCGACCAGGAGTTCTACCTCGACCTGCTCTTCTTCCACCTGCGGCTGCGGTGTTTCGTGGTCATCGACCTGAAGAAGGGGGCGTTCCTGGCCGAGTACGCCGGGAAGATGAACTTCTACCTGAACGTGGTGGACGACACCCTCCGCCACCCGACCGACGCCCCGACCATCGGCCTGATCCTCTGCCAGGATCGCAACAAGGTGGTTGCCGAGTACGCCCTGCGGGGGATGACGAAGCCGATCGGCGTCTCCGAGTACGAACTCACTCGAGCATTGCCGAAGGACTTGCAATCGAGCTTGCCGACCATCGAAGCCATCGAAGCGGAGTTGACCGAAGCACCCCCGGAGAAACCCAACCCGAAGCGGCTCGCGGCCAAGAAGCCGAAGGGGGGCCAGCCATGAATGGGTGGCCAATGGTGCAGATGGGCGAAGTGCTCACTCACCGCAAACAGTTCATTCAGATCAACGACCTTGAACCGTACAAGCGGTGCCGGGTCCAGCTTCACGCTCAGGGAGTCGTCCTCCGAGACCAAGTGCCAGGTTCCGAAATCAAAACGAAGAAGCAGCAAGTCTGCAAAGGGGACGAGTTCCTTGTCGCCGAGATCGATGCGAAATTGGGCGGCTACGGTATCGTTCCGAGCGAGTTGGATGGGGCCATCGTCAGCAGCCACTACTTCCTGTTCGGGATCAACGAAGCCAAGATGGATCGACGTTTCCTCGGCTACTTCATCCGAACCCCAGCGTTCCATGAACAGGTCGCAGCACAGGGATCGACGAACTACGCCGCAATCCGACCGGGGCACGTTCTGGGGTACACGATTCCCCTCCCGCCCTTGACCGAGCAACATCGACTGGTCGAACGCATCGACGCCCTGGCCGCAAAGATCGAGGAGGCTCAAAAGACCACGATCCAGATCGAATCGGAGAGCCAAGGGCTGCTTTCAGCGGCCTTCAAGGATATTTCCGGGACGGCACCCCGACGCAGGTTGGGAGACATCGCACCGCTCAATCGACGCCCTGCCATCATCGATCCGCTCGCATCCTATCCAGGCGTGTCGGTGCGATCGTTCGGCCGTGGAACGTTTCACAACCCGCCACTCCCTGGCAGCGAGATCACCTGGGAGAAACCTTTTCAGGTCCGTGCCGGCGACATTCTCGTCAGCAACATCAAAGCCTGGGAAGGGGCAATCGCCGTCGCCACGCCCGAGGACGATGGTCGGTATGGCTCTCACCGCTACCTGACCTACACGCCGCAACTTGGGGTGGCCACTGGTCGGTTCGTCTGTTTTTTCCTGCTCACCAAAGAAGGGCTGTACCACGTCGGCGAAGCGTCGCCCGGCAGTGCGGATCGCAACCGCACCACAAGTGCAAAGGCCCTGTTGGAGATCCCAGTTCCGGTACCGGACATCAAGCAACAGGAATGGTTCGGGAAGCTGTACGACAAAATCGACGAGGTTAAGAAGCTTCAACTGGAGACGGGGACCGGACGCGAAGTCTTGCTCCCGGCGGTTCTCGACCGAGCTTTCCGAGGTGACCTATGAGCAAAACCACCATCCTATTCTTGGCTGCCAAC
Organism: Limnoglobus sp.; assembly: GCA_043780595.1. GTDB lineage: Bacteria > Planctomycetota > Planctomycetia > Gemmatales > Gemmataceae > Limnoglobus. The sequence continues at coordinate 25,093 of JAYWCL010000253.1, forward strand.
CCCACGAACTCCTCCAAGCTACGGCTCGACGAGGAGATTCGGGAGATTCACGCCAAAATCCGTGCGGCCGAGTTTCGGGACTCTTTCGACCTCGTGTCCCGATGGGCTGTGAGACCGTTGGATCTCATCCAGGCATTCAACGAAGTGAAGCCCCACGTCGTTCACTTCAGCGGTCATGGCAGTCCGTATGCGGAACTCGTCCTCGAAGATGACGACGGCACGGCCAAACCCGTGAGTGAAACCGCACTCGCAGCCCTGTTCAGAACCATCAAGGACAACATCCGCTTGGTGCTGCTCAATGCCTGTCACTCCCAGGCTCAGGCACAAGCGATCAGCCAGGTCATCGATTGCACCCTGGGGATGAACGCAGCCATCGGTGACGAGGCCGCTATCACATTCGCATCGACCTTCTATGGGGCGTTGGCGTTTGGGCGATCCGTCGGCCAGTCTTTTGAACAGGGACGTGTCGCACTCATGCTGCAAGGGATTCCCGAAGAGGATACGCCCGTCCTGTTGGCACGACCTGGCGTCGATTCCCTCAGCGTGTCTTTCATCAACCGCACTCAGCACAACCCGATCCTGCCGCCGATAGCCCTCGAAATCCTCCAAAGTGCCGTCACCAGCAACAGCCAAATCAACTATGTCCGATACGACGGTGGGATCGCGATCCTGGCAGGAGCCAAGCAGTTCGACTGCGAGTTCGACCAGGAGAAAGCCGCCCTGTTGGATCACGCAATCACATCGTTGGTTCAAGTTGGCTGGATCAAGTGGATCGACGAAGAACTCATTCGAGTCACTCACGCCGGCTTCGAGGTCGCAAAACAGCTATCCGGCCAGCCCAATCCTGGGTTCGACAGCATCCGAAAGCAAATGCCGGAACTGCTCGCAGAAATGAAGAAGGACTTGAACGGCGAAAACGGGCAGTTTATTCGTGAGTTCTTTGCCATGAGCAGGCGTCATGTGCTCGGCGGCTCCGTGAAGCCACGGTTCATCTATTACGAAGAGGATCACCAGAACTTGCGGGGCAAACTCGACGTTCTGGAAAATCATGGTTTGATCGTCGATGTGACACCGGGAAATACACCAATCTACCGGATGACGGAGGATCTCGTACAGATTGTCCTCGAACTCGAAGAGCTAACGGCGGGGAGTGCGGAATGAAAGTTGCAGCCGTCACCAACCGAACCCCGGTGACCAAGCATGTTCGCGTAGTATTCATAGGTTTCTCTCTCTGGGCCATTTCCAGAGGGGGTGGCTGATGAGCGTCACTCAAACTACGCCGCCTCCGGATCAAGTTCTCAACCCGAATGATCCGGGGGATGCAACTCGACGACGCAACCGCTACCAAGACGTGCGAGCTGCCTGCTATATCCTGGCCCTCTTCGACGATCAGGAAGAGATCGTCGAGGTCATCTGCGAACAGCAAGAAGATGTCCTGATCAAGCGTGTGAATGGAAGGTTCCGAGGGGTACAAATCAAAACCAGGGAGGATGGCTCCGTTCCCTTCAAGGCCGTCGATGAAGAGATGGTCAAATCACTGCAACGGTTCATTCAAGAGGAGCGAGACTTCCCAGCTCACTTTGAACAATTCGTGCTCGGTTGCAACTGCGGGTTTTGGCAAGAAAAGAAGAATGGCAGCAACCTCCCCCACCTCTTGGAGTCGGCCAAAGGCAAGACCAGGGGCGACGCACCTAAACACGTTACCGACTTCCTCAAGCGATTGTGCCCGGCTCCCATCGTACCGAATGTCATCAAAGCGAAGCAATCGAAGAAGGCAGCGAACGCGACGCCATCTCCGAATGGCACGGCCTCCAGTACGTCCGCTTCAGCAGGACAGACGACTCCTGCGGCTCCCCCGCAAGAAACACACGAGCAGATGCTCGACAGAGCACTATGTGTGTTTCAAAAGGTAGCAGCCATTGCCATGCCACCACTGACGGAAATGACTGCTCCGTTGATCGGTCTGTTGGCAAAGCTGGAATGCGTGGGCAAGAATCAGTCATACGACGATCTGGACTCGATAGCCGAAACACTACTGGCTGAGGTCGCACAGGCATCCGCGATGGGCCACGCTTCATTCAAGAGCTTCTACTTCGAGATCTGCAAAGAACCCGAAAGGGCTAGAACCGACAGCCTACTGGCGACAAAACGGTTTGATCGGGCGAGGGCAGAAGAGCTCATCCGAAAAGCGTTCCGAGCCAAGACGCCGCTGACCGATGGCACTACCTTCGCCGCAGATCGGCTTCCCGCAGGTACTCGGACCCAGCAAGCCAAGATGACCGCTGGGGGCATCGTCATCGACGACATCGAAGAGGCCGTCCAGCAGAGACAGGCCGCCGAGTACGTGCTGTCTACTTGGATCAACAAGTTCGGTGTCAGCAAGGCGAACGCCCAGTACCAGGATCTGCGATCCGCCGTATTGACAGAGGCAAATGAGGCAAAGAAGCAGGCATCCGAAGCACAGTCTGGTACACAGTACGGGTCCGCGATGCTGACACTCGTGAAGGAACGAGTGCGTCAACTCCACCGCGATAATAACAATGCACTCCACGGAGTCAGATACGACCAGCTGCTCGGGATAGCCGGCATCATGACGGAGGAATGTCCGTTATGGTGGAGCCAGCGGTTCGACCTCCAGTTGGAGGCCGCGTCATGACGCTGTTCCAAATCTTGGCCGAGCTCGAAGACAACGACAATCTCCATCTGTCACGGCTCCTGATCCTGCTCCGGGCCTTCGCCGAAAAGAGCAAGACAGGCACCGTCGAAGGACTTACCAAGCTGGCCAAGCTCGACTTCCTCCTCCGCTATCCGGTCTACCTGGAACGGGCTTTGGAGGCACGCAAACAGGCCAAGCCGAACGAGACCATAAAGCCGGTCGAGGAGGCGGCCGTTCAAGACCACGAGCGGCACAGCGTGGAGTCCGCGATGGTCCGGTTCAAGTACGGCCCGTGGGACCATCGTTACCGAAGGTTTCTAAACCTCCTCGTCGCCCACGGCTTGGCCACGATCACACTTCAGGGCCGCACATACCATATAGGCCTCACGGAGCCGGGTGTGGCCAAGGCGGACGAGCTTGCAGAAAGCGAAGAAAACGCGGACATTCTCGCCCGCACACGGGTAGTCAAACGTCACTTCGACATGGGCGGTACGACACTGAAGAACTTTATATACGACACCTTCCCGGAGATCGTCTCGCTCCGGCTCGGCGAGGAGATCCGCCATGAACATTAAACTCAACTCGCTCACATTGCAGTGCCGGCGGGGGCAGGAGATACTTGAGTTCAGCCCTCAGGTCAGCTTCTACCACGGAGAGCTCGGGGCCGGGAAGTCGACGATAGCCCGGCTCATCGACTACTGCCTCGGTGCGAAGGACATCGAACGCACCACGGCGATCAAAAAGGAACTTCTGTCGGTCGAACTGTCGGCACAGGTCGGCAAGTACGTCGCCACATTCGAGAGAACGGTGGAAGGGGCCGCGAGCGTCCAAGTGACGTGGATAGACGAAAATGGGAAAGAGTTCGGAGCGTTGGCTCCGTTACAGGATCCGGCCAAAGCCGATCCTCTGGTCGAGGGTGAGTCCGTGTTCACCTTCAGCGACCTCATGTTCTACTTGTTCGGGATGCAGCCGCTCCGGGTGAGGAAGAGCAATTACGACGAGGAGTCGGAGTTGATCCGGCTCAGCTTCCGGGACATCCTGTGGTATTGTTACCTCGATCAAAACAGACTCGACAACTCGTTCTTCCGCCTCCACGAAGCAGTCGTGCTGACCAAGAGTAGGTATGCGATCCGCTACATTCTCGGCTACTACACCGAACGCCTGGAGGAACTCCAGCGGCAATTGAAAGTCGCCATCGCCAACCGTGCCGGCAAGCTTTCCGCAGCCAACCAGATACGTAATTTCCTGCAAGAAGTAGGGTACGAGTCGGAGACGGGTGTCGAAGCAGACATCGCCGAAACAACCCGCCAATTCGAGGGGGCCAAGCTTGATCAGACCGAACTCCAGACTTCGTACCATGCCGAGACCCATTTCGCAGACACGCTGAGAAGTCGCTTGAGGGAGCAAAGTGCTCGCCTCGGCATAGAGGAACAAGTCCTCGCAGACCTCAAGGTAAGGCTTGATGAGTTCGAGTCCCTAAAGGGCGAACTCGTGACCGCTCGATTCAAACTCTCTCGGTCCGCCGCGGCGGCGGCAGTTCTTTCCGGAGTTGCGTTCGAGAGTTGCCCCCAATGCGGAACCAAAGTTACGCCAACCCCGGACCCTAGCTGCTGTAGCTTGTGCGGCAAAGCCGCTCCCAAGGATGACGAAGGACGGGCCACGCAGGTCCAAGCTGCACGTCGCGATCTAGACAGCCGACTAAAGGAGATCGATGACACACTGGGACGCACGAGGCGGAGTATCCGCAAGCAAGAACAAAGCGTGCTGACAGTGCGAGCAGATAAGCAACGACTCGACATCCAACTGAACGAGGAACTCGCCAAGTACGACTCCGCCTTCATCGCCGCGACACGAGAGGCGGACCGCCGCACCGCAATGCTCGAAGAGCGGTTAAGTGGTCTTGAGCGATTCCGAAAACTACCTGACACCATCGCCAGTCTGGAGCGACAAGCAGACAATCTCGTGGCTGAGTCGGAAAGGCTACGGAGGGAAATTCAGGAGGAGCACGCTGGTCTCATCAGTGCCAACCGACTGGTCGGCGAACTTGAGGGCGAATACCTGCGTCTGCTCCTCGCCGTCGGTGTGCCTGGGGTCAATCAGGGCGACGTGGTGCGGATCAACCGAACGACGTGGATTCCCGATATCCTAGAGAGCGGAGAGGACGGACAGTCGTGGAACTTCTATGGGGCTGGAAGTAACGGCAAGAAGACCTTGCTGAATGTCTGTTACGCTCTGGCCGTCCACGTCGTGGCCGAAGCCCATGAACGTCCTCTGCCGACCTTCTTACTGATCGACCATGTCACGAAGTGCATCTCTCCCGACGTGAACCGAGGCGTCATCGATGCATTATTCAGGGAGATATACAGGCTCGTCCTCGGCCCACTGAAGCGAACCCAGATCATCCTCATCGATAACGACTTCTTCGCCCCTGAGAGCAACGATATCACCATCGTCGAACGTTACTTGACACCAGACGACGAGAACTATCCACCTCTCATCAGTTACTACCGCGGTGCGTAGGCAACCGTCACGTTCTTCGTCGCGTGGGTATTCAGTTCATCACTAACGAGAGGAGAATTGATTACCATGCCACACGACATCGCACTCACCAACGACAAGCCCGCCTTCGCCTACTTCGGCGATGAGCCCTGGCACAAGCTGGGGCAAAAGCTCGACGCACCCGCAACGGCCGAGGAAGCCATCGCGGCGGCGGGGCTCGATTACGACATCACTCTCACCGACGTGGCCACCGTGGACGGGATGATGGTCCCGAAGACCAAGGCCGTCGTCCGCTACGACAACCAGACCGTCCTCGGCGTCGTCAGTAACCGCTACGTGCCCGTTCAAAACAAGCAGGCCTTCGGGTTCCTCGACGCGTGCGTCGCGGACGACGGCCTGCGTTACCACACCGCAGGGGCCCTCGGCCGCGGCGAAAAGATCTTCCTCCTGGCCAAACTGCCGGGGCATATCCGGGTCAAACAGTCCGACGACATCGTCAACAAGTTCCTGTTGCTCTCGAATGCCCACGACGGGTCCGCCGCCCTGCGGGTGCTGTTCACGCCGGTGCGGGTGGTCTGCCAAAACACGCTGTCGATGGCCCTGCGAAAGGGGCAGCACGAGGGCATCAGCATCCGGCACAACGGCAATATGCAAGCCAAGATCGGCGAGGCCCAGCGAGTCCTGGGTCTGGCGACCGCGTTCTACGACGATGCCCAGGCCAAGATCGACCGGCTGGCGAGCGTGCAACCGACGCAGGCCCAACTGAAACTCTACTTCGAGAAGCTTTACCCCAACCCCGATGACGGCATCGACGCGAGCCGGGCGAAGAAGACCCGCGACGAACTGCACCGCTTGTTTGAACAGGGCATCGGCCACGACATGCATGCGATCAAGAACACGCTCTGGACGGCCTACAACGCTGTGACGGAGTTCGTCGATCACCGCACGTTCCGGGGGAAAACCGAACTCGACCGCGAGTCGAACCGGCTCAAAAACATCTGGTGGGGGCCCGCCGCGAAGATCAAGGAGCAGGCCTGGGAGATGGCCCTGCAACTGGCGGCGTAGCTCGAAGAGCCGACCCTCGGGGTATGTCCAACATTACTCCGAGGTGTACGATGCGACTCGCGGCACAAGTCAAGGGCGGTTACTACGCGGCCCACGAGAACGCGGTCGCCTACGCGGCCAAGTTCCTTCTCGCACCGCAAGGTGGGCCATTCACGATCCTCGATCCCTGTGCCGGCGAGGGCCGAGCACTTCGGCAACTCGGCGAACTCTTGAACTGCCCGGCCAACCAACTCTTCGGGATCGAACTCGACGACAGCCGAGCAGAGGCCCTGCGGACAGCCATCCCCACCGCCAACATCCTGGCACCCGCGAACTTCCTCGGGTGCCGTACGAGTTTCGGGAGCTTCCCGTTCATTTGGCTCAATCCGCCGTTCGACGAAGCCTACGGCGGCAACCGGGTCGAAGAAGAGTTCTTATGGAAAGCCACCGACTGGTTGATACCCGGCGGAGTGATGGCATTCGTCTGCCCGGAGGATGTCATTGGGGAGTACACCGATGCCCGCCGCTACTTCATGGCCCACTACGAGAACTGTCGGATCGAGCCGTTCCCCGAAGAGCATCGACCGTACCGGGAAGCCATCGTCTTCGGCCACAAACGCAAGCGGCCCCTGGGTCGAGACGATGCCAGTTCACGGAGGAAAGCCTGGGACTCCGTTCGAGCTCCCGAATGGTATCGATACCGGATTCCGGCGGCGAGTCCGCCGCGAGTGTTTCAGAAGGTCGAGCCGACCGAGACGGAGTTGCAAAGAATGCTCGCGAAATCGCCGTTGCGAACCCACTTGAGGATACCGCCGGCCCGACCGTTGCCATCCCCACCTCTCCCGCTCGGAATCGGCCACGTCGCACTACTCCTGGCGAGCGGTCATCTCAACGGCGTCGTCCAGCCCGACGGTCAACCGCCGCATGTGGTCCGGGGCACGGCACGGAAGCGAGCGGTCGTTACCGACGTGGCCGACACCGAAAACGACGACGGCAGCACGACGACCCGAACCACGATCGCGGAACAGATCGACCTGGTGATCCGCACCGTCGATGGGACCGGCCACATCGCGACTTACTCGCAGGGAGAACCCGAGAAGGGCAACCCCGCAACGATCCCCGCAGCGGGCTGCTGATCGGCTCCGGCCGGGTATCGAGTGAAGTCCCACTCCACTCGACGAGGCCAGCGTGACCAACGAGCCACAACCCCCGAAGCACGAAGTCGGCCACTGCACCATCGAAGTCTTCGGCTCCGGCCGCAGCGACAGAACGTGCAAAACGCGATTCCAACTCCGGTGCGACGGCGTCGGGTTGCTCGACAACGAAATCCTTCTCCTGTCCGCGGTCGGCTCCGAAACCAGCGTCAAGGCGTTGACCGCCGGACTGCGATCTTCGACTCGCGATCAGAGCCGAATCGACTACGGCGTGCAACTCGACGGCCTGCACGAATCCCACCTGGCGAAGTGCCCGCACGGGTACCGGGTCTACCGGACCAAGTTGGAGTACGGCCTCTGGCACGCCCTGCTTTTGTCGAAGCGAGAAGGCTTCGTGGCGGTGCTCTCCGAGGAAAGCCTGTGGCAGCAATTCCAGGGCCACCGCTACACGACGCCGCTGCTCCGCGAATGGGTGCCGTGGCTCCGCCGTGAAATGCAGCGTCAGGGCACGCTCGTCCCGCTGATGCAGCGAGGTTGCCAGGCGGGGCTGCTGCACGCCGACGGCAAGACACTCGACGGATTGGTCACTCGGGGCATCCGAGAAAAGCAACTGGTGATCCGCGGCGACCGAGCAACCGCAGTTCGTTCGCGGTCGCACCGAACCATCGCCCGTACCCTCGACGAATACCTGCTCGAGCACGGCACGCTGCTCGGTCGGCAAGCCCAACGATCCTTGAAGCCACTCCACGTACCGGGGCAAAGGAAGTTGCCCGAACTGGACCTACTGCGTCCTCCGTTCGAGGCACAACGGCACGTCGTCGAGGCGACGCGACTAGCCCTGAACCGGCAGAAGAGCATGCTCGTGATCGGCGAGATGGGCACGGGCAAAACGATCATGGGGATGGCGACGATCCACGCCCACGCGAAGGGCCGACCGTACCGTGCCCTGGTGTTCTGCCCCGGTCAGCTTCTTGAGAAGTGGGAACGCGAAATCCGAGTGACGATCCCCGGTGCCTCCGTCGTGCAGATCGAAAATTGGAAAACGCTACTGAAGTTCGACAAGTCAGCGAAGCCAAAAGGACCGGAGTGGTTCATCATCGCCCGGGACCGGGCCAAACTCGGGGCCAAGTGGCGACCGGCCATCCATGTCTCGAAGCATCGAAATGACGGATACCTGCGTTGTCCCGAATGCGGACGCCGACTCGTGGATGAGAAACGCGAGCCGCTCTTCGACGGCCAACCGGGAAAGGCCGGGCTGGCAGGAACCGGACTCTGGAAGCATCGTGCCCGCTGCCAATGGGTGCTCTCCGACCATCGCAGCAGCGACGAACCCGAATCGGGCCGAGCGGATCGACTCGTTCCCGGTTGCGGGTCACCACTCTGGCAGATGACGGGCGAACTCAACCGCTACGAACCGGCCCTGCTGATCAAACGCCGGTTGCGGAACTACTTCGAGTACCTCGTGATCGACGAGTGCCACGAAGAGAAAGGGGCCGACACGGCCCAAGGGCACGCGGTCGCCTCCCTGGCTGCGTCCTGCCGCAAAGTCATCGCCCTCACCGGCACGCTCATCGGCGGATACGCCGAACACTTGAGGCCGCTCTTGTTCCGGATATCGCCGGGATCGCTGGTCGAAGACGGTCTGAGTTGGTCGGACGCGATGGCGTTCAACGAACGCTACGGCCGCATCGAAACGCGGATCACCGAAAAGTCAGGTGGCGACCGCGAGAGCGATAACCGGATGTCGCGAGGGTCCAGAGCGACGACCAAATCCGTGCGGCCCGGCATCATGCCGACCCTCTTCGGGAAGCACCTGATCGACAAGTGCGTGTTCCTCAGCCTCGACGAAGTGGCCCGCGATCTGCCGCCGCTGAGCGAAGTGTGCATCCCGGTGGCGATGGACCGAGAACTGGCACGGGCTTATCGGCACGATGTCGAACGGCCACTCGTCGAAGCCATCCAGGAGATGATGAAGCGGCGGGACCGTCGGCTGCTCGGGGCGATGCTGCAAACCCTGCTGGCATACCCGGACTCTCCCTTCGCGTGGGAACCCGTCGGCTACCGCAGCGGGGACAGCTTCGTCACCGTGGCTCGACCGCCGAGCCTGGCAGCGGAAACGATCCGTCCCAAGGAACGAGCTCTCATCGATCTGATTCGCACCGAGAAAACCGAGCGGCGGCAAGTCTGGGTCTACGTACAGTTCACCGACCGGCACGACGTACAAGGGCGTCTCGAACGGCTGCTCACCGATCAAGGTCTCCGCGTCGGCGTGCTCCGGGCGAGTGTGCCCCTGAACCGCCGGGAAGCATGGATTGCCAGTCATGCCCCGGAACTCGACGCGGTGATCAGTCACCCGCGGTTGGTGGAAACCGGTCTCGATCTCTTCGACAAAGCGGGCGGACACAACTTCGCGACGATCTGCTTCTACGAGACCGGCTACAATCTGTTCACGCTCCGGCAAGCGTCCCGCCGGTCCTGGCGGATCGGACAAACGAAGCCCTGCCGGGTGGTCTACCTCTATTACCAGGGCACGATGCAAGATCGGGCATTGGCCCTGATGGGCAAGAAGCTGACGGCCGCACAAGCACTCGAAGGGAAGTTCTCCAGCGAGGGCTTGGTTGCGATGGCGGGCGAGGATGCCAACGTGGAAATCGCACTGGCCCGGAGTCTGGTCGAGCGAATCGACGAAGGCGATGCCCGGCGATTCTGCGTACCGCGGGAGGGTCACAGCCACGTGGCCACCACCCGAACCCCCGTCTCCGAAGTGCGGATCGCGACGCACCGCCATCAGCCGACACTCTTCGATGCTCCGGTGTAATCCCGAGGAAGACGACGATCAGCCGGGTAACTCCTTTATCACCCCAACGCCGAAGGAGGCACCCATGCTGCGAGCCAGCGTTTCACTCAGCCGCAAGATCAGCCGGGACGACAACTCGGCCGGCTACACCGTGACCCTCGACGGCGAAGTACCCCACCCGCCCGACGACGCCGAGGCCGTGCTGGAGAAGGTTTCGGAGTTGTTCCACCTCGCGGAGGAGGCCTTGGTCATCGAAATCGAACGGGACCAGACACGCCAGCCCAACCCCAAGGACGCTCCCACCCAACCGCCGCCAATCGCGAACCAAAATCGTCGAAGCGAGCCGCTTCCGATGAACCGCCCGGCCTCGTCCAACGGCTCGACTCCATCGCCAAACTCGGCCACGCCGAAGCAACTCCAGTACCTCCAGAACCTGGGTAAGCGGAAGGGCCTCTCACGGGACGACCTCAACGGCGTCATCGCCCAGGTATTGGGATCGACCAAGCGGACGGGCGACCTGTCCAAACGCGAGGCCGGTCAGGTGATCGACCACCTGACCAACCTGCAACCGGAGGAATCCCGATGACGAAGACGGCCCCCATCGTGGTGGGTTTTCATGACCTTGAAGAGTTTTTGGCCGAACTCCGGCTCGACAAGGATCGGATCGACCGGGACATTCTTCGCGTCACCGTCCGCCGTCGGTACGGTAACCCCTTCGTAACAGTGTCTGTCGTCGCCACGACCACGATCGAAGGAACCCTGGTGAAGCTGGAACACCGGGTCGGCGAAGCGTTCGCCGGGGACGAGAAGGCCAACGGTCTGATCGACAAAGCTCAAGCCGCCCTGAACACGCTCACGGAGGCGGGGAAGTCGCTCGGCCTGGACGTGCGGGCCGGTGTGTTCGAGTAACTCAACCCGAGGGAACCATGCTGGTCGAACTCCACGGCAAGGCCGGCACCCTCTGCCAACCGGCCAGACTCGGGCAACAGCACTGCCCGCTCATCGTCCGGCCGACGAGCGAGGACAACATCACCGCCCACCTCGTTCACGCTCTGCGAACGATTGCCCCCCGGCACTGGGTGAGTGACTTCCTGAATACGGCACTGGGGTGTGACCGTTTCCCCCGACAGGTCTACCGCCGTTTTCGTATCGAACCGTGGGTGGGCAAATCACCTTTCCCCCGCCACCTGATCCCCTGGACGGAAGGCGGGAGCGAGATCGACATCCAGCTATCGTGGGAGAACCCGCCCACTACGGTGTTCGTCGAGTGCAAATACGGTTCCGCACTCAGCGGTCGCACCAACCAGAACGACGGCAGCCACGGCTTTCCCAGCGATCAACTCGTCCGCAACATCCGGGTCGGCCTTCACGAGTGCGGCTACTACCAGACCAACACTCTGTTTGATTCCGAACCCCGCGACTTCGCGGTCATTCTCCTGGCCCCCGAAACCGGAACGGCCCTGGTGCAAGAGTACCGCGACCTCGACCGGCTCACACTCGCCATCCCGCACAGTGATCGCATCACCTGGCCTCGAACTCCGTTCGTCGGTGAGATCGGCTACAAGGGCATCCGGAACGTCCTTCAGGCCCGACGACGCTTCACCACGCAGGCGGAGCGACACGTCATCGACCAGTTCGTCGAGTACCTCACGTTCAAGCACCAGACCCGCTCGAACAGGGTCGGTCTCCCGATGACGAGCGGTTAATTCGACCTCGCCGAACGTCGTCAGTCAGCATTGTGACCCGCTGTCGTCAACCGCACCTGCTCGGATCCAGTCCGACGGGTATCCGGGAAGGGAACGAACAACGGCCCCGGAGACGAATTCCGAAGGCGACCCCGTTTGATTTCGGCGTAGTACCCGAAGGACGACGCGAAACTTCGGAGCATTCCATGCGAAGAATCTGGACCCACGCCGATGTCGCATCGGTGGTCGCCCGCTACCACCGCGAAGGGCCGACACGTCTGGCCCGAGAGTTCGGCCGCAGTGAAAGCAGCGTCTCGTCACTGGCCCGACGCTTCGGCCAGAAGACGCCCCGCCGGAAGTACCGAAGGCGAAGGAACACGACCGCGGAAGCACCATGAGCAAACCTCGACCGCCCGAATCCGAGCGACGCCTCCGACACAATTTCCGCTTGGCCCGACTGCTCCGTTTCCTGGAACTGGTCAGCGGTCGGGGCCGGTGGAACCCGAAAACGCTCATGGCGGAATTGGAAGTCTCGGAACGCACCGTCCACCGTCTTCGGGAAACGCTGGAACTGGCCGGGGTACCCATCGCGTTCGACAAGACCGAGAATGCCTACCGCGTTCACGGCAGCTACCGGTTTCCGTCGCTGCATCTCACGGACGACGAAGCCTTCGGCCAGGCCACCGCCACGGCCCTGACGGAAAACGAAGCCCTCAAACTTCCCCGTCGCTCGACTGGCACGACTCGCAAGTTGGCGGACACCGGCAGCGAACGAGTCCGGCACATCCTGGATGACGCGACCCGATTGATGGACGTGATGGGGTTGAAACTGGCCGATCACCCGGACCAGCGGGACAGGATCACCATCGTTCAAAAGGCACTGGTCGAACGCAAGCGATTGATGGGCACCTACCAGAGCCCTTACGAGCCGGTGCCGGTCACGCTCGACCTGCACCCCTGGAGAATTGCCCTGGTGAAACAGGCTTGGTACCTGATCGCTCGACCCGACGGGGAGGATCAACCGCGGACCTACCGCATCGTTCGCTTCAGGTCCATGAAAGCGACCTCCCTCCCGGCCACTATTCCGGACGACTTCGACCTCGAGGACTACTTCGCGAACGCCTGGGCTGTTTACCGTGGGAACCGCAGCCACGACATTGAACTACGCTTCACCCCCGACGCGACCGACACCGTCCTGGAACATGTCTGGCATCGCACGCAGACCGTCGAACGCCATGTGGACGGCGGAGTCACACTCCGGTTCACGGTGGACGGTCTGAACGAGATGCTCCGCTGGGTAGTCGGCTGGGCCGGTCGGGTTCGAGTCGTGAAGCCGACGGAACTTCGCGATCTCGTCGTCGACCACCATCGGAAGGCCGTCATCCTGAACCAGCACGAAAGTTGAACGGCGTGGAGCGGGCTGTCCCTCGACCTGACAGTCGGGCGGGGTACAGTCGTTGGTTCCTGGAATCACCCGGCGACCGAACATACTCTACCTGGAGCCGCCACGAACGACGACGATGCCCGAATCGACCGCGACGCCAGCGACGCCATCAAGCGGATGGAGCGGCAGAAGTTCCTGGACGGGAAATTCGACGAGGCCTACGCGATGGAAGGGGCGGGTATTCTGTTCTTACTGCTCGCGTTCGTCGGGCTGATCGGCTGGGTACTCACCTCCATCGGCCTGGAGGGGCCGGCGGTGGTGTTCGTCGGTGCTCCGGTGCTCGTCGGACTGGTGTTCCTGGCCGCCCACCTCAACCGGTGAAGATGAGCGGAGCCGAAGGAAAAAACGAAAAACTATGGCCACCACGCCCCCCAAACGAATCATCGCCGTCGGCGACATCCACGGATGTTCGGCCGCACTCGCCGCGTTGGTGGACGCCATTCAACCCGGCCCCGGTGGCGTGCTGATCTCGCTCGGTGACATCATCGATTACGGCCCGAACAGCCGCGGGGTCGTCGAGCAACTGAAGGCCCTCCGCGAGCGGACGAACCTGATATTGCTCACCGGCAATCACGAAGAGATGCTGTTCGCCGTCCTCGACCAGAACCGCGACTTAGATAGCTGGACCCGGCACGGCGGGGACGCGACGCTCGAATCCTACGGGGTCGATCACCCCCGCCAACTTCCGGCCGAGGATGTCGCCCTCCTCCGGACGGCGAAGTGGTTCCACGAAACGGACACGCACGCCTTCGTCCACGCCGGGTACTTCCCGAACCAGCCCCTCCGGGACACCCCGTCGTCGGCCCTGTTCTGGGAGTTCCTCGACCCCGACCGGGCGTGGCCGCACTACTCGGGCAAGACTTTTGTCGTGGGCCACACGCCACAAACATCCGGAGAAATCCTCGACCTCGGGTTTGCGGTTTGCGTCGATACCGACTGCAGTCGGGGCGGGTGGCTCACCGGCCTCGACGTCGTCTCCGGGGACTTCTGGCAGGCGAACCAACGCGGGGTGGTCCGCACTGGACAACGAAAGGGAGGCCCGTCGTGCCGCTGACGCCGTTCGAGATTGCATTCCTGGGTCCGACGTTGGCGGAGTATTCCGACCTGCAGCATGGGCCCGCTTGGCAGGCTCTCCGGGATCGCGGGATTCGCCACTACGATCTCGTCTGGCTGATGGAGGCGTACAAATACGTCGACCCGCCCGGGATCGAAACCGTCCTCGGTCCGGGAGGGGTTACCTCCGAAGTGTTTCGCCTCGGTCGTCACCGAGACCCAGTCCCGCCTTGCCCGTGGGCCGACGTCGAGGCGGCACGGACCCGAAACCGGGAGATCGAAGCCGAGGTCCGGGAACAACGCGAGAATGAATCCCCATGATCGTCACCGTCCACCGCGGCACCCGCGAGATCGGCGGCAACTGCATCGAGGTGGCCTCGCCCTCGACGCGGCTGATCCTCGACGTCGGCCTCCCCCTCGTGAACGAGCAGAGGGAGCCGTTCGACTCGTTCAAAGCCCTCCGTTCCTCAAGGGAACAACTCATCGCGGACGGCACCATCAAACCCGTACCCGGTCTGTTCACCAACGAATCCCCGGCCCCGGATGCCATCCTGCTTTCGCACGCCCACCTGGATCACGTCGGCTTGCTCCACCACTCGCGGCCGGAGATCCCGATCTACGCCACCACCGGCACGAGCAAGATGATGCTCGCCGGCGGCATCTTTGCCAACCGCCCCACCCTGGACCGCAATCGGCACCGGGCCATTAAGTCGGGAACTGCGTTCATCGTGAGAGACTTCACGATCACGCCGTTCGCGGTCGATCACAGCACCTTCGGCTGTCTCGCTTTCCTGCTCGAAGCGGGCGGCAAGAGATTGCTTTACTCGGGCGACCTCCGACGACACGGTCGAAAACCGGGCATGATCCGCACCCTGATCGAACGGATCGCCCCGCGGAATGTGGACGTACTGCTGATGGAGGGAACCCACCTCGGCAGCGAGAAGGAACAGGGCACGACCGAATTCGAGTTGGAGGAACGTGTCGTCGAACTGGTCAAATCCGCACCCGGTCTGGTCCTCGCGGCCTTCTCGCCTCAAGATGTGGATCGTCTGGTCACCCTCTACCGCTCCGCTCAGCGGACGGGCCGCACCTTCGTCGCGGATGCCTACGCCGCGTTCATCCTGCACTTGGTCTCCGGCGAAGCCAACATTCCCCGGCCCACCCGCGACAACGGCATCCGGGTCTTCTTCAACGCGAGCTTCCGGAAGAAGAGCATCGACCGCTTGAACCATTTGTTCCAGGCAGATCGAATCGAGTTGGATGAAGTCTTGGACAAACCCGACGAGCACTTGATGGCCTTCCGCCCCTCGATGACGACACTCGACTTCAAGGGGCAACTCCCGCAGCAGGCCCGCGTCCTGTACGGCTACTGGGCGGGCTACCTGAAGAACCCCGACTGGGTGGCACTCCGCCGCCACGTAGCGGAAGTCGGTGGCGACTTCATCCCCGCCCATGCCTCGGGCCACATCTACACGTCGGATCTCCGCGAACTGGTCAACGCTCTCAACCCCAAGATCGTCATCCCGATCCACACCTTCGAACCGGGAATGTTCGGCGAGTTTTTCCCCCGCACGCAGCTGCTCCGGGATGGCGATCCGTTCGTCGTGTGAGCGACCGGGCCTCGCGTCTCCGTCGGGTAATCGGTTCGGACACCCATGAGGACCGAACCGTGACCAAGACCCTGGCCGAACTCCAAACCCTGTGCCGTCAGCACGGCATCGGCGTGCCGCCGCAGCGACGAGCGGCGAAGGAACCGTACCTCCTCGCCCTCCGAGATTCCGTCTGGGCGAAAGAGAATCCCGATCGGCCACTGCCGGAGCAGATCGAACCGATGCTCCTCGGGGACTGGAATGATCTCGGGGAACTCGAGACGGAAGCCCTCGAACGGGACGATTCCGGGTACTGCGTTCAGGAAAAAGCGGACGGCGTCCGGGCACTGCTTCACGTCACCGAAGACGGCGTCCGCATCACCGGCCGTGCCGTCTCCGAAGTCACCTTCCGGCTGAGCGAGTTCGCGGCTAACCTGCCTCATCTCGCCAAAGGTTTCGAGCACCTGGTCGGCACCGTCCTCGACGGCGAACTCGTCTGCCCGAAGGCCATCGTCAACACCGGCGACACGGTCACGAGCCACCCCCTTCAAGCCGCCGTCGCGATCCTGGCCACCAGCCCGGAGAACGCCGTTCGCATCCAGACCGATCAGGACTGCAAACTCCGCTTCATCGCCTTCGACCTGCTCCGGCTGAACGGCACCGACAAGACGCTCGCCCCGCTCCGCGAGCGGCTGTTCTTCCTGGAGACGGCCTTCCTCACGGCCGACAACCCGCACCTCGACCTGGTCGAGACGCACACCCGGGAGAAAGCCCTGTTCCACGAACTCGTCCTCGCGGAAGGCAAGGAGGGGACTGTGTGGAAGAAACTCGACCAGCCGTACCAGACCGGCAAGCGGGTCCGTCACTGGCTGAAGCGGAAGAAGGGGATCGAGGTCGAGGCCGAGGTGACCGGCTTCAAGTCCGGCACTGCGGGCAAGGGTAACGCCGAGTTGATTGGTGCGGTGGAGTTCTCCGTCCGCGACGGGCACGCCCTGAAACCCATCGCCTGGGTGAGCAACTGGACCGACGACGAGCGGCGGGCGATGACGAACCGGGAGAACGATGCCACGACGCTCCACCCGACCGTGATCGGCAAGAAGGCGGTCATCGGCGGCCACGACATCGCCGCCAAGTCCGGTCGCATCCGCCATGCCAAGCTCATCCGCTGGGTGGAGTAGCCAGACCTGGGATAACAAATTCGACATCGAACTCGGCATGGTCGATGGCAATCATTTCCGTGCGAAAACAGACCACCCGACGCACGAGTTTGGAAAACGCGGTATCCGGCACGGCCAGTCGCTCCACCAGACGCCGAACCAGATGTAGAAACTCCACTTTGCTCGGGTCGTTCGGATAGCGGATCAGAAGGAGTCCTATGTCGATGTACGGTCCGTCCTCCGGCCACGCGAAACGACCGGGGTACGCCGCCGTCAGTCGGGACCGCTGGGACGGTGACGAGAGTTCCACCGCATACGTCAACGACTGGATGAACCCCAAGAATGGGTTGCGGTCGGTGTCGGCTTTCAGCTCCCCGATGATGGGCAACCGGTCCAACCTGCTCGCGAGCAAGGCATCGACGCCGCCTGCACCCGAGTGTTTCCCAGAGATGCCGTTCTCGAACTCGGACCCGGTCGTGCGGATCGGGCTCACCTCGTAATCGACGAAGTCGAATTCCAACGCGGGATGTGCCGGAACGCTCACCGCACCCAGAGCCATCAACCCGAGCGTGCGGTTGGCCAAGTCGCTGTTCTTAATTCGAGCGGGCGTGAGGCCAGAGACGCGTTCGTGAAACGTCTCTTCCCGGTTGTCGTACAGGCCAAAGTGCCGAACGCTCGCGGCGATCAGTTTCTGGAGTTGGTCCGGTCGTCGCACACATTCCACGGCGGCTTCGCGGTGAAAGGATTGACTCTCGAAATCCCGTAGTCGGTCGTAGAAGTGCCGGAGCGGGGTCAACGCAATGAGTCGTCGGAAAACGGGATCTTTTCTCATCGCCGCATCATGGGTTTTCCTGACGACAGCGGCAGGTCGGACTGCGTCCTGACCACCTAGCTGACAACCGGCCCTGTCATGATCTCCGGATGACCGGGGAGACGACTTGGGATGGCGAAGCAGCGGAGCGATGCAGAACGTCGGAACCGACAGTGTGCCAAGTTCGCACGGCTGATCCGGATCGCACGCCTCGTAACTGGTAACGGCCGCTGGGGGCCGAACGACCTGGCCGAGGAAATCGAGTGTTCGACCCGGACCATCTACCGCGACGTGGAGATCCTATCGGCATCCGGCATTCCGATCACCTTCGACAAGTCCACGCAAGCGTACTCCGTCCCACCGGGCTTTCGCTTCAGCAAACTCGATCCCACCAACGTGGAATTGTGCGATGCCGCGAGTCCACCTGTTCACGACCTGCTCGTCCAGGCCCGGCGGGTACTCAAGGAAGCCGAGGGGCTGATGACGTGCCTGCGTCAACTGTGCGACCAACTCGAAGTCGTCGGCTCGAAGAAAACCTGAGAACCACCCATGCGTCAAGAATTGGATCAACCTCGAAAACGTCTCGCGAAGAGACGGCTCGTTGTCGGCGGGGCGGCTCTCGGGCTGCTGCTCATCGGGATCGTAACGTTCGTGACCTGGAGCACGGTCGCCGAGAGTCGACGAAAGGCGAAAGCGGAGGTAGCAGTCCGCTCCGCCCTGACTCTTTGGTGTTCCGACCAACCGCTGCCCGAAATCATGAGCATGATGTCGAGCGAAATGTATTACTTCGGCGAGTTCGTGCGGTTGTCGAACGATCCTCGGCCGACCGCCTACCAGATCACCGGCATCACGCGGGGCGAGAAGAACAGCTATTTGGTCGCAGCGACACTGACCTTTGCCGGTGGAGCGGAAACCCGACTGTACGACGTGGATGTCATCAAGAAGTCGGGGAAGTGCCTCATCAGCACCAAGGCGTCCGAGGACATCAGCGGCACCGAATCGCACGCCCGGTCGATGCTCCAGGCGTGGCTCGACTGTTGGGTCGCCGGCGAGAGCATGGCCACCTTCAAGCAGAAACACCCGGAGGCGGCGGGGAAGTGGACCTTCGACTCAACTCGGGCGGTGCTGTCGGCGTCGGGCAAGAAACTCGTCCAGTACGACATCACCAACGCCGGTCCCGCCGCAGGCGGCGGGTACCGCTTCACCGTCACCGCGGTCCTCGAAGAACGGGGCACGCCGGAGACCAAAATCCTCCGCTACACGGTCTTCAAGGATCGTGTCCTGAGCGGCAGTCGCTGGTGCGTCACGGGCACACAGTGAGTTGCAATTCCGCCGGTAGTCCGTCTACAAACCCGTGGAACCTGCAGGTGAGGTGAGGGTGAGGAGTTGGGTGAGACCATCTACATTTTTCTGAAGTTTTTTCCGGCCGGGTTGCTGGGTTTCGCTGGGTTTCTTTCGCACCTCCACTCCCTTGAGTGATCCCGTTACTACACGGCCCGATTCCTCACGACGTGAATGGCCTTTCCAACCCTGCCCACACTCATTGCTCACGCCTTCCCTCACGCGGAGAAGGGGACCGAGAACCATCTCCCGGCACTCCGACTGAGGGCTACACCGTGAAGGCAAAGCGAAACGACATCCAGTTCATCGACACCAACTTCCTTTGGGGCGTCCTGCAGAGTCCGGCCGAACGCAAGTTCGTCCAGCACACGTTCGTCAGAGTGCTGGCCGCCGCCAAAGACTTCCTGGTGGACCACACCACCGAGGTGCCGCTGGAACACGAACAGATCGACACGGAAGACATGTTCATCGACTACGAGCAAGGTGAGATCAGTGTGACGGCGAGCGTCCAACTCCGCTGCAAGTTCAAAATCGACGGCAAGGAACTGTTCGTCACCGAAATCAGTTTCCGCGACTGAACGCACCCCTCCCAGTCGTCCAAAGGCCGGCAGCACCCACGTGGTGTTGTCGGCCTTTCGCACCCACCTCTGATGGCGACCGGCCGGGTATTGAGCAGGGGCCTCACGCACCTCCTCACGCGGAGAGGGTTATTCGGCCTCGCTGTGAGGCCCATTGACGAATACGGAAGGACTACGCGTGGCAACCCTGCAACTGTCGGAAGGCGACCTGAAGCCGCTGATCCAAGAAATTGTCGAGGCGGTCTTCAGTGAGACGAGCGAGTTCAAGCGGCTGATGAACGGACAACTCGCGGTCACCGAACCCGAGGCGGCGGCGCTGCTGGGGCTCAACTCCTGGCAACTCCGCGACGTCCGGCTGGCGGGCAAGATCGCCCACTCCCGCATCGTCGGCAACAAGGTCCGCTACACCCTCGAAGACCTGACCGGCTACCTGCGACGCGGTCGCGGATCCGTTGGCGAGTGACCCTTCCCCCAGCGGGTCACCCGCGTGGCCCGCGCTTTTTGGAGCGTCGAGGTATGAGTAAGAGCGTTTGGCTTTTTCAGTTGAAAAAAGAGGTCGCCCGCAAGGGCGAGGCCGAGGCCAGCTGGTACGTGGGCTGGTACGACCTCCAGGGCAAGCGTCACAGTGAAAGCTGCGGTGCGGGATCACGCGGGTACAACCTCGCGGAGAAACGACTCCGCCGTGTACAGAGCGAGCTCGATCTGGGCGTTCACCAGCCCGCTAGCAAGAAACTCTGGGTCGATTTCGTGGGCGAATACGATGAGCGAATCCTGGCGGGGTTGGCCGGCAAGACAAAGGATGGGGCCATCGACTCTCTTGAGCATTTCCGCCGCATCATCCATCCCATCCGCGTCGAGTCAATCACGACCAACTCGATGGACCAGTTCGTAAGCAAGCGGAGGCAAGAGAAGGGCCAAAAGCCGGGGTCGGTCGTTTCTCCCGCTACCATCAACAAGGACTTGCGCCAACTCAAGGCGGCCCTGCGGTTGGCCCACGAGTGGGGCTACCTTCCCACGATGCCGAAGGTTCGGATGGTCAAAGAACCTCAGAAACTCCCGACTTATGTGACCCCAGACCACTTCGACTTGATTTACACGCAGGCGACCGAGTTTGCGACGCTCCCCAAGAATCCGGGCCAGCAATACACACCGAAAGATTGGTGGCAAGCGATTGTTGCGACGGCCTATCTCACAGGAATGCGGATCGGAGAAATTCTGGCCATACGAAGGGAAGATATCGACTTTGCGGTGGGCGAACTCATCACACGGTGGAACAACACGAAGACTGACCGCGACGAGGTGATCCCTTTGCACGCGACCGTCATCGAACACTTTAACCGCTTGACGGGCGCAACGCCCTACCTGTTCCTATGGCCTCATGACCCGCGAACGCTCTGGGTGGAATTCGGCCGCATCCAACGGGCGGCGGGGATTCACCTCCTCTGCCGGGATTCGCACACCCACACCCCTTCGTGTCACGTGTACGGCTTTCACGATTTCCGGCGTGCATTTGCCACGGCCAATGCCCCCAGGCTCAAGCCTGAAGTGTTGCAGCGGCTCATGCGACACAAGAGCTATCAGACGACGCAGCGGTATTACATCAACCCGACCAGCCAGATGCAGGACGCGGTTGCGGATATGCCGATTCCCACCGTTTTGAAACAGAATCCCGCGAAACCGGAAGGAAATGGGGATAAGTAACGGAAGTCGAAGTGCCGACTCTACAAGTCGAACCACTAATCTAACCGGGCCGTGGTAGATTTATGGTAGGTGGACTTTCCGAATTCGCCATAAGTCAGTGCCTCGGAAAGGGCTCGAACCTTTGACCCGCTGATTAAGAGTCAGCTGCTCTACCAACTGAGCTACCGAGGCTTATAAGTCCATTTTGCAACTCCAAGCGATTTCCTTCAAGGCCACATCGTCGGTTTTTTGCGGTGGATGCGAATCGGGGCGGGGTTGTGCTTGTCGGTACGATGGTGCGCGGCTTACAATCCGCACTATTGTTCTCCCTCACTGGATAGTCCCATGGCCGAGCCGATCCTCGTTGCGAAATCCCCCGAAGACCTCGAACTGTTGCCGAAGATGGCGAACCGGCACGGGCTGGTAGCGGGTGCGACGGGTACGGGTAAAACCGTCACGTTGCAAAAGCTCGCGGAGGGCTTCAGTCGGATTGGCGTGCCGGTGTTTTTGGCGGATGTGAAGGGCGATCTTTCGGGGTTGTGCAAACCGGGCACGCCGAAGCCACCGATTGCGGAACGGATCGCGCTACTCGAAATTACGGACTTCGAATATTGTGCCTTCCCCGTGGCGTTCTGGGATGTGTTCGGCGAACGCGGTCACCCCGTGCGGGCGACGATCTCCGAGATGGGGCCGTTGCTGCTTTCGCGTTTGCTGAACTTGAACGACACGCAAGCGGGGGTGTTGCAGATCGCGTTCAAAGTCGCCGACGATAACGGGCTGCTGTTGCTCGACTTGAAAGACCTGAAGGCGATGCTTCAGTACGTCGGCGACAATTCCAAAGACCTCAAGACGGAGTATGGAAACATCTCGCCGGCCAGCGTGGGCGCGATCCAGCGCGGGTTGCTGGTGTTGTCCGAACAAGGCGGCGAGAGCTTTTTCGGCGAACCGGCACTGGACCTCATGGACTTCATCCAGAACGATGCGAAGGGGCACGGCGTCATCAACGTGCTGGCGGCGGACAAGCTGCTGTTGTCGCCGCAACTGTACGCGACGTTCCTACTTTGGATGCTCGCGGAACTGTTCGAGCGACTGCCGGAAGTCGGCGATCTGGACAAGCCGAAGCTCGTGTTTTTCTTCGACGAAGCGCACCTGTTGTTTACGGATGCGCCGAAGTCGCTGCTCGAAAAGATCGAGCAAGTCGTGCGGTTGATCCGCTCGAAAGGCGTCGGCATTTACTTCGTGACGCAGAACCCGCTAGACATCCCCGAAACGGTGCTCGCGCAGCTGGGGAACCGCGTGCAACATGCGTTGCGGGCGTTTACGCCGCGCGATCAGAAGGCAGTCCGAACGGCGGCGGAGACGTTCCGTACGAAT
Organism: Limnoglobus sp.; assembly: GCA_043780595.1. Taxonomy (GTDB): domain Bacteria; phylum Planctomycetota; class Planctomycetia; order Gemmatales; family Gemmataceae; genus Limnoglobus. The sequence continues at coordinate 47,955 of JAYWCL010000253.1, forward strand.
CCGAATTTGGACACCGCATCGGTGATTACGCAACTCGCGGTGGGCGAGGCGCTGATCTCGTTCCTGGATGCCAAGGGGACGCCGACGATGGTGCAACACGGTCGCGTGATTCCGCCGAGTGGGCAGATCGGCCCGATCACCGATGCGGAGCGTTTGGCCGTGATGAAAAGCTCGGTTGTGTTCGGCGTGTACGAGAAGATCGTCGATCGCGAATCGGCGTACGAGATTCTACGTGGCCGTGCGGATGGCACCGCGAAGCCCGCAGACGGCGGTAACAGTGAAACCGACATGCAAGCGAAACGCGACGAATTTGCGAAGAAGCAAGCCGAGCAAGTCGCCGCGAAGGAACCGAAACCCCCCGCTCGCCGCACCGACAGTGTTTTTCTCGCCTTTTGCAAAAGTGCGGCCCGTTCGGTGGCCACATCGGTAGGGCGAGTCATCACACGCGGGATTTTCGACGTGATCCTCGGCGGCGGCAAGAAGCGCTGACGGCGAGGTGTTCCTGGGTGGACCCAGGGGCTAATGTCTCTGCGCCCTCCGCGGCAGACATTTTATTCTGCAATCGCATCATCCTTCGGGGTATAGCGCGGTGCTGAGGTAGCGTTCGCCGAGGTCGGGGAGCACGACGACGATGGTCTTGCCCGCGTTCTCGGGGCGATGGGCGAGCTTGATGGCGGCGACGGCGGCGGCCCCGCAACTGATCCCGCAGAGCATCCCTTCTTCCTTCGCTAACCGGCGAGCCATCTCGAACGATTCGTCGTCGGTCACCAGCATGATTTCGTCGATGAACGTGCGGCCCTTTTCCTTCGCTCGTTGCATACCGTCTTTGATAATACCGGGAATAAACCCCGCACCGATGCCCTGGATCTTGTGTCGTGCGGGCACGACCTGATCGGCGGGCACGCCGTTGAGGATGTGCTGCGTCAGCACGTTGCTCGCGGTCGGTTCGACGGCGATCAGCTTGATGGCCGGATTGCGATCTTTGAAGACTTCGCCGCAACCGGTGATCGTGCCGCCGGTACCGACGCCGGAGACGAAGAAATCGAAAACGCCGCCGGTGCAACGCCAGATTTCTTCGGCGGTCGTCGTGCGGTGAATGTCGGGGTTCGACGGGTTTTTGAACTGCTGCGGCATGTACGCTTTCGGTTCGCCACCGAGTTCCTCGACGAGTTGCTCGGCACGCAACACGGCCCCGTTCATACCCTTTTCGGCAGGCGTCAGGTGCAACTCGGCACCGAATGCTTTCAGCAATCGACGCCGTTCGAGCGACATGCTTTCGGGCATCGTAATCACGAGCTTATAGCCTTTCGCAGCACACGCGAACGCCAGCCCGATGCCGGTGTTTCCGCTCGTCGATTCGACGATCACGGTATTCTTTTGAATCTTCCCCGCTGCCTCGGCATCTTCGATCATCGCGACGCCGATACGGTCTTTCACGGACCACAACGGGTTGAAGTTTTCGAGTTTCGCAACGACATGCGCCTTCGCGCCATCGGTGACGCGCCGGAGCCGAATCAGCGGCGTGCCGCCGATCGTTTCGGTGATCGTGTCGTAGATTTTCGGTCGAATATCGGCAGTCGAGTGCATGGGGAAAGTCCATTCGCGGCAGGGGAAACACAGAGTTCGTCGTATTGTATGGCTCGTAAGCGGTGGGATTTGCCATGAACCTCGGCTCCTGCCAGCCCGCAGCGTCAGCAAGGGTAACCCACGCAAAACTCCATGCCGTGCCTCGAACGTCGAAAGCGCAATCCCTTGCTTGCGCGTTTTGAAGTTGCGCTTTCTCGATCCGGAATAGCACGTACCCAGATCGTCTTTGAGCCTGAAAGGCTCGTTCCAACAGCCCAAGGCGAAGCCGGCGTAGCCGCGAAGCCTTGGGTACCCGCCGCACCCACGATTCGGCCCTGAAAGGGGCCGTTCAGGCACCATCCATGACGAAACTTCGCCGCAAAACAGGTCGATGCGAAATGTACGGATGGATCGCGCGGGTACTGCACCGTGAACGGCCCCTTTCAGGGCCGATGAACATTCCAACACCATACCCAAGGCTTTGCCTTGGGCTGATAGAACCGGCCCTACAGGCCGAAAGACTGGCATTTGAAAACGCAACTGTTCCAAAAACCCGTGTCGGAACTGCAATATCGCGCAACTTCAAAAAGCGCAAGCAAGGGGAACCCACGGAAAACTCCATGCCGTGCCGCGAACGTGGAAAGCGCAACCCTTGTAGTACCACGTATCAGACCGTCTTTGAGCCTGAAAGGCTCGTTCCTACAGCCCAAG
>JAYWCL010000254.1:0-7966 GCA_043780595.1 Limnoglobus sp.
CCGCCGCGCCCACTTCGTCCCGCCCCACCGCCGCCTCAAACCACACAAACCACAAAGCCTCGCCGCCCCATAAAATGCGGATTCCGAGTTGCGGCACTAAATATCGTCCGCAAAAAACTAGTATCGGCAACTTCCCGCTCGGTCTTATCATGAGCGTATGACGCAGTCGGTTTCCGTTTCGATCTGGTGGCGGGTTCTCGCCCTCGCACTCCCCGCCCTCGCGCAACAGTATCTGTTGTTCGTCATTCAACGCTACGATCAGTTCCTCGCCGGGCGATTCTCCGCCGACCACCAAGCGGCACTCACGAACGCGAACTACCTCTATTGGTTCATCTCGAGTTACACCGTTGTCGTTAGTGCCGGCGCCAGCGCGCTCGTCGGGCGGCTCGTCGGCGCGGGGGATCGTGCAACCGCCAACCGCGCGGCGGGGCAGTCGCTGCTTCTCGCCGCGTTCTTCGGTATCTTGGCGACCATTGCGGGGATGGTTGGCGGGTTGGCGCTACTCATCTGGGTGATCGACGTTCCGCTCGCGGCACAGCCGATTGCGGTCGAATATCTGCGCCCGCTCGTCGTGATCCTCGCATTTCAAATGATCGAAACGGGCGGGATTGCGTGCCTCGTTGGTGCGGGCGATACGCGCACGGGGCTGTACGTGCTGGGCGGGGTGGCGGCGGTGAACGTGCCGGTGGCGTTCGCGCTTTCGACGGGCTGGGGCGGGCTGCCCGACCTCGGTTTCGTCGGCATCGCGTACGGCACCGCGATCAGCCATAGTCTCGGTGGCATCGCCGTGTTGATGATGCTCTTACGCGGGCGTTCGGGCATTCACGTCGAAGCGAAATTTCTCCTGCCGAATCCGGAATTGATCCGCCGACTGTTGCGGGTGAGCATCCCGGCGGCGGTCGATAGCATGTCGATCGGCATCTGCCAGTTTTGGTTCCTGCAACTCGTGAACCGCCTCGGTAGCGAAGCCACCGCGGCGCACGGGATCGCCATCGGTTGGGAAGCGCTCGGCTATCTATCCGGGGCGGCGTTCGGCACGGCAGCGACCTCGCTGGTCAGTCGAAACCTCGGCGCGGGTCGCCCGGAAGTGGCGGCGCACAGTGGCTGGGTGAGCCTGGCACTCGGCGGTGGAACGATGGTGTTTATGGGCATCGTGTTCTACACGCTGGCCCCGTGGATGTGCCGTCTGTTCAGCCCGAACAACGAAGTCGTCGTCGCCCAAGGCGTGACCGCTCTGCGCACCGTGGCATTTGCCATGCCCGCACTTGCCAGTGCGATCGTGTTCACGTCGGCATTACGCGGAGCCGGCGATACCCGCGTGCCCGTGCTGTTTACTTGGATCGGCTTTCTGGTCGTGCGGATTCCGCTCGCGTATCTCCTCACCGGCCCGATGGAACTCGGCTTATTCGGTGCGTGGCTCGCGATGCTCGCCGACATTTGGCTCCGCGGCCTCTTGTTCTTGTGGCGATTCGCTGGCGGGAAATGGCAATCGATCCGCGTGTGACGCGACTATCAAAACTGCGCCAAGAATCGCAGGTCGTTTTGCCAGAAGAGGCGGATGTCGTCGATCGCGTGTTTGAGCATCAGCATTCGTTGCGGGCCCATGCCGAACGCGAAGCCGGTGACGATGTCGGGGTCGTAGCCACCGTTGCGTAATACCGTCGGGTGAACCATGCCCGCGCCCATGATTTCCAGCCAGCCGGTGCCTTTCGTGAGGCGGTCGCGGTTGGGGTCTTCTTGCGGCCAATCGATGTCCACCTCGATGCTCGGTTCGGTGAACGGGAAGTAGCTCGAGCGGATGCGGATCTGTCGTTCGGGGCCGAACATTCGTCGTGCGAACGCGGTGATTGTACCTTTGAGGTCCGCCATCGTAACGCCTTCGCCGATGCACAATCCTTCGACTTGCAAGAACTGAATCTCGCTGCGAGTGCTGATCGCCTCGTTGCGGAAGCACATGCCGGGCAGGATCACGCGGATCGGGTTCGGGCACATCTCGCGCATCACGTGGATCTGCCCCGGCGACGTATGCGTACGCAGCACGGTGCCGGGCGGCGCGTCCGCGAAGAACGTGTCCCACATGTCGCGCGCCGGGTGGTGCGGCGGCATGTTCAGCAACTCGAAGTTGCGCTCGTCGGATTCGACATCGCTGGTGCGATAGACTTGGAAACCGAGTTCGCCGTAGATCTGGTAAATCTCGCGCAAGATTTGTGTGGCAGGGTGCAACCGTCCTTGCGTCGGTCGCCGACCGGGGATCGTCACATCGAGCGGCGCGGCATTCAGGCTTGCCATCAGTGCCGCTTCCTTGGCAACGGACACCGCACTGGCATACGCCGTTTCGAGCGCGACCTTCACCTTGTTCGCGTCCTGCCCGAACGCCGCACGCTGCTCCTTCGGGATCGTGCCGAGTTTGCCGAGCGCGGCCTTCATCTGCCCCTTTTCGCCGATGAACTTCGACTTCCACGCCAGTAGTGTCGCTTCATCGGTGCAAGCAGTCAGCTCCGAAATCGCCGTCGTTTCCAGCGTTTGCAAGTCGTCAGTCATCGCAGAATCCTTGTGCGCCATCCGGTATGAACACACCGTAAGATACGCCGACATTTACAGAGTGGACACGGGAAGGATCGATGGGAAACGTCAACCGTGAGGCGGATCGGGTGGATCGCCCGTACAATGAACCCGCACTCGGATCGGTCGTTCGGGTGCGTTCTCGTTCGTAGGCGGGGCTATGGCTGCGGGTCGATTGGGTCGCTATGCCGTGTTCTCGATCGTCGCTGCCGTGTGTACCATCGGCATGAAATCGACGGCGTACGCGCTCACCGGCTCGGCGGGGTTGCTGTCCGATGCGCTCGAATCGGTCGTGAATCTCGTTGCGGCGATTACCGCGTACTTTTCCCTTTGGTACGCGGCCCGCCCGGCCGACAACAACCACGCTTACGGCCACGAGAAGATCGAGTTCTTCGCCAGTGGTATCGAAGGCGTGCTGATTCTACTCGCCGGCGTCGCCGCGATTGCGTTTGCCATCGAACGATTGATTCACCCGAAGGAACTGAGTGCGGTCGAACTCGGCGTCGTCATCGCGCTCGCCGCCGCCGGGGTGAACTTCGCGGTGGGTCGGTTGCTCATTTCGGTTGGGCGGCGAGCGCAATCGATTGTCCTCGAATCCGATGGCGAACATCTCATGGCCGACGTCTATACGACGGTTGCCGTCGTCATAGGGCTAAGCATCGCGGCAATCACGAAGATACACGAAATCGATGCGTTGCTCGCGATGGCGGTCGGCGTACTCATCGGCTGGACCGGCTTCCGCCTCATCCGCCGTTCGGTTCACGGCCTCATGGATCATACGATCGAAGATGCCGAACTGAAGTCGTTACGCGACCGCATTCAATCGGCCTTGCCCGCGAACGCCGACTATCACGCACTGCGAACCCGCCGCGCCGGACGGCGGACGTTCGCGGAGTTTCACTTGCTGGTATCCGGTGCGATGCCCGTTCGCGAGGCGCACTCCGCGGCACACAAAATCGAAGCGGACATTCGCACGCAGTTCCCGTTAATGACCGTGACGATTCACATCGAACCGATCGACGACCGGACTTCGTGGGAAGATGTCGAACTCGTGCCGCTCGACGACGCACTGCCGGTGGGGCCGCCGAAATGAACCTGTTCCAATCTCTCGACGATCCCACGGTGCAAACCGTGACGGCGGGGACGGCACTCATCGGCGCGGTCGGCGGTTTCGTCGGCACGTTTGCCGTGATTCGCCGACGGAGCCTCGAAGGCGATGCGGTGTCTCATGCGGCACTGCCCGGCGTGGCAATCGCGTTCTGTTTGGGTTCGCGTTCGCCGATCGGGTTGCAGATCGGCGGCGCGATTGCGGGCTGGTTCGCACTGATGACTGTCAACGGGCTGTCGCGCCGGAGCGTGCTCCCGTTCGATGCCGTCCTCGGTGGGGTACTCGCGGTGTTCTTCGGCATCGGTCTGGCGACGATGCGTGCGATCCAACAGTACGTGCCCGGTGCGGCAAATCACGGCCTCGAACGCTACCTCTTCGGCCAAGCTGCGACGATGCGGATGGACGATCTCCACGCAATCGCAGGCTTCGGCTTGATTGCCGTCGTGACGCTAATGTTGCTTTGGAAACAGGTGAAACTCGTCAGCTTCGACCCCGCATATGCGGCCGTGCAAGGAATCCCGACGCGGTTCATCGATGGCGTTTTGGCGGCGCTCGTTGTCGGTGCGGTCGTGGTCGGGTTACAAGCGGTCGGCGTCGTTCTGATGAGCGCGCTACTCGTCGCCCCCGCCGTGGCAGCGCGCCAATGGACGAACCGCCTCGGGCCGCTCAGCCTTCTTGCGGCGGGCATCGGCGCGGTCGCAGGGGTGGCCGGCACGTTGCTCAGTACCGCACTCAGCGACGAGACGCGCAGTGTCTCGACCGGGCCGACGATCGTCCTTTGCGTGACGGGTATCGTCGTCGTGTCGATTCTGTTTTCGCCGCGAAACGGGCTGCTTTCGCAGGTCTTTCGTCGAAAGGTCGCCCCAACGTGATACCAATGTGGGTGACACCGGCACACGAAACGACGGCCGTGATGGTCGCCGTCGGGGCCGCCTGCGCCGTGCCGGGCGTCTTCCTCGTCCTTCGCAAAATGGTACTGATCGCCGATGCGATGAGCCACGTGTTGCTGTTGGGAATCGTGCTCGCGTATCTGCTGGCGAACGATGCGACTTCGGCATGGCTCTACGTCGGGGCGACCGCGTCCGGCGTCCTCACCGTGGCGCTCGTCGAGATGTTGCAGCGAACGAAACGTCTGAAGGAAGATGCCGCAATCTCGCTCGTCTTCCCGGCGTTGTTCAGCGTCGGTGTCATTCTCTCGACGCTCTATTTACGCAACACGCACCTCGACGCAGATCGCGTGTTGCTCGGCTCGGTGGAACTCGCGTTCCTCGATCGCTTCACGATTCGCGGCATCGATTGCGGACCGCGTTCGTTCGTCGTACTCAGTATTTGCTTTCTCGGAATGCTCGCGTTCACGATCGTCTTTTACAAGGAATTGAAGCTGTCGACGTTCGATGCCGGCCTCGCCACGACGCTCGGTTTTGCACCCGCGATTTTGCATTATGCGCTAATGACGAGCGTATCGCTGACGACCGTGGCGGCATTCGACGCCGTCGGCCCCGTGCTGGTGCTGGCGTTCTTTGCGGTGCCGCCACTGGCCGCGCGATTGCTGACGAATCGCCTGTCCCGGATGCTCATTTTCAGCGTGGCGTTCGCCGTGATCGGCGCGATTGGTGGAACGCAACTCGCGTTCCAACTCGATTCAAACATCGCCGGAACCGTGGCCGGGGTACTCGGGACGATGTTCGCGTTCGTCTGGGTGTTCGCCCCCGAACGCGGGCAGATTGCAAATCTGTTGCGCGAATATCAACAGCGCCGCAGCTTCCGCGAAACGATGTTGGCGATCCACCTCCACCGCCACGAAGGCACGCCGAGCGAACCCGAAGAATCGCTCTCGGCGGGCCTGCACTTGCACCTGAACTGGACCGAAGCCGAGACGAACGCCACCGTGGAACGCGCCATCCGCCACGACCTCATCGCCCGCGGTGGGGAGTTCCTGTTACTCACCGAAACCGGCCGAAACCGCGTCGCCGAGATGTTGAACACACTGCCGTGATGGATGCGCGAAAATAGCTACTCCATTTTGTCCGCAAGTTCGCTGTAAATGTCGGGCTGCTGTCGATTCCAACTCGCTCCGAAATGTTCCCATAGTGCGACCAACCCCAACAACTCTGGACCGGAGTACGCAGTGAATTGCTGACTATCCTTCATCGCGCACCATATCGAACTGTTGTCCCCTTGTTCGAGCCATAAATCGTAGCCTTTTTGGCGGAGGACAATCAGACATGGGTTGTTTGCATTTCCCGATGCAACGAGGCTCGAACGAATTTGCGTTTCCATATCCGCTCCACAAAATTTAGTTTGCACGACTCAGAACATTCAATACCGGATTGCAGTTTTGTGGATTTTTCCATTCTTGGCGAGCGGGGGAGGTAACTCCCCTGATCCTTCCTGAGTCGCAGGCAACCTCGATTTCGATGAGGCAATCTCAATCCATTCCTCGTGCGCACGACGGTGGCAGGATCAGTGGGCTTACACCCACCGCTCGCCTATGCGTCGTGCTCCGCACGACAGTTCCACCACGATAATTGTCATCTCCGCGAAAAAGATAGCTGCGATTCGGGATCGTACTCGCAGTTGCCGCTCGCTCAGCAACAGTTGCATATGCATCGTCGGAAAGAGATGGTTTGAGCACAATAGTATTCTCCTCCAGTCCGGATTACCGCCGTGCGATTTTGACGGCGGTGCCGTAGGCGAGCACTTCGGTGGTGGCTTGGGCGAACTCGGTGGCGTCGTAGCGCATTGCGATGATTGCATCCGCGCCGGCTTCCTTGGCGTGATCGACCATTCGGATGTAGGCGTCTTCGCGGGCTTGCTCGCAGACCTTCGCGTACGATTCGATGTTGCCGCCGATCAACTGCTTCAAGCCCCCGAGCAGGCCTTGCTTGATGCTCGGGGATCGCACCACGATCCCGCGAACGATGCCGAGGAATTCCGTCACGGTTGCGCCGGGGACATCGTTGCCAGTCGTCACGATCATGAGCATCTCCATCGTTTGCCGCCTTCCGAGGAAGGCATTTGGGTGTCACTCTGAGGATCATCCTCTATTCGTGTGCGACCGTCAATGATTTTGACTACGTCAGAATCGCTTCGTAGCGGAAGGCGTGAGACTTCTGACGCAATGGCTTCCCGCTTCCCGAAGTCTCACGACTTCGACTACGTGAGAATCGCTGCATCCATTCGCGACCTCATGCCACCACGATCTCGCGCAAGGCTCTTCTCGCGTCGTTGTGGCCTTTCGACGAAGCGAATTCGAGCCACTTGTACGCCTCGTTTAAGTTCTTGCGCACGACGGTGCCGTCGCGGAACATAATGCCGACGCGATAGGCGGCCTCGGCGTGGCCTTGCTTCGCGGCCTGCACGTACCAGTTGGCACCGGTGAGTTCGTCGATCGCCATGCCTGCACCGTTCCAGTGCATACAGCCGATCTGGAACATCGCGTCGGCGTTTCCCATTTGGGCGGATTCCTTTAGCCAACGCATCGCTTCGCGGTCGTTCGGCGTGCCGAGCAGCGGGTCGCGGTGCCACATGCCGAGCGCGAATTGCGCCTTCGCGAATCCCCCTTCGGCGGCCTTCGTGTAACACTGGATCGCGAACTCGTAGTCGCGCTTGATCTCGTCGCCGGCGATCAGCATTTTGCCGAGTTTGTACATCGCGGGAATGTAGCCGTGGTTCGCCGAACGCAGGAACCACTCGGCGGCCTCCAGCGCATTCGGCTTCACCGCGTGGCCATCGCAATGCATCAGCCCGAGCGAATACTCCGACGGCGGGTGATCCATTTCAATGGCCTGGGTGTACCAAGCGAGCGCCGTCTTGCGGTCGCGTTCGACGCCTGCACCATCGAGGTAGCATTCGCCGATCAGCCACATCGCATCGACGAGTTCCGCTGCGGCTTCCTCAAAATTGTCTGCCGCTTTGTCCGCGTCGCGCCGCGTTTGAATCCCTTCGGCCAGGCATTCGCCGTACAGAACCTGCCCGCACGGGTGACCGCATTGAGCCGCTTCTTTCCACGCGCGAAACCGCGTCTCGGCCGCCAGTTCGAGGTGCGCAGGCACATCGCTGCCCCGACGCAACACGCGGGCATACTCCTTGTAATCGTCTTGGATCGCAGTCTGCTGGTGTTCGCTGAGCGAAGTCATCGCGTCGGGCATGGTGCAACCGAAGTTCGGAACGCGGGGGTGTGGCAAAGTGAATTTAGGGCACGGTTCAAAAGTGGGTAGCAGTTTTGCGTTTGTTTGCGATTGCGATTCGGCTATCGTAAAGTGCCTGTTTCTCCCAGAATGTGAGTTGCGAAAC
>JAYWCL010000255.1:0-2634 GCA_043780595.1 Limnoglobus sp.
CCTCGCCACCGCCCGAAAACCCCACGCTACTCGCGCCCCCCGCGAGCCCGTAAACGTACGCACCTGCTACCCAAAACTACTGCGATTTGAACCATGCCAGATACCGCGAAGCCACACTTGCGAAAATGCTGCCCGTAAGAACAAACCTACGATTTCTGTCGCAAATTGATTGTCGCAAACGAAAGGTTACGGTATTCTTGTGTAAAACCCTACCTATTACACTCATTCGACATTCCCATGCTCAAAACGGATTGCGGATCGAGAATTACCGAACTTCTCGAAATCTATCGTATGGGTGATGCGGTCGTGGAAAATGCGATCTTCGAGCGTTGCCAAAGGCAACTCTTCGTGATTGCCCAGGCGTTGATCGGTCGTTTCCCGAAAGCACAAACGCGCATCGAAACCTGCGATCTCGTTCAACAAGCTCAAATTCGACTCCTGAAGGCGTTGAGGGAAATTCCGCTCAACAGCACTCCCGACTTTCTGCGTCTGGCTGCGAAACATATCCGCTGGGAGTTGCTGTCGATCACCCGCATGCCGAGCTTGCCCGTTGCAGAGGATGGCACGCATTCGGGTCTCTTCGATCCGAAGTTTGCGACCGAAGACCCCGTCATGCTGGCGAAATGGTGCGAGCTTCACGACCGGATCGCCTTACTTCCCGAGGGAGAACGACAACTCTTCGACTTGTTGTACTACGTCGGTTTGACGCAGGTCGATGCCGCGAAACATCTGGACGTACCGCTGCGTACGCTCAAACGAAGTTGGTTTAAGGCGAAATCGCTCCTGATGAAGCAGTACGAAAATAGCAATCCCTTCTGATAGGGTATCGCCAACGCGATTGCGTTTTCCTTCGGTTATTATTACGCCACGCTCAACGGGTGACGATATGAATCGGCTCAGCGAATTGATCCTCATGTGGGATGAACACCGCTCGAACGGTACGGTCGTCGATCTGAAAGCGCTGTGCGGTAACGATAAAGCACTGGAAGCGAAACTGACCGAAGAAATCCGCTTGATTACGGCCAGCGAGAATCTACTCGGCATGTCGGTCGGTTCCGACGAATTCAATAACGACTCGCATCCGGAACAGATCGGTCGCTACACAATTCGTAAGGTTCTCGGTCACGGTGGTATGGGCGTCGTGTACCTCGGGTGGGATACCGAACTCGATCGGTTGGTTGCGATCAAGCGGATCCTGCCGCAGTACGACGATACGCGATTGACCGAACGCTTCCTGCGAGAACGTCGCGTCCTCGGTCAACTCGATCACCCGAATATCGTGGCCGTCTACGATTCGGGCGTGTTTCTGAAACAGCCTTATCTCGTGATGAAATACATCGAAGGCGGAACGTTGGCGGTGCATCACGGTCGATTCTCGAAAGATCGGCCCGAAACGATTGTCGAATTGCTAAGGAAAATTTCGCGTGCGGTGGCACATGCCCACGGGCGTCAGATTTTGCACCGGGACATCAAACCGAACAACATTTTACTATCCGATGACAACGAACCATTCGTGGCAGACTTCGGGCTTGCCAAATTTTGGACGAGCGACCCGGTGGAGTTGCAGCTTTCCAATTCAAAATCTCAAGCCGACACGAACCCTGAGTTACAAGCGTTGACCCACGAAGGGAATCATCCGGGCACGCCGAAATATATGGCACCGGAGCACAGAGACTCCTCGTATGGCATCGTTTCCTACGCATCGGATGTGTGGTCGATCGGCGTCGTCGGATACGAACTGCTAACGGGTCGCAATCCCTACGCCAACGGTTATGCGGCAGCTTATGTATCTGCGGGGAATACGCACCTCGGCACGGTGATCGATCGCTGCCTCCGTTTGCAACCGAGCGAGCGATACCCATCGGCGAAGGAACTATCGGAAGCATTAACGAGCAAACCAAAAAAAACATCGTGGATATGGTGGGCCATCGCGTTCGCAACTCTCACTTCGATGATTGCCGCAATCGGTTTGAACCTGCTCGCCAAACGGTAAGCAGCTGGAATGGATTCCACTTCGACAAATCGATTCTTACATAGTCGAAGTCGTGCTTTCTCGAGGTTCCTCGCTGGCGCGTTTTGAAGTTGCGCTGTTTACGATCCGGGAAGTACCACGTATCAGACATTCTTTGAGCCTGAAAGGCTCGTTCCACCAGCCCAAGGCGAAGTCGGCGAAGCCTTGGGGACCGGCAACATACACGATTCGGCCCTGAAAGGAGCCGTTCAGCAGGCACCCATGACGACACCTCGCCGCAAACAGGGCGGTGAACGGCCCTTTCAGGGCCGATGAACATTCCAACACCATACCCAAGGCTTTGCCTTGGGCTGACAGAACCGGCCCTACAGGCCGAAAGATTGGCATTTTGAAACGCAGGTGTTTCAAAAACCCGTGTCTGAAATGCCCGATCGCGCAACTTCAAAACTCGCGCTGCGGGCTGGCACGATCGACACACTTATTGGATTTCACTTATGGCTCTGCGTTACCTCTGGCTCGTTCTGATTGCGGTGTGCGGCGTCGGTTGTTCGTCGAATCCGGCCCCGCTCGCGATGGCGACGACGGCGGAGAAGGCGCGACCGGCGATGGAAAATGTGCTGGCCGCGTGGAAGGCGGGCAAGACGGCGGGCGACCTGAAAGCG
>JAYWCL010000256.1:0-18880 GCA_043780595.1 Limnoglobus sp.
AAAAAGAAGATGGCCCAACCGCGGTTGAGTACGCTGTGATGTTGGCCCTCATCATCGTGGTCTGCATTGCAGCCATCACGGCACTCGGTTCGTCCGCAAGCTCGACGTTCAGCTACGTCAACAGCAACATCAAGGCCCCAGCCGCAAGCTGAGCATGATCGGGATAACAAAGAGGCCCCCTGCATTTGCGGGGGGTTTCTTCGTTTGTAGGCGACGTTGCGAATTCCGAACGCACGTAATTTATTTTTGTTCTAGGCTCAATCATCGTCTGCGTTTTTTGATCGTCCAACATGAGGAAGGACCACCATGGCCACTGATTTGCAAACGGCCCCTGCCGTTTCGACGTTACCTGCGATTCCGGCGACCGACGACATTGGCTTCGACCGCGAACTTCTGATGATGCTCGCGAAGGTGCCGCTGACGGCGATCCTCTGGACGGTGGCGGCGTACGCCGGCCACCTCATCTGGGGCGCATGTACCACTGTTACGGCGGAATCGGCGAATTACGGTTCGATCGCCGTCATCTGTATCGGCATGGTACTGGCGGCAGTCATCGACGGTTATGCGTTCAAAGTGCCGAACTGGCTGACGCTGTCTCTGGTGGTGGCCGGTTGGTATCTCGGCTTGCTGCACACGTTCGGAGTGCCGGTCGATGCGGGCCAAGGCGGTATCGGGCAGGCGCTCCTCGGCACGCTCATCGGGTTCGTCGTGCTGTTCCCCGCGCTGGCGATCGGTGGCATGGGCGAAGGCGACGTGAAAATGACGATGGGCTTCGGCGCGTGGATGGGTGCGTTCTTCGGCGATGGCAGCGCGTTCGGAATGAGCGGCGCGGCGATGATCTGGTGGTCGTTCGCTCTGGGCGTAATGATCGGCGGCGTGTTCGGGTTGGTTATCATGGTGTGTCGCCGTCAGTTTCAAAATAACGGGCGAAACTTCCGTGAAATTTTGACGGACCTTCAGACACTGGTGACGCACGGCCCCGAGAAGGCCGCCGCCCGCGCGAACTCGCGCCGCAAGGAATGGGTACGCCTGCCGTACGGCGTGCCACTGTGCGTGGGGTTCCTCGGCTACTTGTGGTTCCGACTGATCTATGCGGTGTAATCCAGCAATTCGAGCGAATAATTTGTGAAAACATCCGGGGCGGCCAGTCGATATTGCTTCGACCGGCCGCCCCGGCGCGTTTGGTAGATCGCACAAGTCTGGCAAAGTCCGCATTATCCGCAATTGCGGAAATACTGAAGGAAGCTACCCAGACTGGTCGAATGAAGGGGTGTGGGAAACAAAACGCTACGAGAAAGTAACCGGATCAGCCGGGAAATGACGATTCAGACGGCTCCATGCTTGCGATCCTTCAGATGCGCTCTAGGTTTGTTCAACTCGAACCGGAACCGTACCGAGGGGTCGGCCGCGAATGATTCGCGGATGGTGCCATCTTGATGATGGCGAAACTGATAGGGCAGGCGTTTACCGTCCGCCGGCATCTGTCAGTCTTAGCGGGTTTCGGATCGTACATACACAACAGCCAGCAGGAAGATGACCTTCTCGTTGGCGGCTGACTGTGGAACTTCCTCCTCCCCTCGTGAGGTCGTTCGGCCGCCGGAAAGCGGCATCCAGCAGTTAAAGAGTTTCCCAACCTGATTCGAGGGGCGGTTTATGAAGCAGAAGAATCTTATCCTCATGGTCGTCGCAGTCGGATGCGGTCTCATCGCCGCCTTCCTGACTTCGCAAGTGAGTGGTCGGCAAAAACCCGACGCGCAGTTGGCAGAGATCATCGTGGCGGCCAAAGAGCTGACGCCCGGCACGAAGTTCACGAAAGATTCGATCAAGGATCAGTTGAAGCGGAAGAAAGTCAACGTCGCGGACGTCCCGCAGAACGCGGTGATGGACGAGAGCGAAGTCGACGAGAAGACGCTCGTTCGCTCGCTGCGGGCCGACGACGTTCTCACCACGACCGACACCGGGAAGTTCGAGCTAATGCAAGCGCCCCCCGGCTACAGCATGGTGGGGATCAAGCTCCCGATCGACAAGTTCACGCAGTTCGTCAAGCCGACGAGCCGCGTCGACCTGCTCGGAACGCTGACCTCGCACGCCGGGAAAGTCCACGGCAACGTGCTGATCCCGGACATGTTGGTAATGGCGGTCGACCTCGACACGGTTCCGGAATCGGGCAAGCCCAACGGCAGCCGAACGATCCAGGTCGTCACGCTCGCGGCACTGACCGACGAAGCGCGATTGATCCGGATGGCCGAAACCGCCGGCGTGCAACTGAGCTTCATCCTGCGAAGCGAAGTGACCGGCCCGAGCATGAAGCCCGCAAACTGGGACGTGAAAGAAGTCATCAAGTGGATCAATAAGTCGCTCAACGACGACCTCGATTCGGTGCTGGAAGTCAAGACGGCCCCGGCGGTCCCAACGACCCCACAGACGACGAAGATTCCCGTGCCGATCGACGACTTGCCCGCAGGTACGGAACTGACGCAAGAAGTGCTGGAAAGCAAGTTCAAGACGCAAGAACACTTGGTCGTGCCCGACGGTGCGTTGGCAGACCTGAAGCCGTACATCGGTCAGTTCCTCCAGAAGTCGGTGTACCGCGATCAGTTCGTGCCGAAGTCGTTCGTCGGGGCGAAGAAGCCCGAAGAGCCGAAGAAGCCGAAAGCATCGCCATCCGATGACGACTCGACGCCGAAGCCCGAAGCGAAGCCCGAAGTCGAGAAGAAGCCGGAGCCGGTCGCTGAGAAGAAGAAGCCCACGGTGGATCGTTCGTTCGTCGGGCCGACCGGCGCGAAGTCGTACCGATACGAGAAGCAACGCGACGGCGAATGGAAACTGCTCGGCGAAGTGCTGCCTGACGGATCGGTGAATGGCGTCCAACCGCCCGCTGCACCGGCTCCCGCAGCGCCGGCACCGATGCCGAACGGTACGCCAGAACCCCGCATCACCTGAGAGTGATGTTGCGGGTGACACGAAACAAACCTGCTGGGGCGCACGGACTCGCGCCCCGCAACCCGAGACATGTTCCCGACCGCTGGGAACATCGCCCGCGCCGGTTCGGCCGGGACGGACTGGCCGGATGATTTGAAATCGACCCAGAACATGGGCGGGGTTGATACCCGCTGAACTTGGCGAGGAGAGGTGAAGGGATGCACCATTTTCAATTGGCCCGCCGATTACTAATCGGCAGCTTGGCCGCCGTTGTCGGATTCCAAGGAATCCCGACAGCGAAAGCGCAACCGGCAGCCGCGGCCCCCACGGCGAAGCCCTCGAATGTCCGCGTCGGGAAAACCGGCGAACTCTTGGTTCCACTCGGTGGAATCGTCGAGTTCGTTCCCAAGATTCCCGGCGAACGAACGATCAAAGATACGCTCACCGGGAACGAGCAGGTTCTGCAAACCCGGCCGAGCCAGACGAACCCCAACGGCGTGTTGCTCGTCGGCTTGAACCCAGGGGTGACGAAGCTGACGTTCACGCTCGATAACGGTGCGAAAGCCGAATTCGAAGTGGTCGTTCAGCCCGATTACGACCTGCTGAAGCGAGTGATCCAGCGAGCCGTCCCTACGGCCAGCGTGGAAGTCCTCCCCGGCGTTGGGACGGCGGTCATCCTCACCGGGTACGTGAATAAACCGGAAGATGCCGCGATCATCGAACGCATCGCGGGTGGTGCGGTCGGAACGCCCGGAACGACGGGGCCAGGTGCGGGTGGTGGTGCCAGCACGGGCAACGCGAACATTATCAACGCGATCCAGGTCGGTGGCGTCCAACACGTGATGATCGAAGTGGTCATCGCCCAAGTGGACCGAACCGAACTCCGCGAACGCGGTGCGGACTTCCTGCTCGGTGGGAACTCGGGGAACTTTGGAAGTCTCTTGAGTGGTCTGATTAGCACGGGTGGCGGTTCGACGCTGATCTCGCCGAACGCGAACTTGTCGTTCGGCCTCGTGCCTTCGCAGTTGTTCGTGGCCTTGCGGGCCTTGCGAACCGAAGGCCTCGCGAAGTTCCTTTCGGAACCGAAAGTGACGACGCAATCGGGCCGACCCGCGTTCATCCGCTCCGGTGGCCAGCAGGCCGTCCTGAGTGCGACCGGCGGGGGCCTCGGTAGCATCAGCGTGACGCTCGAACCGGTCGGCACGCAGATGGAAGTTCTCCCGATCGTCTACGGGAACGGCAAAATCTACCTCGAAGTGAACCCGACGATTCGGGCACGCAACGACGGGGCCGGTATCCAGACGACCGCCGGGTTCTCGCCGGGCTTCACCGAGCAAACGACGCGGGCTTCGGTCATGCTCGAAAGCGGCCAGACCTTTGCGATCGGCGGCTTGCTCGAAACGACGGTCCAGGCGATCAACAATAAGGTTCCGTTCATTGGCGACCTGCCTTACATCGGGACGGCGTTCAGCAACATCCGCTACGACGAGCGGGAACGCGAACTGATCGTGATGGTGACGCCGCGATTGGTCGATCCGCTCGACTGCAACCAGCTGCCCAAACGGGTTCCCGGTCGCGAAACCCGTAGTTCGGACGATTACGAGCTATACCTTGAAGGCCTGATCGAGGCCCCACGCGGCCAACGCCAAGTGTGGAACGGCCGCTGCTACAACGCCGCCTACAAGTGCGACCCGACCTACGGCACCTACCCCTGCAAGGGCAACGTGTGCAACGGGTCGAACGGCAACGGAGCCGCGGGTTGCTCGACGACGGGGATTCTGACGGGTAACGGCGGGGCGACGGCGTTCCCCTCCGCACTGCCTTCGGTGATCCGACCGATGCCGACGACGAGCATCGTGCCGACCGCGATGACGAACTATGGGACGGAGATCCCGACCGGCCGCCAGGTCGAGACCGCCGTGCCCGAACCGCTGCCGATACCGTTAGCCGATCCGATCGGTGCCCCACTGGCCCCCGTCGTGCCGATAACGATTCCGAGTATCCGCTAAGCGAGTCGAATTGAGACGGAAAGCCGATCCCTTTGCGAAAGCGGGGATCGGCAGTTTGTCGCACCCACCGGGTGCGAATGATTGGACAGCGACCTCCGAGTAACGCGGTAACCGTCATGCAACGAATAGCCATCGTAGACCCGAACGAAGCGACGCGGGAATCCCTCCGGGGCTTCCTCCTCAGCGTCGACTTCGTTTGGCTCGAAGCCGAATGTGCCCGATACGAATACTTCTACGACGTGATCAACGCTTCGAAAGAGTCGATGCCGGACCTCGCGATCGTCCACCTCGATTCGGACAAACCACGCGCCCTCCAGATGATCGGCGAGATCTCGGTCAAGTACCCGAAGCTCCAGATCCTGACGATTAGCAAAGACCACCAAGCCCTCTTACTTTCCCTGCAACGCGGGGCGAAATACTTCCTGACCGACCCCGTCGTGCTCGAAGACTTGCTATCCGCCCTCCAGCGATCCGTCGGCGAAATGGCCAGCAACAACGGCGACTCCGGTTCGATGTCGCAAGGATCCGGCGGGTTCGCGCGGCAGGTCACGCAATCGTCGGTCATCGCGATTCTCGGCTCGCGCGGCGGTGTCGGCACCACCAGCATCGCCGTGAATCTGGCCGCCACACTCGCATCCGACCCCGAAAACCGAGTCGCCCTCATCGACCTCGACCTTGCCATGGGCGATGCCGACATCGCGATCGAAGTCGACGGGATGGATAACATCTCGATCGCCGATCTCGCGCGAAACATCGAACGCCTCGACATGAACTTCCTGAAACGCGCACTGGTGAAGCACGCGCCGACGGGACTGTCGATCTTGCGTCACCCGCTCGAAATTCAAGACATGGCGGTGATTCACGAGTCGCACGTCGAGCGCATCGTGAACCTGCTCAAGATCAGCTACACGCACCTGATATTGGACCTCAGCAAGTCGCTCTTGCCGACGGACCTCATGGGCTTGCGGCTCGCGGATACGATCTTGCTCGTCGCGCAACTCGAACTCAGCAGCCTGCGGAACGTGGTGCGGTTGATGCACCTGTTGAACAACACGCAGGAAAACCTCGGCGAGCGCGTCAAGGTCGTGGTCAACCGCGTCGGTTCGGAAGCGATCGAAGAAGGCATCAGCCTCATGAAGGCCCAAGAAGTCATCGGCAAGGAGTTCTACTGGCAGATCCCGAACGACTCGAAAGCGGTGATGGCCGCGCGAGTTGCCGGGCAACCGCTCGTGAAAGCGAACCCGAAGTGCCGGGCGCAGCAGAGCATTTACGGGCTGGCCCGGTCGCTCAGCGGCAAGCCGATGGCTGCCGGCACCGATGTGAAGAAGTCGCCGTGGAGTTTGTTTGGCAAGCGATGATCGAGATTGACACCAAGGATATAAGCTATGTCGCGGTTACAGCAAGGTATCTCGAAACTCAACAGCCTGAGCAATCAGGGCACGGGCGGCCTCGCGGGCCTGTCGCGGCTTTCCAGCCCGAGCTTCGGCGGCACCAGCCCCGGTAGCGGCGGCAAGAATCTCGAAGAACTCAAGCGGCAGATTCACTCGAAACTCGTCGAGCGGCTCGACTTCTCGCGGGTGAAGGATCTGTCCAGCGACGCGATGCGGAAAGACATTCGCCGAGTCATCGAGCACTTGTGCGATACCGAAAACCCGCTGCTGAACCGGATCGAACGCGAAAAGCTGATCGAAGAAGTCCTCGACGAAACGCTCGGGTTCGGTGCGCTCGAAGTGCTCCTCAAAGACCCGACCGTCAGCGATATTTTGGTGAATGGGCCGAAGAAAGTGTACGTCGAGCGGCGCGGCAAACTCGAAAAGACCGACGTCCAGTTTCGCGACAACGACCACTTGCTCCAGATCATCGACCGCATCGTGTCGAAGGTCGGGCGGCGCGTCGACGAAACGAACCCGATGGTCGACGCCCGCTTGCCCGATGGCTCGCGGGTGAACGCGGTGATCCCGCCGATCTCACTCGACGGGGCCAGCCTGAGCATTCGCCGCTTCGGGGCCAACCCGCTGAAGCTCGAAGACTTGCTGAACTACAAAGCGTTCACGCCGGAGATGGCGATGTTGCTCGAGGCGTGCATTAAAGCCCGCCTGAACATCGTCGTCAGCGGCGGTACCGGTTGCGGAAAGACGACGCTGTTGAACACGCTATCGAGCTTCATCCCGCACGACGAGCGCGTGATTACGATCGAAGACGCGGCCGAGTTGCAGCTCCAACAAGAGCACATCGTGCGGTTGGAAACGCGACCGCCGAACATCGAAGGCAAAGGAGCCGTCACCACCCGCGATTGCGTGCGGAACGCCCTGCGGATGCGGCCCGAGCGGATCATCATCGGCGAGTGTCGAGGGGGCGAAACGCTCGACATGCTCCAGGCGATGAACACCGGTCACGCGGGGTCGATGACGACGCTGCACGCGAACACGCCGCGCGAGGCCCTCAGCCGCCTCGAGACGATGATTATGATGGGCGGGATCGAATTGCCGATCAAGGCGATGCGACAGCAGATCTCCGCCGCCGTGGACTTGATCATTCAGGCCAACCGTCTGCAAGGCGGCCCGCGAAAGATCACGAGCATCACGGAAGTGAACAACATGGAACAAGACGTCATCATCATGCAAGAGATTTTCCGCTACAAGCAACTGGGCGTCGACCAGAACGGTCGTGCATACGGTCAGTTCGAGGCGACGGGGGTTCGTCCGTCGTTCGTGCAGCGGCTCGAACAAAAGGGCGTCAAGCTCCCGGCGAACATGTTCGCCGAGCGCGTTCTGATGCGAGATTAGTTCCGATTTTTGTCGCAGCAAAGGATTCGCTGCGCGGATGGTTGGCGGTCGCCGAACGGCCCGCCCACACACGGATGGAGAACGGCGAACGCAGCCACGGTGTTGCGTGCCGAGCCGACGGGCGGTCTTACGCTCTAGGTATCCTCCCATGAGTCCGATGGTAATTTCTCTGTTGGTCGGTGCACTGGTCGTCGGTGCGGCACTGGCCCTGATGGCGGCATTCGTGGGGCGCGGCGACGACCGCGCCAACGACCGACTCGACCAATTGGTCGGACGCGGGAATCGCAAAGATTCCTCGGCCGACTTGCTGTTGAAGCAGGCGCTCAACCAGGTCGATCGCAAAACGGTCTTTGACAAATTGACGCCCGAATTTTTCAACATGACGAAGATGTTGGAGCAGGCCGACGCGAACTACAAACCCGGCGCAATCTTAGGCTCGGCCCTCGCGGTCGGCGGCTTCAGTGCGGTGGTCTTGGGGTTCATGGTCAGCCCGTACATCGCGCCGGTGCTGTTCATCATGGGCTTCTCACTGCCGTTCCTGTGGCTGATGTGGAAGCGGAAAAGTCGCTTGAACGCCTTCGCGGGGCAACTGCCCGACGCGATGGAACTGATCGCCCGTGCCCTCCGCGCCGGTCACTCGCTCGCCTCCGGCTTGCACGTGGTCGCCGAAGAAATGCCGAAGCCGATCTCGAAGGAATTCGCACGGGTTTACGAAGAACAGAACCTCGGCATCCCGATCGAAGACGCGCTCATGAACATGGCCGAACGGGTGCCGAACTTGGACCTGAAGTTCTTCGTCACCAGCGTTTCGATCCAGCGACAAACCGGCGGTGACTTGGCCGAAATTCTCGACCGCATCGGCTACGTGATCCGCGAACGCTTCAAGATTCTCGGCCAAGTGAAGGCGCTCTCGGCAGAAGGTCGACTCTCCGGCGTGGTGCTGATCTCGCTGCCGATCGGCCTGTTCTTCCTGATGCTCTTCATGAAGCCCGACTACATCAAGCTGCTTTGGACCGACACGATCGGCATCAAGATGTCGATCGGCGCGCTCGTCGCCTTGATAGTCGGATCGTACGTGATCAAGAAAATCGTCGACATCAAAGTGTAATCGTCTGCAATACGAATGACATCTAGCTGACACCGAGGGAGAGACACCGTGGAACTGTTTGGGTTTATGACGGCCGAAGACCTGATGCCGATCGTCGTGTTCATCGCGATCGTGGCGGGGACGTTCCTGCTGATGTCCGCGATCTCGAAGCGGAACAGCCAGGCCGAAGAGCGGCTCGAACGAATCGGCCGACCGAAATCATTAGCGGAATTGGAGCTCAATGAAAAGGAGTCCCAGAACCGATTTAAGACGATAAAGGAACGGTTGTCGAAGTTCGGCCAAACGGTCGACCCGCAATCGGACCTCGAAAAGAACGCTCTCCGTGTGAAACTCGCTAACGCGGGATTCCGCAGCGAGAACGCAGCGGCCATCTACCAGGGCCTCCGGATCGCGAGTCTGCTCGTATTCCTGGTGCCCGCCGCGCTGTTTTTCATCACGGCGATGGGCTTCACCCGGAGTGCCGGTTACTGGATCGTCGCCTTCGGGGCGATTGGATTCTACGCACCGCAGGTCGTACTCGCGCTCTTGCGTAGCTCGCGGCAGATGGAAATTTTCCTCACGCTCCCCGACGCGCTCGACTTGCTCGTCGTCTGCGTGGAGTCCGGGTTGGGCCTCGATGCGGCGATGCGAAAAGTGACCGACGAAATGAAGAATCACGCGAAGGTGATTACGGAAGAACTATCGCTGGCGAACCTGCAACTGCAAATGGGTCGCCCACGGCGCGAAGTGCTGCACGACCTCGGAGTGCGAACGGGCGTCGACGACGTCCGGAGTTTGGCGGCGATTTTGATTCAAGCGGATCGGTTCGGTTCGAGTATTGCCCAGGCGTTGCGCGTTCAATCGGATTCGATGCGAACGAAGCGACGTCAAATAGCCGAAGAGAAGGCAGCCAAGACTGCGGTCAAGTTGATCTTCCCGCTCGTGCTGCTGATCTTCCCCGCAGTGTTCGTGGTACTGGTCGGCCCGGCGGCCATCCAGATTTACCGCAACCTGCTTTCCAAAACCCCAGGGGGGTAACCCCCGACCGCGAGCAGGACGCTCGCCGGTGTTCAAGGAGGAATGCGATGAAGGGATTCATTCGGTTGGCGTCGGCAGTGGCAGTGGCCGCCAGCGGGTTCGGAGCCATCGGTTGCAGCGGCTCGGCCGGCGAGCGGTACCGCAATCTGGTCGACCCCAGTTGGCCAGAACGGTATAGCTCCGTGGCACGGGCCGAAACGCTCGCCCCCTTCCAGGCGCAAGCCTCGAACGGTGCGATCCTCGATCAAACGGTGTGGAACTACCACTTTGAAGTGGGTTCCGACAAGCTGACCCCAGCCGGTCTGGAGAAGCTCGATTACCTCGTCCGTCGCCGTCCGTCACCCGACGCGAAGGTCTACGTGCAAGCGTCGCGCGACATCGGCTACGACGGGGCCTCGCCCGAGAAATTCGCCGACTCGCGTCGCGATATCGATCAGCGTCGTGCGAGTTCGGTGCTGAAATATCTGACCGCGCAAACGGCCGGTCACCCGATGGCCTTCGAGGCGCAGATCATCGACGCGGCCGATCCGGGCTTCGGTGCCCAGTATCCGGCGAACTCGATTCGCAGCCTGGTGGGCCAGTACAAATCGGGCATCACCGGTTCTGGTGGCAGCAGTGGCAGCAGCGGTGGTGGTGGCGGCGGCCAGCAAAGCGGTGGCGGCCAAAGTTCCGGCGGCGGTGGCGGCGGTCGATAATCGATCCGAAGACACTGCAACCGGCCGGGTGGAATCGCGAACGAACGTTCGCCGTTCCACCCGGCCTTCGTTTTTTGAGAATGGGCTTCTGGTTCTGGAAATATGTGAAGTGGAGCAACCTCGATGACGACATCCACACTCCGACGGTTCGCCTTCGCGCTTTTGGCGATTGCGATTTTGGCAGCCGAAGCCAGCGCGGCGGAACCGCTGTTCGCGCGGTCGGCCTTGGAACGACATTGGATCGGCTTCAAAGAGTATTGGGGCGGCGCGTTCAAGAGCCAAAGCGCCATCACCATGATCGTCATCGGCACCGGTCTCGTTTCGATGTTCATCATCACTCGGGCCAAGTGGAGAAAGTAATGATGTCGAATACGACGCGACCGCTCGCAGCCGAATGGGATGCGAACCCCTCGCCCGAAGCGCCGACCGCACCGGAAACGATGAAGGAATCCGGCCTCTCGGCGTCGT
Organism: Limnoglobus sp.; assembly: GCA_043780595.1. Lineage (GTDB taxonomy): Bacteria > Planctomycetota > Planctomycetia > Gemmatales > Gemmataceae > Limnoglobus. The sequence goes on from JAYWCL010000256.1 coordinate 11,006, forward strand.
TCCTTTCCGAAATGATCCTGCGGACGATCTACGCGCGTGGCCCGATGGTCGGTCGCGACCTCGGCCAGTTTCTCTGTTTGCCGTTCAAGATCATTCAGCAGCCGTTGCGCTATCTCAAAGACGAAAAGTGCATCCAGATCGACGGCGGCGACCTCGTCGGCGAAGTTAGCTACCGCTTCAGCCTCACCGAGTTCGGCCGCAAACGCGCCGTCGACGCGATGGAGCAATGCGCGTACATCGGGCCAGCCCCCGTGCCGCTCGAAGATTACGTCGAACAATGCTACCGCCAATCGGTGACGGGGTTGCAATGCTACCCCGAAGCGTTGCGTCTGCCGTTCGGGCACTTGGTGCTCAAAGAGGACATGTTCAACGCGATCGGCCCGGCGATCATCAGCGGGCGTTCGGTGTTCATTTACGGCCCGCCCGGTAACGGCAAAACGGCCATGGCGCGCGCCATCGGCGAGTTCATGAACACCGCGGGTGGCTCGATCTACGTGCCGCACGCCTTCATCGCCGATGGCAACATCGTCACCGTTTACGATCCCTCGTTGCACACGACCGACGACACGCCGACCGAGTTCGGCGACGAAGCCGATGCCGTCGTCCGGCGATTGTTGAACACGGGCGCGACCGACTTGCGTTGGGTGCGAATCCGTCGGCCCGTGATCGTCACCGGCGGCGAACTCGATCTGCCGATGCTCGATTTGCGCTACAACGCCGAGGCCAACTTCTATCAGGCCCCGATTCACTTCAAAGCGAACGGCGGCGTCTTCCTCATCGACGACTTCGGCCGCCAGTTGTGCAGCCCGAAAGAATTGCTCAACCGCTGGATTCTCCCTCTCGAAGATCGCCACGACTTCCTCACCGTGTCGAGCGGCAAGAAGTTTCAGGTGCCGTTCGAGCAACTGATTATCTTCAGCACGAACTTGGACCCGAAGGAACTGGTCGACGATGCGTTCCTGCGGCGGATTCGCCACAAGGTCGCGATCCTCGCACCGACGCGCGAAGTGTACGACAAGATTTTCTCGAACGTCTGCAAGAAGCTCGGGATGAACTTCGATGCGTCCGCCGTCGATTACGTCTACGAGCGCTACTACAATCGCGGTCGCTCGCCCCGTGCCAGCGACTGCCGCGACTTGTTGGAGACCGTGCAGTCGATCTGCCGCTACCGCCGCCAACACGTGCATCTCACACGCGACCTGATGATCGAAGCCTCCGCGAGCTTCATCGCCGAATTCGCGTAAGCGAGCAACGACTAACGAGCCGCCGGGCTTGTCCCGGCGGGAGTGACTTCCCCACCGGGATGAACCCGGTGGCTCGTATTGATGGTTAGCGCAGATGCCCACTCGCCCACTCGCTTGCCTGAAAATCCGTTGACAGGACGATGAGAACGGATGACAATCCAGCAACCCGCTTCTCCTATCGCGCCAAGGTTTCCTCGATGAATGCAACTGACGCAGACGACCGACTTGCGGAAGAAGAGCGACTCGCACAGGTCGCGTACGATCGGTACGTGCGCCCGACGGTGCGCCCAGAAGACGAAGGCAAGTACGTCGCAGTCGCCTTCGACACGGGAGAGTCGAGATTGACGCAGACGACTACACGGCCACCAGGCGACTCTTGGAACGCTTTCCGGGGGTGCGAGCGTGGCTAATGCGTACCGATGGTTCGGCGGCTTATCGAATGCGCACGTTGGATCGGGTGGGTGCGTCGTGAACTACCGATACCGCGTCGGGTCGCTTACGCCGGCTTCGGCGAAGCCTTTTTTGCGCAGGATACACGAATCGCACTCACCGCAAGCGCGGCCGCGCTCGTCGGGGTCGTAGCAACTCAGCGTGTCGGCGTAATCGATGCCTAAGCGGATCCCTTCGCGAATAATCTCGGCTTTCGTTTTGTGTAACAGCGGTGCGTGAACGCGAAATTGCCCCGTGCCTTCGACACCCGCTTTCGTGGCCAAGTTGGCGAGATTCTCGAATGCCGTCAGGAACTCCGGGCGACAATCGGGGTAGCCGGAGTAATCGAGGACGTTCGCGCCGATGAACAAGTCGAACGCCCCGACGGTCTCCGCGTAGCCGAGCGCCAGCCCGAGCAAGATCGTGTTGCGTGCGGGCACGTAGGTGATCGGTATGCCGTCGCCGGTGCGATTCTTCGGCACATCGATGTCGGAAGTGAGTGCGGAACCGCCGATCGCGCGCAAATCCAAAGACACCGTGCGATGCTCCGCGACTGCGTGGGATTTCGCGAACTTCGCGGCAAATGCGAGTTCGACTTTGTGCCGTTGGCCGTAATCGACGCTGAGCGCGTACGCCGTAAAGCCCTGCTCGATCGCCCAGGCGAGCGTCGTCGAACTATCGAGGCCACCGCTAAACAGCACGACCGCTTTCGCCACGATACGCCTCCAGAATTAACGCACGGCACCGCCGTTGACGCGGATCGTCTGCCCCGTGATGAACTTCGATGCGGGCGAGGCGAGCCAGACGGCGGCGGCGGCGAGGTCGTCGGGGAGTCCCCAAATCTTCTGCGGGGTCTCGCCGCGAACGCGATCCTGCCACGCTGCGGAGGCCGTTTCACCCCAGGCGGTGCGGACCCAGCCGGGTGCGAGGCAGTTCACGCGCACTTCCGGTGCGAGGCTGACGGCGAGGCTGCGGGTGAAGCACATCACCGCGCCCTTCACCGCTCCGAAAAGCTGCCCGCTGTCGCCGTCCATCCCCGTTTCCGCTTGATCCCAGCCGACGGTGAGAATGACGCCGTGCCCGCAGAGTTTCATCCGCTCGCCGACGAGCCGCGACAACCGCATCGTCGCTTTGAGGTCGACGTTCAACAGCGCATCGAGCTTCTGGTCGAACGACCACTTCGCCGCATCGCCGGTGAGGGTGTCGGCCCCCGCATTGCAAACGAGCACGCCGAGGCCGTCGCCGAGGACATCCCACGCTTCCTTCGCGAGACGGTCGCATTCGGCGGGGTCGCGTAAGTCCGCCAACACGTAGCGACAATCGCCACCGTAAACCCGCAACTGTTCCGCAACGGTCTCCGCATTCTCGCGGGAACGATACCCGTGAACGATGACGTTCGCGCCGTGCGAAGCGAACCCCTCGGCAATCGCATGCCCGATGCCACTCGTCGAACCGGTGACGAGAACGCGAACGCCCTCGAACATGCGGCGATCGTCGATGGCGACGGGTGCCGGCCGGCGCACGGAATCGCGGTCCGCTTGCGGGCGATCCGCCAGCAGGTCTTGAACGGTCCGACGCAACACGGGGTGAACGATGTTCGGGTTGATATCGACGAGTGGGATGAGCACGAACGAGCGTTCGTGGAGTCGCGGGTGCGGGATCGTCAGTTCGGGCGAATCCCAAACTTGATCGCCGTAAAGTAAAAGGTCGAGGTCGAGCGTTCGCGAATCGTAGGTGGCGGAGGGATCGCGCGTGGATGATGACGGCGTACCCTGTGCCCGTCTGCGACCGAAGCGATGTTCGATTTCCAACAGCGTTCGCAACAACGATTGCGGCGATTTGTCGGTTTCGACGAACGCCACGGCATTCAGGTAGGCGTCTTGCCCGGCGTTCCCGATTGGTGTGGTGTCGTAATACGGCGAGACCGCACGGACGCGGAGGCCGGGTTCGGCACGGAGTCGACGAATGGCAGCATCGAGGTAACCGCGACGGTCGCCGAGGTTGCTGCCGAGTGCGAGGTAAGCTGCGTTCATACCGAGATGGTAAACGAAACGACGAACAACGGCCAACCGGTTGCCCCCTCGGCCCCATTTCGCGTGCGTTTTTCCGCAACCTTCGTTACTTCTTCTTAGGGTCAGCCGCCACTTCGGCTTCGGCTTCCTTCTTGACCTTCTTCTTCAGCGCAACCTTCAGGACGCGCGTCTTCGGCAGGTTGTAAGGGCTTTGGTCGTCCTTCCACTTGCCGTCTTCGATCATCTTGATGATCCGCTCGGATCGCTTCATCACGCAGCGCGTCCGGGTCATTCCGCCCTTGCGCTTCAGGCTTTTATCCATCGACATAACGAAAACCGGGGGTCAGAGTATATTGGCAAACAAGCCTGCCAGAACAGAGAAAGATAGAAAAACCCGCGCCGGAAGGCAAGGCGCACAAAACCGGGGCGACGCAAGCGAGCAAATAGCGGCACCCACGTGGATGCCAAGCTCACTCGAAGTAAGATGTCTCTTCCTAACATCAGCAAATTCCTACTTTGGATTCGTCATGTCGCCCACGAACATCTTCCGCGTGCGGATCGTCCTCCCCGCGCGTCACGAAGTGAGGCCGTTCGCGGCCAATTGAAACATGAAGTCGGTGATGGCGTTGGTCGCGATATGCAGTCGCGAAGTGTCGAGGGTAATTCCGGAACATAAAACGGGCATGGTTCAAATCCAGGTCGCATTTTGCCGAAAAAAAACCACCGAAACTTTGGTTCCCGCGTGGTTCCAAACGATCGAAATCGGACGTAAGTCGTTGGTGTGTTAGGTTGATTCCGAAATTCGGCGTGACTCCACGGATGGGTGGGTGGGTAAGTGGTGGAATCATTCGCCGCTACCCAAAATCGCCGCGATTGGAACCGTGCCGCGGTCTGTCGCGGAGCGAAGCGGAAGTGGTGAACCGGCTCAATCCGATTCTGATGGGTTGGGGCAACTATTTCCGGCAATTCTGCATGTCCGGTTCGACGAAGCGGGGAGTGGGAACGGCAGCCATGGTGTGGGTAAAACGGCAGAGTATTGCGACAGTGAATCCACGACCGCGAGAAGTATGACAAAACAAGAAAACCCCAGTCGAGCGTGGCTCGCTGGGGTTCAGTTGGGGGTATTCATTCGCGGAAATTACACGGCGGACATCGCCAGCCGTTCCTTTCGCTTCGTTCGCTTGCCGTCGAGTTCGCTCGGGATCGTGTCGGACTCTTGCCCTTCGAGCACGTCCTTCAGCCGCAATCGGGCTACGTGCAAGCGACGCTTGATCGTGCCGATCGGGGTCTCGAACTCGCGGCTCATTTGCTTCAGGCTGCGGCCACGCAGGTAGAACGCCTCGAGCGTTTCGCGGTCCAACGGCTTCAGTTCGTTCAACCCCACGTGCAACCCGGCCTTGGCTTCCGCCAATTCGAGTTGCTCGTCGGGTGCCTTCCCATCGCCGGGCACCGCATCGAGGAATTCCGGCTCGGTGCCGAAGATCGGACCCTTGCGGGTGAGCCGATTGATCGCCATCCGCGCCGTGATCCGCCGCAACCAGCCGGCGAAACACCGTGCATCGCGCAGTTGCGGAATCTTCCGCATCGCGTGAATGAAGACTTCTTGCGCCAGTTCTTGCGCCTCGAGGGGGTCGCGAACTCGAGCGAGTGCCATCGCGAAAACGCTGTTTTGGAAGCGAATCACGAGTTCCCCGTACGCATCGCGGTCGCCCACCTTGGCCTTGTCCACCAGTATCTCGACTTCAGTCCAGCTCATTTTGAAATCCGTTCCGATCCTGTTTCGGTGCGGAACCGGACCCGTTTCGGTGCGTGCGTAGTGGCCGTCCCCGGATCGTAAGTGGGGAGTGCCGAAGCTAGGCAGGCCGAGCGGAAATCAATCCGCAACGGGTCCGGTTGTGGCCGTCAGGTGTCGTCGAACGTGGGGGAATCCGCTTCGCTACGAAGGATCGACTGGGCAGAAGTGTGCCCGTCCGCTCCCGGATCGCAGCGAGACAGCAACCGACTTGGGGCTACGTTCCGAAAAGGAAACGCAGGACCGCGTGCGGCTACCCGTGGTTCAAACAACGCCATTCCGGCAGTTGAAAAATCGTTTTTGTTAAAAGCTCTGGCTCGGTCGTGACACGGCTAGTTGCGCCATCGCTCGGTCGAATGTCTGCCCACCGGAGGCCGGGAGGCGTGGAAATCAAACCGATGCAATGGCATTACTGGGCCGTGTCGGACCTCACTTTGCGGCTGTCGTTGCCGGGCTTGTCGTTCGTGCCGAAGTCGTGTCGGAACACGCATTCGGATTTCTGTCCGCGGTTCTCATATTCCGGTCGGGCGATTGGCAGTCGCTACCGAGTCGGGCAAAGGAACGTATGGACCACGATTGACAGGCCTGGCTCGCCTGGTGACGGTCATCGCTATGCCAGTTGGCACTTCGATAACTGTTACGCAGAGCGCGACGAGCGGGGTTGCCAGAGACACTTCCGACCCGACCGGTCGGGACCACAGCGTTCGGTTCATACCGCATGGTTGTAACCTCCTGCTGCAATCCGACCTGTTTCAGGCTCGGAAGTCGGGGCACTGAGAGTGGCCCCTGGAAGGGAGATTCCGCCAAAGGCATGACGTCCGCCATGGACCGCGTACCGATGCGGCCCGCCGAGGTCGACAACGTTACGTTGCCAGCCGTCAGGGTCGTAAGCATTCGGTTTCGCAGGGTCATGGCTTTCATCACACACCTCCAGTGGAGACGATTCGCGAGTGACCGATGTGGTCGCTCGCAGGTGAACTCGATTCAGAAACGTAAGGGTAAGGAGCCGACATCATTCAGACGTTCCGAGAGCGTCTTTCGTTGGCACGGTCGAAGTCAGAACGAGTGATGTTACTCGTTCTTCGCCGAAACCGGAACGACATTTCCTGCAATTCTCGTAATCGTTCCTATCTGACGGGGCAGGTTCGCAGAAGGTTCGCGCGGATTGCAATTTATTTCGGAACGAGCAAGGTATTGGAAACGAGACGCAAAAACCTGCGGCGACTTGCGCGAACACGAGCATATACGAGCCACCGGGCTTGTCCCGGTGGGGCAGTTCCCGCGTGCAAAACGTACGTTCGAGTCGGTGGAAGACTCCCACCGGGATGAACCCGGTGGCTCGTCGTTCGTCGTTCAACCCTTCGCCACGCACTCGTCGAGTTGTTTCGTCAGTGGGTCGGCCGCGCCGGCTTCGTACTGATACGGGCCGATCTTGAAGAGCAATTTCACTTTGTTCTTGGCATCGTTTTCGTCGCCGACGCGGTAGAGTTGTACGTCCTGTTTCTTGCCGTTGGCGAGCTTGACGACGAGCCGCCCGAGCCAAACTTTTGGCGGCAGGGAATCGACCCGTTTCGCATTCAAAAAATGCGCCAGCAACAGCGGATGATCGGCTTCGGCTATCGGGAACAAAATGCGAATCTTACCGATGTCCGGCCCGCGATCCGGGCGGTTGAGGACGAAAAATTCCATCGAGCGAATGTCGGCGGGGTTGAGTTCGTCGAACGATTGGAACGCAGGTTCGGCGAACAGCGACAGCAGAATCGGCACGCCGATCGCGGGGACGAGCAAGAAGAGTACCAACAGCCCACCCCAGAGGGGCAGGCGACTGCGGGTACTCGGCGTCGGTAGTGGAGTGTCGTTCGGCACGATGTTTATTTCTGAAGGTGGGCTTCGAGGAACCACGTCGATTTATCCAGATCGCGCGACACACCTGTGAACATATCGGCGGTGTCGGCATCTTCGAGCTTCGTGGCTTCGTCGATGGCGGCACGGGTCGTTTTACCGACGGCGGCATATCGTTCGACGAGTGCGGCCACGACGGCGACGCCATCGAACGTATCGGCAGGAAATTCCGCCAACCGCGACTGCGCCGCAGTGTGCCGTGCGGTGCCAAGCGCCACCCCGCCGAGTGCCGTCGCGCGTTCGGCGACTTCGTCGATCGCTTCTTCGACTTCCTCCGCGAGTTTATCGAATAACAAGTGCAGCCCGATGAAATGCGGGCCTTTCACGTTCCAGTGAGCGTACTTCGTCTGCGTGTACAAGTCGATCAGATCGAGCAATTGTTTATTGACGAGTGCCACAACCGAAGCGCGGCGATCCGCAGGCATGTCGTTGTGGGTCGTAAACGTTCGTGCGGCCATTGGGAAAGCTCCGTGTTGATGGTGAACCGCAAGCTATA
>JAYWCL010000257.1:0-1697 GCA_043780595.1 Limnoglobus sp.
GTAATCGTCGCGGCCAAGGATCGCGGCGCGAACATTGTGCGCGATCAGCAAGCGTTCTTCGGCTTCGACATCGACGTTGCGCAACGACTGCACGAACGAATGCGCGAGTTTGTCGCCGATCAGCGGGATGCGAAGTAACTCGTTGACAGTGGCGCGCCGTGCGGCAGCAGCCGTACCGAAATGCAACATCAATGCGGCGGTTAATTTCGGCCCGAGACCCGGAATGAGTGCCAAAGCGAGATGGTCGCGAAGATCGGCAGCAGGCGGAGGAACCGATGGAGCATCCGGCATGAGACACCGCGATGCGGACGGGGAAATAAGGGCATCCGTGCCAGTTGTCCCTTCCTTAGGTGGGTGAATCTTAGTGTCAGACCGCGAGTCGGCAACAGCTAAAATGGCCGCCGCGCGTCAAACCCGCGCGGCGTAAGGAGATAGATCGCAAGATTTCTTTCGACTTACCCCAACGGGCAACGCCGTGAAGGATTATTTCGCTTGCAATTTGAGGTTTCTGTAACAAATGATCGTGCCAGGAGCCGGAATACACCTTTTTTTCTGATTCCGTGTTTTCCGTGTATTCCGTGGTTCTCTTTCATTCTTAAAACCGAACGCAGAAAAGACCGGATTTAACCACGGAAAACACGGAATGCACGGAAACAAAAACGTTAAAATGAAATCCTTCACGGCGTTGCCCAACGGGGTTCCATCATCTAGCCCAGGGTTAGACGTTTCGTCGTACCCCTGGGCCACTTAAGAGTCGTCTACTTCTTGTCGGCCTTCTTCTCTTCCTTCTTTTCTTCGGTCTTCAGGATTTTGCCTTCTGGCGACACTTCGACTTCGAGCGTCTTCTTATCGCCGGTGACGATCAGCACTTCGTAGTACGCGATCGCTTCTTTGCCGTCGGTCACTTTCGTCATCTCTTCGTAAACCTTGTACGTCGCCTTCGGGTACTTTTCTTCCAGGGCTTCCGCCACAACCTTCGGCAGGTCTTTCGCGGTAATCACTTTCTCGATCAGCGTGATCTTGCCGTCTGGGGTCAGCATCACGTCGTACTTCGTGTCGCCGTCCTTGAGCGTCACTTCAAACTCGACCTTGTCGCCGTCGGTTTCCTTCGCCGCTTCGACCAGTTCCGCCTTCGGGAACCGCTTCTTGACGGTTTCCAGCACCGCTTTGGGCAGCTTGTCGAGGGCGATCGGTTCTTCCGCAGCTCGAACGCCACTGGCACAGAAGGCCATCGCACCGAGGCAGATTGTCAGCATTGCACGCATCGAAAACTCCTGTAAACACCCGTGGCCGTCGTCGCGGGAATGTCCCGTTTCGCTCGACCACGTGGAGCAGTCTAACGGAACGGGCGGAAGTTCGCATGAAGACTCGATAAATTCGGCTTTATCTGAGTTCGTACGGTGATGGCAACGAGTGAGCCGAGGTTCGTCCCTTTGAACGACCCATTCCCCCCGGTAACGTGGCTTTGCAATTCTTATTGGGATGGAACTTCCAGTTGTCGTGGAGTATCCTTCGTATCGAGGCGCAAACCTGCCTTGCGTGCGGCTTCATCCGGCCCGTGGCAGTGGTAGCAATTGTCCGAAAGGATCGGCAGAATATCGCGCGAAAAATCGACCGCCGCACGCGCAGGGATCGCCGCGAACAGCAAGCCAACGAAAGTACCGAGAATGCGATCTCTCACCAGCATCGGGCCGTTC
>JAYWCL010000258.1:0-14961 GCA_043780595.1 Limnoglobus sp.
TCACCACTTACCTATCGAGCATCGCGCGATACGCTATGTATAAGATACAAAAAGTTCCTGTCACTGTGGGGCGGGGGCCTCCCCCGCGCAGCGGCTAACCAGGCGCTGCAGCGGACGGCGGGTCATAGGTTTTTTCTGTGGCTCGGTAGGCTCCTCCCGCCGCCGCTGAGCTTGGTCGTTAGGCGAAGGAGGAGGTGTTCAATGAGCAAGGGCGGCGTCGAATCACCGGGCGTGGACATCCATGCCACGCCGGCCGGGAGCATGACCCTCCTGGGCCAGCGGTTCCACCCATCCGTGGCGTTGGTGTACGGCGGCATAGGGATGCTCGTGGGAACCGTCATCAGCGATTGGCACTCGGACGCCAAGTCGTGGTTAGGGATACTCAGCATGCTGTTGTTCTGGGGTGGGTTGGTTTGGTGGGTGGTTCTCTGGAGGCGGTCTGGCAAGAGCACGCCCGCCTAACCAAACGCTGCACCTGACCAGGCGGGCATGTAGGCTTTCCCAGGTTCGTAGCTCCCCGCGCCCGCCGGGCAGGTGAGCTTAGTCGTTCGGCGGCGGCGGGCTTTCGCTCTGCGGAGGTGCCACATCTTCTCCATATTGGTCGGCGCAAACCGGCCAATAAGCCGCATATCACCATATTGGCGGCGTGCCTTTTCTCGGACAAACTCTAGAATCGGCGCGTGAAAGGCATACGCTATGCGTCGAAGCCGTGAAACTCCCCGCCCAATGCGCCGGAGAATCCCTGTTCGGCAGTCCGATTCGTGACAGTGCCATGTCACAGGCCCGAAATCGGCGGCTGGCGCTGGCCCGGCTGCGATGCGTTGGGCCGAGGGCAATCTCTGACCGACAGCACTTTTCCACAGGTGAACTTGACGATGAATGACTCCACACTCTACAACGCGGCGGTCCCGCTGGGGATCGCTGCGATCGCCGTGATCGTCGCGCTGATGCTCACGTTCTTCACGGTGGAGCAACGCACGGTTGCCATCGTCCAGCGGCTCGGAAAATTCGTTCGGGAAGCCGGGCCGGGCCTCAACCTCAAGATTCCCTTCATCGACAGGGTGGCGGGACGCGTCAACCTTCGGGTCCAGCAACTGGACGTCAAAATCGAGACCAAGACGGAGGACAACGTGTTCGTCCACATGGTCGTCGCCGTACAGTTCTACGTCCTGCCGGAGAAGGTCTACGACGCGTTCTACAAGCTCGACGACGCGCGCAGGCAGATCACCTCGTACGTCTTCGACGTGGTGCGGGCCCAGGTGCCCAAGATCAAGCTCGACGACGTTTTCGAGAAGAAAGACGACATCGCCGACATCGTCAAAGCCCAACTCTCCCAGGTCATGGAAGGCTTCGGGTACGGAATTCTCAAGGCGCTCGTCACCGACATCGACCCGGATGCGAAGGTGAAGGAGTCGATGAACGAGATCAACGCCGCGCAGCGGATGCGGGTGGCGGCGACCGAGAAGGGCGAAGCGGATCGAATCCTCAAGGTCAAGGCGGCCGAAGGCGATGCCCAGAGCAAGGCCTTGCAGGGCAAGGGCATCGCCGAGCAGCGGAAGGCCATCGTCGAGGGGCTGCGGGATTCGGTGGACGAGTTCCGCAAGTCGGTGCCGGGCACGACGGCGAAAGACGTGATGAACCTCGTCCTGATGACCCAGTACTTCGACACGCTGAAGGACATCGGGGCCTCGTCGCGGTCGAACACGATCCTGATCCCGCACTCGCCTGGCAACCTCGCCAGCCTGACCGAACAGCTGCGCAACGCCATGATCGAGGCCAACCAGACCAACGAGGCGTCCCGCGACGTGCCGGAGTTCCGCGGCGGCGACGGCGCGCCTAAATAATGAGTGGGGTTCCTCGCCCCCATCCGGGTGCGGCCGAACCGAGGTAACCGAGGGCAACGGCATGCGATGGTCTTGGAAACTGGGTGAGATCCGCGGCATCGGCGTCTATATGCACGCCACCTTCCTGATCCTGATCGCGTTCGTCGTATACAGCCATTGGTCGGCCGGCCACAGTTTGGAAAGAACGCTGGAAGGGGTGGGCTTCGTCCTCGCCCTGTTCGGCTGCGTGGTGCTGCACGAGTTCGGGCACGCGCTGATGGCGGCCCGCTACGGCATCAAGACGCGCGACATCACCCTCTTGCCAATCGGCGGGGTGGCACGCCTGGAGCGCATGCCCGAAGACCCGTTGCAGGAACTGTGGGTGGCCCTGGCCGGACCGGCCGTCAACGTGGTCATCGCGGCGGTCCTCTTCGCCTGGCTCCAATTTACGGCCGCATTCGCGCCGCTCGAAGAGCTCACCGTGACGAGCGGCCCGTTCTTGGAAAGACTGCTGGTGGTCAACGTGAGCTTGGTGGTGTTCAACATGCTCCCCGCTTTTCCCATGGACGGCGGGCGAGTCCTGCGGGCACTCTTGGCGATGCGGCTCGAATACGTCCGCGCCACGCAGATCGCCGCGACCATCGGTCAAGCGATGGCCCTGGTCTTCGCCCTCTTGGGTTTTTTCTTCAATCCGTTCCTGCTGTTCATCGCCTTCTTCGTGTGGATCGGTGCGGCGCAGGAAGCGGGCATGGCGACCATGAAGGCCGCGCTGGGAGGCATCCCCGTGAGACAGGCCATGATGACCGAGTTTCTCACGCTCCGGCCGGGCGATTCCCTGCAATGGGCCATCGAACTGATCCTGGCGACCCCGCAACAAGATTTCCCGGTGGTGGAAGATTCGCGCGTCCTGGGCATTCTTCCCAGCCGCGAACTGATGGTCGCGCTGCAACAACGCGGGCCGGACACCCTGGTGAGAGAGGTCATGCGCAAGGATTTTCTCGCGTTGGAAGCGAACGAAATGTTGGACGCCGCCCTCGCTCGCCTGCTCGCGGCGGAATGCTGCACGACCGCCACCGTGATGCACCGCGACGCGCTGGTCGGTCTCCTGACCGCGGAGAATGTCAACGAATTCATGCTGATCGTGGCGGCGCTGGGGGCGCGCCCCGCCGGAAGGGTGCGCTCTCGGGAAGGCGCGTCGCAGATGCTCCGGGTCCAGTCGCGGAGGCAAGCCGCCCCAGACGCTGCAGCAGACCGGGGCCGCATGTAGGCTTTCTGGGATTCACAGTCCCCTTAGCGGCCCCGGCTGCTGAGCTGGGTCGTTCGGCGGCGGAGGCGGAGGTGCGGGGTGCTGGAACTGGTCTTCGAGGTGCTGATCTACACCGTCCCCCAGGCGACCGGCCGGGCCGTCGTGTACGCCCTCACGCTCGGTCGGGTGCGATGCGAGGACGGGACCGCGGAGGTCATCGGCGTCGTGTTCTGGCTGCTCGTCTTCCTCGTGGTGGCGTTCCTCTTGGTCCGCGGCTGAGCCAGAGGCCGCCCCAGGAACGTTAGGTGAGCCTAAGTAGTTTCTCCGGCTGGATTTGCGTCGCGATTCTTGGCTCGGTACGTAGCCTCTCCGCGAGCCGTCAGTGAAGCCGCTTTTTCGCTCGCGATGTCAAAGATCACACCGACGGGGCCTCCCCTCACGGCGAGGAACTTTCCACGACAACGACCGACGCTTCCTCTTCTGCCGGCTCCGCTAGTGGTTACGCGCGAAGCATCAACGGAGGGCGGGCTTCCATGGCTCTCCCGATCTGAGCCACGGCTCAGTGAATCGGTTGACTCTACTAACATGATCGGATTGTTAGCCCGACGCGCAAGCGAGGAATACCCGATTGATTCGCGATGCCGTTATAGAATAAAGAAAGCGCACACTATCCGAAGCGAAGGCCTGCTGCTACCAGAATCAGACAAGAATTGACACGGTGTGCCGTTTATCCCTGGGAGTTTGTCGTAATGGCCGTTCACGATTTTCGCTGCCCGAATTGCAACGGCAGCTTTCGCCTGTCCGACATGCAACTCGGAAAGCGGCTCCGTTGCGGGAAGTGCAACGTGATCTTTACCGCGCCCAACGCCGGAGAACTCGAGCCACTCGTCACCATCGAGCCGCTTGCGCCGCCGATTGTGGCGAAGCCACTGACGACGCATTCCGAGGAACCGGCACAGTACCTCACGATCGAAGACGAGCCGAGTGCGATAGCCGAGACGCCGAAGGAAGATGTGCCGCCGATCCCTGCTGTTGTGGAAACGCCGCAAGCCGAAGAGGATATCCCGCTCCGACGGCGACGGCGGAATACTGCTAGCATCGAACCAAAACGCAAAGTCCGTCGTGCCCGCGACGATGATGACGACGATGACGAGAGAGAAGCGCGCCCGAAGGCGAAAGTCGGCATGGCCGCATTAGTCCTCGGTGGGATCGCGGTGGCGTTCATCGTTGGAATCAGCGTGATCGGCTACGTGATCTACGCGGGGTTTCAGCAAGCTACCCCTGCAAACCCCGTTGCCTTCGCGCCGTTCCCGCCAGCTCAGGTCGCGATCGCGATTCCAAATATGGATCCGTTCAATCCCGCTGCAATGCTGGATCCCTTCAACCCGGTGATGCCGCGGGAGAAGCCGTTCGTTTTCGTGCCAGTGAAGGTAGCCGCGATTCGGCCTGTGCAGCTCGCGGACGATGCAGGGGAAATCCAGCTCACTAGTCCCGCAAAAGAAGTCGTCGCCGGTGGCGGCGGTCGATTCTTAATCTTCCTGCAGCCGGGCGATCTCCAACTGGCGATCTTCGACGCACAGGAAGCGAAGATCGTCAAACAGTTCCCGCTCGCAAACGCGAATGCACTGGTCGCCGCGAACGCGACCCACGCCGTCGTGGTTTATCCCGACGCGAAGCGGATGGAACGATACGACCTGATGGCTCTGAAAAAGGAACACGATGGCCCGTTCGTCACGGCGAGCACCGTGAACTCGATCGCGATGGGTTCGGCATCCGCCGGGCCATTGTTGGTGGTATTGGATAATCCGACGAAGGACTCCATTCAATTTTACGACCCCATGACGGCCGAGCGATACGCCATCGCCACAAACGAGATAACGGGAATTCCGTTTCGAACACGCGGCAGGTCCGCCGCGAATGGGCGAATGTTCGTCTTTTCTCGATTGGGTTTTGGAGGTGCGATCATTTCCATTGCGGGGACGCAAGCCACAGTTACCAACATCAAACGCGATCTCTACCCCGCACCCGACGCCCGCCAACTTTATGGATACGAGGGCGCGGTGACTTTCCCCGGCAACCGCGTCGAAGGTAAGCGAGAATTACTTCCACGAGAAAAGTGGTGGCCCGCATTGCACGGTCCCCTCGCCTTTCGCGCAACGTTCAGCCGCGTTCCCGGAAACGTCTTCGATTCCTTATCGCAACTGACGATCCACATCGTCGGCCAAGATTTGCCACTTCTAACGATACCGAAGTTACCGCTCGAATCGGGCCTGTATACTGCGAAACCGATGCGACTGGATTATGCCGATCATCTGTTCCTGATTCCCGATGCGAAACTGTTCGTCGCTCTCGATGAAAAACGCACGACGCTGTACCTGCGGCGGTTCGATACGGAAAAGTAACCGAAGGATCATCATGTTCCGCATCGCGTTGGCCTTGGTCGTTGCGCTCGCCGGTTTTGCCGTACATGCGGCCCCGCCGAATATCGTGTTCATTCTCGCCGACGACCTCGGGGTCAACGACCTCGGCTGTTACGGTCGGAAGGAACATCGCACGCCGAATCTCGACCGGCTGGCAAAAGACGGGATGCGGTTTACCTCCGCGTATGCGGCCTGCCCCGTGTGCTCGCCGACGCGGGCCGCTATTCTCACGGGGAAATCGCCCACTCGCTTGCACCTCACGACGTTCCTGCCCGGTCGCGGCGATGCGACTTCGCAGAAATTGCTCCACCCGACGATCGTGCCGCAGTTGCCGCTGAGCGAAACCACGCTCGCCGATTCGCTGAAAGCGGCGGGCTATGCAACGGCGAGTATCGGCAAATGGCACCTCGGTGGCGGTGGGAAATTCTCGCCCGACAAACGCGGCTTCGACGTGGTTTACGCGGGCAATGCCAACACGCCACCGAGTGCGACCGAAGGCGGGAAAGGCGAATCGGACCTCACCCGCAAGGCGATCGCGTTCGTCACCGCGAATCGAGATCGGCCATTCTTCCTGTACCTTTGCCACAACACACCGCACATTCCCCTCGGTGCGAGGGCGGAACTCATCGCGAAATATCGCGACTCGTTTCACCCGACCTACGCCGCGATGATGCACGAAATGGATGAGAGCGTCGGCCAGTTACTGAAATCGCTCGACGACTTGCAGCTTCGCGAGAAGACGATCGTCGTCTTCACATCGGACAATGGCGGGCTACACGTTCCGGAACTCAAAGACGATCCGCCCACGCACAACACCCCGTACCGCGCGGGCAAGGGCTTTCTGTACGAAGGCGGTATCCGCGTGCCGCTGATCGTGCGCTGGCCTGGCACCATCATTGCCGGTGCCGAGTGTCATACCCCCGTCATCAGCACCGATTGGACGCCGACATTCGTTGAAGCGGGTGAGTCTGTGACGGTCTGCCTTTCCTCTGGCGTCATCAGCACCGATTGGACGCCGACATTCGTTGAAGCCGCTGGCGTAAAAACCGACACCGCATTCGATGGCGTGCCGCTCGGGAATCTGTTGCGAGGAGAAGTGGCAAAATCGCGACCGCTGTTTTGGCACGTGCCGCACTACACGAACCAAGGCAGCCGCCCCGCCGGAGCCATTCGCGATGGCAATTGGAAAATGATCGAACACTACGAAGACAACCGCACCGAACTCTTCGACTTGGCGAAAGACCCCGGAGAAACGACAGATATTGCGAGCAAGTTCCCCGAGCGTGCGGCAGAACTCCAGAAACGGCTCGCGGCGTGGCGAGTGGAAGTGGGCGCACAAGACAATCGCATCAACCCGAACTTCGACCCCGCCCGGCACAAGGCCATTTACCTCGATACCGACGTCTCGCAACTGAAGCCGAAAGCGACGGCCAAAGAAACCGCCACCGCCTATCGCAACTGGCGAACCGCCATCGATGCCGCCACCCGAACCAAGTGACCGAACGCAAGGCCGAAATCTCGGACGCAACTCCGATCGTTTCGTTTCCTAAACTTTTGCAGCGTGCGTACGACTCTGGCACGTTCGCTCGCATTCACCTTGCCGCTTGCGAACAACTCATTACGATACCACTATCAGTTTTCTGGCCTCAGTATCATATTGTGCCAAGGACTGGCCCACTCTCGAATCGGGTTGCAATATGTCAACTTCCGCAAAGGATCCGTCGTCCGATTCGTCTGCCCGTCGTTCGGCTTCGGAACAAGCGTCGATGGCATTCGGCCCGAAGATACCCGAAGGGGCCTACGATAGCACGGCGCAATCGAAGGAACTCTCTCAGGCGACGGGTATGCCGTCGGATTTCTGGCGGTCCGGTTCGTACTCGAGCGCAAGGCTGCAATCGGGGCGGCGCATTCAAGCGGAAATCGAAAAGCACATCGAGGCTAACGCCGATTTCGGCCCGAAAGCCGGCTGGCAGCACCCGTCGCCCGGTTACAAACTCCTCGAGCCGCTGAAGGCCGGGACGTTCGGTTCGGTCTGGTTGGCGTCGCCCGATGCGTCGCCCGATCAACGGGTTGCGATCAAGTTTTTCCCCCGGCGGGACAAGCGCAACCTCGCCGATGAAATCAAGCATCTGCAAGAACTCACCAGCGAGAATGGCTTCGTGCAACTCCTGGCGATTTGCGCCAGCGATTCGGAATGGCCGTATTACGTGATGAATTACGTCGAGAAATCGCTGAAAGATGTCCTCGACAATCCGGCACCACTGCCGACGAAAGACGCGATCCGCATCTTCACGAAACTCACCGAAGCGATGTCGTACGCGCACAATCGCCCGCGAACGGCGCTCGTCCATTGCGATTTGAAGCCGGGGAATGTGCTCATCAACGAGCAAGGCCATCCGCTCATCACGGACTTCGGGCAATCGCGATTACTCGAGGAAGATACCGCCTCACTCGGCACCGAAGGGTACATGCCCCCGGACCAAGCCGACGTCGGCCACGATCAAGCCGACAAACGCTGGGACGTGTACGCGCTCGGGGCCATCGGCTTTGCAATGTTGTCGTCGGATCGGATCCCGCCCCGCTGGGAGGCCGTTCAGAAAGAATTGTCGTCGGGCAAACAGAATCGCCGCACCGAGACGCACCTGAAAAAGTATCGCGACTCGCTGCGAAAAGCCGACGTGCATTGGGAGAAATTAGCGCCCGACGTCGATCGCCACTTTCGCGAAATTCTCGACGAGTGCCTCGCCACCGAGGAAAGCGAACGCTACGAGGATGCCGGAGATATTCTGAAATCGCTGCGCGAGCGGAAGCTGCGGCAGAAGCGTCGACCGATCTTGCAACTCGGATTGCTCGCGACGATCGTCTGCGCGATTGCCACGTTGATTGCCGCACGGGAAATCCACAGGGACACGATTGACAACAGCAAAATCAGCTTGATGAAAGAGATCGTCGCCGGGCAAGCCGACCTGGGGAAGGTGGCGGCCGAAACGCTCGAGACGCGGTTGCAAGAGCGGGCGTTGTTCCTCAAAAACCAGGTCGCTTCGCCGGACTCCGTACCGGCCCGGAAAGCGTTGGCGAATGCGGTCGAAAAATACAAGCATCGTTCGCTGCCACCGCCGTTCGTGTGGAATGAAACCGACCGCAAGCCCGCCGCCGAATGGCTCAAAGAAGTCAATCGACGCGGTGGGGAGCAAAAACTGTTCGCGACTCTCGGCGCGGGGATCCTCATCAATGCCGAGCGCCGAGCCTACAGCTTCGCGGGGTGCGAAGATAACGAGTCGAAGGCCAAGCAGTGGACGATTAAGTCGCCGTGGAAGGACGACGATTCGATCAAAAACGGCGGCAAAAACTTTGCCTATCGCGACTACTTCAACGGGCAGGGTTTAGCCGTCGACGAAAAGAATTACGACAAGCAATTCGATCCGATCACTGCACTGCACATTTCCACGGTCTACCAATCGACCCGCGCTCTCAATCCGTGGTTCGTCGAGGTTTCACACCCGTTGTTTTCTCCCGACGACGACAAGCAGGTCGTGGGTCTCCTTACGTGCGCGATCGAAGTTCGCAAGGATCTCGCCGATTGGTTGAACAATGCGGGCGTCGAAAAAGCCCCGAATGCCGAAGATTCCCATACGCCGAAAGAACTCGGTTCGTTAGTGTGGGTGATCGATGGCCGCGGCAAACTCGTCTGGCGGAACAACATCGCCGCAGCTGTCAGCGATCCGAAAAACATCCCGTCGTACAAGGAATTTCTCGGGACGATACCGCAAAATCAGAGCCAGAAACCGGAGGAGGTTTCCGACCCGTTCGACCAGACGAAACTCATCGCAGTCAAAAAGGAATTGCATCCACTACCGGATTCCGAGATACAAGAAGGACGTACGTGGCATGTCGTTGTTGCGAAAAACTCCGATGCGGCAATGAAGCCCGTCGAAGATTTGTCGAGCAACCTCATTCGTGCCGGTGGCTTCGCCGTCTTGGCTTTCGCGGCAATCGCCGGTCTGTTGTGGTTCGGCGTGTTCCGAATGCTCCGAAACATCGCGTCTGCGGATTAAAGGGGTCTTTAGCCTGCGCGGGGGCAAATGCCCTTAAAAACCAGTCGTGGCGAGTCTTCGAGACGCAACGCCATCCGCCACACCGGCAATGGGTGCGGCCCCCTCCCATGGTACCACCATGGGCTACGTGAGCGGTCCCTTCAGGACCGGAAAACAAAACCCGACACTGAAGGTGTCGCTCTTTCAGCCCATGGTGTAACCATGGGACGCGACTACCTGAATCGCAAACATCGCAACATAGGCGTTTTTCGTGTGATTCGTGGTGAGTTCGGGGCTGGCACGATCGTGTTGCGTATTGTGGGTATTCCTCGCTTGCGCGTCGGGCTAACAAGATCGGATTGTTAGCCCGACGCGCAAGCGAGGGAAACCCACAGGTGACGTGAAGTTAAGGTTGACAGTGTTTTTGGGTCATCCTGGTTTTGGTTTCTTTATCCCAACGGGATTTCAGCAATTAGCCCTGGGTCGCGGCTTCCGCGCACCCAGGGAAACCCCTGGGTCGCGAGTCGAGGGCTGGCCCAATTACAGGAGTTCGTTCGATGGCTGTTCTCGTCGCCCGTTACCTGCCGCAAGACGGCGATGGCGAACCGGTCATCTTGTGGAAGTACCCACTACCGGCGAATCGGAAGATCACCATCGGCCGGGCCGGGGCCGCACTCAACGACAAAAGTGATCGGTCGCTGTCCGACCGCGAAGTGTTCGAGGGGGTATCCTCATCCGTTCCGGATGAGTCGATACGTGCGATCAGTTGGCGACATGCCACGGTCACGTGGCTACCCGGCCGATCGCGGATGAAGGTCGAGATTCGCACGTCGCCGAAGCGACCGTCGAACCGGATTTACGGCCCGAATAAACAAACGAGCGACGTGCTGGAAGTGGAGCCGGATCAGGCGTTCCAGATCGGGCCGTTCACTTTCACATTGGCCGAAACCGAACGCGAATATGCTACGCAGTCGATCGAATCGGCCCGGCAAGGGACCGGTTCGCTCGAAGATGTCCTCATCAATGGCCTCACCGAAGTCGTGTCCAAATTTCGGCCTTCGGATGTCGACGAACAGTTTCACGCGCAGTTCGTCCACGGGATGCGGGTCGCGTTCCCCACGGCGGCCGAGATGGGCGTCGTGGTACTCCACACCAACAGCGAGATTCAGTTTGAAGCGTGCGATCCATTGGTGTTCAGCTTCAGCAACACCGCCGTACGCACCGCACTCGAAACGCAAGATGTCGTCGAGTATTCGCGTCAAGCATCGTCGGAATCGGGTTTTACGTCGGTCGCGCACATCGACTGGGCGGTGTGTGCCCCGATCCGATCGACGCGCCAAGGCGATGCCCGCCGCGCGATTTATCTCTCGGGTGGTGGCGGCAGCAGTACGCTTCCCCAAGCAAGGCAAGTCGCGGCACTGTTCGCCGAAGTCTATCGCTCGTTGACCGACCTGCGCGAGACGAACACGCGCTATCGCGCGCTACTCAAGTTCTTGCCGAAGCCGGTGCGGCCCCTCGTAGACAAGCCGAATTTCGACGAACTCCTCGCACCCGTCGAACGAACCGTGACGGTGCTGTTTTGCGACATTCGCGGTTCGTGCAGCCTGTCCGACCCCAGCGATGATCTGACGTTCCAGTGGAATAGCGTCGTTCTTCAGGCGCTGGAGTTGATGAGCCGCGCGATCGTCGCGCAAGACGGCGTGATCGGCGGGTTGATCGGCGATGCCGTGATGGGCTTCTGGGGCTGGCCCACGCAATATGCGGATCAGCGTGCCCGCGCGATTCGCGCCGCACGCGCCATCCACGAAGGCTTCCAGCACACGCTCGCTCGCGGCAATCGCGTCGGCAGTCTGGGCTTCGGTATCGGCATCGCCCACGGGCCGGCCATCGTCGGACGCATGGGTAACTTCGACATGCACAAAGTCGACGTCTTCGGACCCACCGTGAATCTTTCCTCGCGGCTCGAATCGATGACCAAAGCCTTCGGCGTCCGCGTATTGGCGGATCGCGTCGTACTCGAGGAAAAATTGTCCGATACGTTGGAAACCGACATCGGTTACCGAGAACTCGCGCGAGTCGTCCCGGCGGGATTTACCGAAGCAATTCGCATCTACGAAATCTTTCCCGATAGCGCGGAGAAACCCGCATGGTCGGTACTCGAGAACTACCGTAAAGCGCGTGTCGCGTTCGAGAGCGGCAACTGGCGCGAAGCGCATCGGCTGCTGGCGAAAAATCCCAGCGACGATGGACCGAGCCGCTTCCTCGCCGAGTGGATCGAAACCCACAAGGCCACGCTCGACGCGCTTCCGAAGGAAGAAGTCGGCTGCATCCGCTTCACGAAGTGAAACCGTCTGCTACGCTGACTTCCGGCGGTCCCACTTTGCACGCAAGTACGCGACTTGCCGCATTCGGGTTTCTTCCGGGGCGTCCGCCTGAAACGCCAGCGTTTCGCCAGTGATTTGTTCGAGCAAGCGGTACGAGACATGGCGGGTATCGAGGTCGCGGCGTTCGAGCGCATCGAGCAGCACCGGCAATGCGTCCAGCCCGCGCTTCGCGAGTTCGTGCCAGGCTTCGGACCAATTGTCTTTGTCCTTCAGCCGATCGACGAATCGGCGCATCTTCTCGTACTCGATCATCTGCTGCGCGCTCGAACTGAACTGCCCGGCAGAGTTATCTTCATCGCGGATCGGCGTGGCCAAGCTGTGTACCGTCGTGCCCACCATCGGCGGGTTCAAGATCGTCGTCGGTTTGCTGGCGATGGGCAGTCCGCTATTCGGCGTCGGTGGCTTGGGCGGTTCGTCGTCGCCATCGGTCTCGGCGTTCGATGGCAGGTACAAGCTGAACACCGCGTTCGGCGGCACGATCTCCGGCGACGGCGCGGGCGGCACGATGCGGGCCGGCACCGGCAATACCGACGAACGGTACTGCGTCGGCACCTCGTTCGGCATCAGTACCGAAAGCGGAATCGGGTCGTCCGCGAACGTGTTGCCGAGGTATTCGCGAATCGCAACCGGGTTCCGTTTCACTTCTTCCGGCGTACCGTGTGCGACGACTTTGCCATCTTTAATCAGATAACTGCGATCCGTAATTTTCAGCACTTCGCGGACGTTGTGGTCGGTGAGGAGAATGCCGATGCCTTGGTTGGCGAGTTCGCGAATGTTGTGCCGAATGTCTTCGGTGGTCAGCGGATCGACGGCGGCGAACGGTTCGTCGAGCAGAATCAGCAGCGGTTCGCAAACGAGGCACCGTGCGATTTCGAGCCGACGTTTCTCGCCGCCCGAACAGCGTGCGGCGTTGGTCTTTCGCACGTGCAACAGGTTGAATCGCGTCAGCGCTTCTTCGGTGCGTTCCCAGCGTTCGCTGCGCGTCAGCGAGCGGCCCAGAGTGCGGCTCACCGGCAAGGCTTCGAGAATCGCGATCAGGTTCTGTTCCACGGACAATTTGCGAAAAATGCTTTGTTCCTGGGACAAATACCCCATCCCGAGGCGAGCGCGACGGAACATCGGCAGGTGCGTGACGTCTTTGCCGTCGAACAATACCGTGCCATCGTTCGGCGAAATTTGGCCCGTGGACATGCGAAAGCTCGTGGTCTTGCCCGCGCCGTTCGGCCCGAGTAAACCGACGACTTCGCCGGGGTTCACCTCGAACGAAACGCCGTTCACGACCGTCCGCGAACCGAATCGCTTGACGAGCCCCCGGACTTCCAAAAGTGCCATTCCACGGCTCCCAACGGACGGATTCACACACAGTAATAGAAATACCTACCCTATGCTCAGCGTTCGCACAAGTGGATTCGGGTTCTGCGCACCGGGATCGACTTCGCCGCGGTTGATTCCCGAGGGCGATTTCGGTAATGAATGTAGGCGAATTGAACGAGGTTTCAGAGGCTCATATGTCGAAATCGCACTCTCCTGCGTCGGGACTCGGTCGGCGTTTGTCGCGGTTTCGGACGGCGCTCGTCGGCGGTGCGCCGTTGATTCTGCTGGCCGCGTGGTTCGGCGGCGGTCGTACCGTCCATGCGGTTTTGAACTCGGAAAAGCCTACGGTCGAAGTGGCGGTCGTCCACGATGGCCGCACGCTATACGCGAACAATTGCGCGGGCTGCCACGGCGAACGCGGCGATGGGAGGGGCGTCGCGCTCCTCGAACCGCGCGCTCGCTATTTCGGCATGGATAAGTACAAATTCGCGACTACATTGCCTTCGGACAAAGGCATTCCGATCCCGTCCGATGCCGACATCGTCCACGTTTTGAAGCACGGTTTGCCCGGCTCGGCGATGCCTTCATTCGCCAACTTGAACGATGGCGAGCATCTGGCAATCGTCGATCACGTTCGGCAACTGACGCGCGGCGGGCTGTTCGAGCGGTTCAAAGCCAAGGCTTGGAAAGATGCCAGCGAAGAAGCGGGTGAGCCGCTGAAACAAGAGGAATTTGCGAAGGAGTTCGTGAAGCTCTATTCCACAACGAGCATGACGGCGGACCTCGAATCGCTGCCCGGTAAGTCGCTCGGCATTCCGGACCACTTTCCACTCGTCACGCCGGAATCGACGAGTCGTGGCCGCGAAGCGTACATGAAAGTCTGTGCGGCGTGCCACGGCCTGACAGGACAGGGCGACGGCCCGCAGGTGAAAGATTTGAAGAACGAAGACGGCACGCCGAACCGCCCGCGCAACCTCACGCGCGGCGTCTTCAAGGCGGGCGGCGACTCGCGAAACCTTTATGCTCGCATCATGCTCGGCATCCCCGGCACGCCGATGCCCGCCTCCGCCGCCACGCTGAAGGCAAACGAAGTGCTGGACCTCATCCATTACGTGCAATCGCTATCGAGTACGAAACCGACGAATGAAGTCGCGTCGGCTCGCGTTATGCCTTGATGATGTCTTTGACGGTCATGCCGCTTGGGATCATTGGCAGCACGTGTTCTTGGTGCGGCACGTGGACGTCGAGCACGAATGCGCCGTCGGATTCGATCATCTCGATCAGCGCCTCGTCGAGGTCGCTCTTGTCCCAAACGCCCTTGCCCTTCACGCCGAAACCCTTCGCGATGGCCACGAAGTCCGGGTACGGTTCGACATCGTCGCCCGCACCGAGGTACGTCTGGGCGCGGTTGCTACCGAAGAAGCGATCTTCCCATTGCATCACCATACCGAGGTGCTGATTGTTCAAAATCATCACCTTTGCGGCGATCTTTTCGGTGTGGCAAGTCGCCAGTTCCTGAATGTTCATGAGGAAACTTCCGTCGCCGTCGATGTCGATGACGAGGTGATCGGGGTGCGCGACTTTGGCCCCCATCGCGGCGGGCAGGCCGAAGCCCATCGTGCCGAGGCCGCCGCTCGTCACCCACTTGCGCGGCTTGTTGAACGTGAAGTATTGCGCCGCCCACATCTGGTGCTGACCGACGCCGGTGCTGATGATCGTCTTGTCGAGTTGGCCGCGTTC
>JAYWCL010000259.1:0-30687 GCA_043780595.1 Limnoglobus sp.
GCCGCATAATCGACGCGGCTGCGGTACGTCGGGTTGCGCCCGCCGCGCGGCAATGTGTAAACCTCCACGATGCGATCTTGCAGATTCACGATCCAATACACTGGTATTTTCGCCTCTGCATAAATCTGCAACTTCTCGCCGCGATCGTATGCGAGCGATGTATCGGACACTTCCAAAACCCATGCAATTTCACCCGTCCCCGCATGTCGCTCATCGTACCGGTTGTCAGGCCCGATCGTGATGGAGAGATCGGGTTCCGGCTCACTGTCGGCGAGCGTAATTGGACCTTGAGCATCGAGCACGAATTCGGCAGCGATGAAGGGTCGTACGCATTCCATTAATCGACGAAGTGCTTTCTTATGTGGTGGATTCATAATCGGTTTTTCCCTGATGACTCCGCGAATCAATTCGCAACGGTTGCCCTCGGAGAGTAACCCGATCTCGCCCATCCGGTGATATTCCTCCACCGTGAATCGTTTGATTACTGGTAAACCATCATTCGCTGGTTTCGGCGGTTTCAAAGTGCGTGCCGTCGAGCGGATCGTGCGATTCATCGGTTCCCCCACTGGCTGGTAACGGGCATCATCGGATCGTAAGGGAAATGAGGTGCGTTCGACAGGTGAGATTCGACGCAAAGTGCGAAAGGGTGACTGACGGGATTTGAACCCGCGGCCTCTAGAACCACAATCTAGCGCTCTAACCAACTGAGCTACAGCCACCATCTCTCTATTTTTTACACGATTCCTGCGCTCCGTCAACCGCGCGGGGCGCTGTTTTGCGGCGATCTCAGTTCTCGGGGGTCACTTCGCCGTCGTTTCGCATTCCCATCAGTTCGAGAACGTACGGGTTCGTGATTTCCGGAATCGCCTTCACGTGGCCGTCGGCGAAGCAGAACATCACGACTTGCGTGTGCATACTGCCGAACTTCCAGCCGGTGTCGTTGGGGTTCGTCGTCAGCGGGAATCGTCGCCCGGCGGCACGGGTGTTGCACTGGTAAAAATCGCCGTTGTACTGCGAGCAATCCCACCAGCCGTAGCCTTGTTTCCCTTGAGGAACGTGCTTTTCGCCGATCAGGAAGGTGTTGCTCAGGCCGTCGGTGAAGTCGGCGAACCGCTGCGGCGTGCCCAACTGGAACGCGCCGCGCATGTCCGGTGACGTATTCGTCGGCGCGTCGTTTCCGGAGCGGTCGATGCTCGCGGCATAGTCGCCGAGTGCGCCGGGGAAATGCGTACTGCCGCCGGTGCTGGGTATGTCGCCGTTGATGCTGAGCACGACCCCCGACGACGACGTCCGACGGCTCGGACAGAAGTAGTTCTTTACGGGTGACGTTCGGGCAACGGTCGATTGATCGTAATACTTTCGGCTCAGATCCCAACGCCGATACAGGTTGTCTTGCTCCAGTTGCGGCAGAATCATCACCGCCCACGTTGCATAGCCGCGGTCGGCGGCGTTCCCGAGCGAACTCGGGGGCAGTTTCTCCATCGCATTTTCGTAGTTGTGCATCGCCAAGCCGAGTTGGTGCAGGTTGTTCGCGCAGCTAATCCGGCTCGCCGCCTCGCGCGCCTTCTGAACGGCGGGGAGTAACAGCCCCATCAAGATGGAAATGATCGCGATCACGACGAGGAGTTCGATCAGTGTGAAGCCGCGACGGGGTTTCCGCATCGGACGCATCCTTGTTTAACGGAGTGTAATCGACGCCCACGGGATCTGAAGTTTGACCGATTCGGTTTCGCCGAACGCCACGCCCGGCAGTTCAAATCGCAGGTATTCCACTGGCTTCGCGGGGGGCTGAAACAAGAACAGTTGCTCGGCGGATTTGCCGGGGAACAGCCCCGCCGGTTGCGGTCGATCCCCCGCTTCCCACGGCGCTTCAAAGACTTTGATTGCCAGCAGGTTCCCTTGTGGGTCGGTGGCTTTCGGCCGCGGCGCATCGGGCTTCCACCCGACGAATTCGAGTTTCCGCGCCACGCCGACGTTCTTCACCAACACGCGAATCTGGAGGTACTTTTCTTTCGTTCGCGATTTCTGCCCCTTCAATCCCGTGACTTCCAAGGTGTGGATCGCCACGAGCGGTGCGGACACCTGGATGTCGTCGTAGAGCCACGATGCTTTCTGAATGTCCACCCATTCCACGGGTATCGGCGTGCTGCCATCGCTGCTGAGCGCCTTGACCGTCTTGGAATCGTCGGGGAGATCGAGCGATTTCCAGGAACTGAAACCGAGCCAACTGGGTAACGCGACGACGAGCAGAATCACGAAGCCGGATACGGCGGGTGCCACGTGGGTGGCAGTGCGTTTGCGATCCGCCAACAGCCAGGCGATGCCGCCGAACAGCAAGCCGAAGCCCGCACAACCGAGTGCCACAAATCTCCCGTATGGGAACTGCGTGGCGATCAGGCCAATGCCCGCGAGCGCGATCGCCGTCAGCGACCACGGCATCGTCGGTTCGTCGACTTTCGTCGGTGCGGGCAACGGGGCAACATCGACCGGCGCGGGCAGTTCCGCCACGCTCGTCGTCGGGATCGTTACCGTTTCGGCTTTTGCAGCAAGCGTTTTGGTGGTCGTGCTCGAAGAACTGGCGTAGGTTTCGCTGGCCGCCGCAATCGTGAAACTACTGCGGCACTTCGGGCAGGTCGCGCTCAGGCCGATGGCGCGATCCGGTGCGCGAACGCTCCCCTCCAGGCAATACGGGCACTGAGCGATGATCGGCATAATGCCATTATCCGTGAATGAGAATGTCCCCGTGCCATCATACGGTCATACCTTCAAACGCGAAAGGTTTGCAATCGGCGACAGGAAAGGGCGTGCGCGAAACCGGCAATTCGAGGCACGGTTCCAATCGCGGCGAAGCCAACGAAGAAAGCCCCGCGACTTCGTCGCGGGGCTTTCGGGTTTTCGCGTTCCGCTCGGCGTTAGTTGCCGGGGGAGAGACCTTCGAGGCTGCTACCGGTTTGGCGGGCCTCTTCTTCGCTGTTGATGATGATTCGCGGCGTGACCATCAGCATCACGTGGCGGGTTTCTTGGCCGACGCCGACGTTCTTGAACAAGCGGTTCAGGTACGGCACTTGCGACAGCACCGGAGGCCCGAACTCGTTGCGTCCTTGCGACAGCGTCTTCAACCCGCCCAGCAGAACCGTTCCCCCGTCTGGCACGGCCACGGTCGTTTGGGCCGTGATTTCCGTGAAGGACGGTTGTTGGAAGAACTGCGTGAACGGGATCGGCTGACCTTGCGAGCCACCTTCGAACACGGGCGTAATGAACGTCGTGATCGGGAACAGTGGCACAGTTGCACTGGCGAGGGCCGTCAGCGTTGGCGTCAAGTTCAAGCGGACGAAGCGACGGTCGGCGGAGATCACCGCTTGCACCGTGATGCTGACGCCCGGCGAACCGGGGCCACCCGCACCGGCGTTCCCGATCGGGAAGGCGGTGTTCTGCGGCAGGTACACGAACTGCCCGCCGACGTTGACGACTTGCAGGCCGGTCGTGAAGAACGCGAGGTCGTTGACGCCCACCGTCGAGGTTTGGCCGTTGAACAACGTCAGCTTCGGAGCCTGCATGATGTTCACGCGGCGATTGCCCTGTGCGGCTTCCAGGAACATGTACACCTGGATGTCGTTCAGGAACGCGAGGCCCAGCGACAGGCCGCCGTTCGTGGTTGGCCCGAGCGACGGTTGATACCCGCCGAACGGAGGCAGCGAGAGGCCGAAGCTGCTCGGACGCACCGGCACGCCGAGGTCCGACGAGAACCCGCTGGCAGGCGAGAACCCGACGATGCCCTTGCCGTTGATGTCGTTGATGAACGGCTCGGGGCGGAACGAACTCGTGGCAATCTGGCGTTCCAGCGTTTGGTTGTTCGTCTTGATATTCGCCTGGAAGTCCACTCCGACGCGTTCGAAGAAGGTTTCCGACAGCGACACCACGCGGATTTCGACGGCCACCGACAGGTCTTGCAACCGGCGGAGAGCATCGAGGAGATCTTGCACTTCGCGAACCACATCGGCCGTCTGGTTGACGACCATCGCACCGCCGATGTCGTAGTACGCGATGTTGCCAGCCCCACCCATCTGCTGCCACGAACCGGGGCGGATCATGTTCGATACGAGATTCATCAACTGCTGGCTGTAGACCGCACGTTGTGGCGACATCGCGATGGCGCTGGTGATGCCACTTTGCAGCGAACCTGCTGCCGGGCCGGGAAGGAACGGCATGCCGTTACCGGGGACGCCGTTTCCGCCGCTGACGAGTTCGCCACCCTTGAGGCCGTTACTCTGAATCTGCGGAGTGGTGATACCGGCACTGCCTGCTGCGTTCGTGGAGTTCAGGTTTGGCAACGCTTTCGTCGAGGCAATCGCCCCGGCGAGCGTGTGGTGCGGTGAGAGGCCGTACTCGGGGATCGGCGTGACCAGGTCCATCACGTGGAAGACCTTCGTGACCAGACGCCCCTTCGAGCGCTTCGTGGTCGTGACCTTCACCACGTTGTTTTCGACGACGAACGACAGTCGGGCTTTTTCGAGCACGATCGAGAGTGCATCGCGGAGTGGCAGGTCTTTGACGTCTTCGGTGACGTTAACGCTATCGAGCGAAATCTTCTCGTCGTCGAGGGAGGCATCGTCGGAGACGATGTTCAGGCCGGACTTCGAGCGAATGTCGTCGAGCACATCCCGCAGGGGTTTGTCCTTCGCCTTCAGGCTGAACGACGTACTGAGCGTCTGTTCGATACGCTGTTCGGCAGGCGTCTTCAACCGTTGGTACGGGTCTTCGCCACGCAGCGCGGCAATCCGCGAACGATTCGGATCGATCTGCAACGGGTTGTCGAGCGTCAAGGCAGGGCCTTGCTTGTTCGCATCGTTGAGAGTGTTCAACACGAACGATTCGGTATCGCTCTTGATCTGCTGGAACTCGGCGATTCGCTTCGCGTTCTTCGCTTGCTCGTAGATGAACGTCAGCGTTGGATCGTCGAGATCGAGCTGCTTCACTTGCAGGGCCAGCGATTCCGCGTCGCGGAACTTCCGTGCCTTCATCATCACGTTGATTTCGGCGACCTTTTTCTTGATCTCGTCTTGCTTCTGCGCTTCGGCCACGTTCGCGGTCAACATCGTCTTGCGAACCAAGCCCTTTTCGTCGGTTTCTCGCTTAATCACGTCGATGTTGTGCTTGAGCTTGCCGTACCCTTCGAGGCGGGTTTCGACGCCACGTAGGAGGTTGGCTTGTCGCTGAGCCGTCTGGCCGGAGGTCCGGATCTTGGCGGCGTACTCTTCGAGAATCTTGATCGCCGCATCGGTCTCGCCACGACCCCATGCTGCACTCGCCGCGTTCATCGTGTCGAGGCCGTCTTGGCGCAGTTTCTGGAACGCGACTTCGTTCATCGCGTTTTGTTCGCTGGCCAACGTGCTGACCGGCTTCTCGGTGGCGACGACTTGCTGAATCGCGGCCGCGGCCATCGGTGCGTCGGACTTCGCCATGCAATCGGTCATCAGGTCGGCGGCTTTGGCCTTCTGCTCGGCGGTCATCAGTGCGGGGTCGATCGCCCCGAACACTTGGAGGGCTAGGCTGTATTGCTTCTGGCCGTGGGCTTGCACCGCATTTGCGAATGCAACCGTGGCCATTTTCTGGTTCGCACTTGTGGCTTCGACGTCGATCGTGCGAAGCATCGCTTGCGCGTTCGCCTTCGCCGTCGGGTCGCTGTTGTGCGCTTGAATGGCCATCGTTTTGGCCATCTCGAAGTTGCCGCGTTTCAACTCGGCTTCGGCTTGGGCCAACAGCGTGTTGCCCGTCACACGGGCCGTACCGGGCAGTTCGGCAACGGCCATCGGCAGCTTGACGCTATCGACGGGAACGAGCGTCTCGCCGCTCGGCGTCGGCAAGCTACCCACGACGTTGATACCCGCAGGCATCGCGATCGGGCTGATCTTCGCGAGGCGGTCGTCGATCGACTTCGTGTATAAACCGAGGCCACCCGAAAGCTGGCGTGCGGTGTCGAGTGCGGCCTGTGCGTTGCCGGTTTGCTTCGCGGCGATCTGCTTGTCGGCGTCTTTGACGAGGCTCTCGATCATGTCGCGGCCGGAAGCCTGTGCCGACTGAAAGAGTTGCTCGGGCGAATCTTCGCCGGCACCGAAAGCGTTCGTGAGGCGATTGTCTTCGGCCAACTTGCGAGCGGCGTCGGCCTTAACTCGCGCTTCCACCACCATGTTCTTGGCGAGGAGCGTGCGGCCTTCGGCCACGAGGCGAGCGACTTCGGCTTTCGCGGGGTTTACCAGTTCCGCCACAACGGGCATCGGTACTGGCGCGAACGATGGCAGGTTCGGGGCAGGCAACTCGGCCATCGCCGAGCGAACGCCCTTCTCACCGGCGAACGTCTTTGCGGCCACGGGCAACATACCCGCCGGCTTGGTCGTGCTGCTCTTAGCGATGCTCGTTTCGGCGGTCGCAGGCATCTTCTTGCGAAGCGTCGCCTTCGCCGTTTCAATTTCGCCGATCAGCTTGTCGGGCTTCTCGCTGAAGTCCCACATGCTGTACGCGCCGTGCAGGTTTTTTGCCTGGTGGGCCGTATTCAGGGCTTGTTCGAGGTTCTGCATCCGCTCGGCATTGTTGCGAACGGGCATCGCGAACAGCGTCTTCGACTTCTTGAACAGCGTATCGGATTGCACGCGGTCGGCTTTCGCCCGCGATTCTTGTACGTCTTTCATCAGCGAGGCGGGCGTGTCTTCAAAGAGACCCCAACGCAGGCCCTTGCTGCTACTGGCGCGGTCGGCCTGATAGGCGAAGTCTTGCGCCTGATCGAGTTGGCCGCTCGCCAGCGATTGCCGACCGAGCTTCATAAGCTCTTTCGGATCGCTACTGGTCGCTTTCGCCACAGTCGCCATTTTCTTTTTGGCGATCTCGGCGAGCAGCGTTTCGGGCCGCGTCTCGGAATACGCGAGCGTCGCCTTCAGATCTTGCGCCTGTTTGGCGTAGGTTTCTGCGGCAGCCGAATCGCCGTTCGCCAGGGACTGTTTCGCTTGCGCGATCAGTGCCCGCGATTTTTCGACGCTGCTGACCGGGCTAGTCGCCCGTTCGGCGGGTCGATCGTATCCCTGAGCCGCGACGACACCTGCGGTCGTACCGGCTAAAACCGGTACCAGTAACAGGCGGGCCGCCATGCCCTTCCAACCCCATTTTTTCGCCTGGAATGTCATGGTCCCCTACCCCTCCATTGGAAGACCGAGTGCGTGTGCTCAGCACATGCCTCCAAACATCGACGGTGTCCCCCGACCCCGCATGATGCGAAAGCAGCCCCGTACCAACCGGTGCGTAGCCCAGTTCAGCCCGTACGTGCGATGGAATCTCGCGTTCGGAGTGAAAGTGTGTGAATGCCGCAGCCTGATAGCTACGCCTCGTGTGGAGGTCAAGCGGTTTTTCCGCCTGTTACGCCAGATATTTCCATTATTTTTCCGTAACAGTTCAATTTGGCCGCATCTGAGCTAGGATTGGGGGAAGTGCGGCAACGGGGCAGGTTCCGTTCGTCACCACTTACGCAACGTCCCCATCTACTGAGGTAACTCTTCCATGACGCGGTTCGCATTCGGTCTCGTCGCCGCACTGTCCGTCCTCAGTGGTACGGCATTCGCCCAAACCCCGCCCCCGAAACTGAAACACCTGCACGGCCACGATTTGAAAGTCCGAAAAGCCGGCGAAGAGAACTTCACGCCCACGACGCAGAAAGTCGGCATCGAGTTCTTCCACGACACCACGGGCAACGCCATCGTCGCGCTATCCGAAACCGGCAGTATTGCAGTCGCTGCGTTCGCTGCACCCGGTGATGTGAAAAAGTCCGAATGGCTGTTCGCGCATAACTTCCGTGCCCGCAAGAGCGGCGAGGAAACCTTCACCCCCGAGACGAAGAAGATCTCCGTCGAAATTTTCCGCGACATCAGCACGAACAAGCTCATCTTCATTTCCGATCTGAAGACGATCGCCCTCATGGATGCACCTGCCAAGCTCGAAACCGACAAGGAACCGGTCTGGCACCACGCGCTGACACTGAAGGTACGCGGGAGTAACGAAGTCGATTTCAAAGTCGCGAAGAAACTCGGACTAGAAGTGTACAAAGAAGGCAACAGCGGCGGGTTGGTGTACGTCAGCGAAACCGGTTCGATCGCGACCGCCGCCGCACCCGCAGCGATTCCGACTACGGTGAAGGCACCCAAGGCGCTTTACGGCCTGAAGCTACAAGTGCGGAAAGCCGACGAGGGCGACTTCACCGAAACGACGAAGACGTACGCGCTCGAAGCGTTCTCCGATCCGAACAGCGGCGCGATGGTGTACATTTCCGAGACCGGTTCGATCGCCACCGCCCCACTACCCGCAAGCATGAAGACCGACCAAGGCGTACGCTGGAGCCACGCCACGATGTACAAAGTGCGAAAGAGCGGCGAAGCGAACTTCGACAAAACGACCGCAAAATTCGGCATCGAAGTCTTCGAAGACAAAAACACTGGCAACCTCGTCTACATCGCCGAGAACGGCGCAATCGCCGTGCTGGCAAAGAAGTAAATGAAGCGAGTGAGTTGTCGTCGACGATATGATGACAGCAGTCGCATAATCCGGAGGTCGCCATGACAGCATCATTGGAAGAGTTAAAAACCACTGCGTCGGGTCTTCCGCTGCCCGAGCGAGCCGAACTGGCACATCACCTGCTGCGGACCTTGGATTCGCCAGAGGATGGGGCCGTCGACGAGTGGCTGGCCCTCGCCGAGCAGCGCATGGCTGACGTCCGCGCCGGCCGGATCGTCGGCATCCCGGCCGCTCAAGTGCTGGAGAGCCTACGGAGGCCGCGCTCTTGACCCTGATCGAATTCCACCCGGACGCGGCCCAAGAGGCAAATGACGCGGTGGATTACTACGACCGGCTACGAGCGGGCTTAGGAGATGACTTCCGTGCGGCACTGGACGCAGCGCATCTCGCGGATGCAGCAAAACCCAAAGATGTATGGCGTGGAATTGGGCACGATCCGACTCATCCCGCTTCATCGATTTCCCTACTCCGTTTACTTCGAGGAATTTGCAGACCGAATCTGGGTCGCCGCAGTCAGTCACCAAAGCCGTAGGCCCGGTTATTGGTCGAGTCGCCGACCGAACTGAACTTTTGCGAAGCGAACTTCGACAAAACGACCGCGAAGTTCGGCATCGAAGACTTTGAAGACAAAACACCGGCAACCTGTGGTTTACATCGCCGAGAACGGCGCAATCGCGGTTCTGGCGAAGAAGTGAGATCGAAGCATCACTGAATTGAGGTAACATCGTGGCGAAGAAAACGACCCACTCCACGCCGAGTCTATTCGATCGGGAGGAACCGGTCGAGGAAGTGATCGTCGCGCTGCCACCCGAATTCCCTATTTCGTGGGCCGCACCACTGACAGCGGAATTCGGGCAGCCATACTTCGCGAAGCTACAAGAGTTTGTGACAGCGGAGCGTCAGTCGAGCCAGATTTTCCCAGCGGAAACCGATGTGTTTAACGCCTTCCGCTTCGCGCCGTTGGACGACGTGAAAGTCGTGCTGCTCGGGCAAGACCCCTACCCGACGCCCGGCCACGCGCACGGGTTGTGTTTCTCGGTGCGGCCCGGAGTGGCAATACCGGCCTCACTACGCAATATCTATCAGGAACGCCAATCGGACCTCGGCATCCCACCCGCGAAACACGGCTACCTCGCATCGTGGGCGACGCAAGGAATCTTAATGTTGAACGCGGTTCTCACGGTTCGCGCGGGCACTCCCAATTCGCACGCGAATAAGGGCTGGGAGAAATTCACCGATGCCACACTCAAGGCCGCGAACGCAAAAACGACGCCCGTGGTGTTCGTGTTGTGGGGCGGATATGCCCAGAAGAAACGGCCCCTAATCGATGAATCCCGACACGCCGTGATCGCGTCGGCACACCCCTCGCCACTGTCGGCGAGCGCGGGCTTTTTTGGCAGTAAGCCATTCTCGAAAATTAACGCACTCTTAACTGACAAAGGCCTGTCACCCATCGACTGGATGCTACCGGAAAAGGTCGCGTAATCACTTTGCGGGCATAGGGAACTCGACGCGGAAGCTCGCGCCTTTCAGCGGTTCGGATTCGATTTCGAGCGTCGCATGGTGGTGTTCGAGCACCACGGCCACGAACGACAACCCCAGGCCCATACCGGCACTATAGCCTTCGTACAAAGCGTTATCGCGCTTCGTGGTGAAGTGCGTTCGCAGGCAGTTGGCCTTCACAGCTTCGGTCATTCCGATACCGTTGTCGGTCACTTCGAGAACCGCGTTCCCCGTCGTTCGCCGCGTACTGAGCGTGATTTCGCCCTTCCACGATGCGGCCTCAATCAATCGCTGTTTGCGGATGATCGGGTCGATCGCGTTTTCCTTGCGGGCGATTTCGCGAAGGTGATTCCGCATCTCGAACGTCGCATCGCGGGCGTTGAAGATCAGGTTTTCGATCGCCTGTTGCAGGTGCGACAAGTCGCCGTCGATTTCGAGCGAGCCGGGTTCGATGTCTGCGACGATGCGGACTTTCCACTTGTCCCACGCCATTTCGGACCACGTTTGCACCGTCGCGAGGATCAGCGGGTTGAGGTCGATTCGTGCGACTTCGGCGTTGCCGGGGTTGCGGCTCACGGTGCGTAGAATCTGCTGAAGTCGCTCGGTCACGGTGCCGAGCGTCGAGCGGACTTCGTGCAACATGCCTTCTTGCTCGCCGGACAATCCGTTGGCATCGATGCACCGCACGAGGAGATCGTTCGGGCGCACGAGTAGGTTCTTGATGTTGTGCGCGTAACTGCCCGCCATGATGCCGATGCTGGCGTAAAGTTGCGATTTCATTTCGAGTGCGGCCTTCTCCGCCTCGGCCGTACGACGCGACAAATCGGCGGTTTCCAGCTGCTGCTGAAGCAATTTTCCCTTCAGTTCGCGTCGCGCTTTCTCGGCTTCATCCTGCTTCCAGAGCGATTGCAGTAGCTCCAGCTCGCGGTGTTCTTTCTCGGCTACTGCCGTGAGTCGTGCGACTTCGCGGTGCCGTTCGCGCATTAAAAATCGATAGACGAACAACGTGGCCAGTGC
Source organism: Limnoglobus sp. (assembly GCA_043780595.1). GTDB lineage: Bacteria > Planctomycetota > Planctomycetia > Gemmatales > Gemmataceae > Limnoglobus. Next base: position 11,074 of record JAYWCL010000259.1, read on the forward strand.
CGTGGCCGTCAGGAGCAATGCCCCCGCAACGAACGATTCGCGGCGGCTGTCTTCGTACTGTTGTTGCAATTTGTTGAAGGCATGAACGCGGTACTCGCAACGGATGATTGCGCGCCGATCGTCTTTGCCGAGCGGCTCGTATTCGAGCAGGCGGATCTGCCCTTCCTTCTGCCGGGCGGGTCGCGGCACGGTTGACACCCATTCGATCGAATCGCCATCGGTCGGCTTGCGATTCGCTGCTGCGAGGTCGATCTGAATGCGATAGATTTCCGGAAACAACGGCAACTGGTTGACGTACGCGCGGGTCGGCTCGGCGAGCGACCGCATGTGCTCGGCGATCTCGGTACGCTTAATTTCCAGCCGTTTCGGGTCCGATGTACCAGATGGGTCGTCGTCGCGGAGGCGGACGTACTCCTTCACCAACTCGGGCAACGTCTTGCGAAAGTTCCGTGCTTCGTCGAGCCATTCGCGGATCGCGGCACGGTCGGCGTTCTCGGACCAGTTCGCCCGCGCCATCAGAACCATCGCCAGCCAGACGACGAGAATGCCCCAAAGAATCACGACGGGCGCGAGGCCGCCGACGTATTTCCAGACGGCACGGCGCGCAGGAATCGCGATGGCTTGGACGGTCGTTTCGGAGAGCGGGGAGCGGTTCATCCGTTGGCCCTCCCGATCGGGCGACGGGTTTGATCGAGTAGCCACGCCCGTACGAGTTGCCATTCGCCGCCGCGCGTTTTCCGCCACACTTCGACGCGGGCTTCCGGCATTCCGATACCGATTTCATCGGCTTCGATCAGCGGTTTCAGCAGCATGACATACTCACCCGTCCCGCCCCGGCGATTGCCACTGGCATCGAAGAACCCGCTCGCCGGATCGCGGAAGCGGCTGGCAATTTCATCGGCACTCGTACCCAGCGTATCGCCAGGATTTGCGAATGCCGCTTCGGTGAGCGTGCGAACGATTTCCGCGAAGTGCAACACATCGTCGGTACTACTCGGCGGCGTCAACGCGGCGGCGGCAGGTATCGCGCGTGCGGGGTTCGCTTCGTCCCAAGCAATCGGGTTATTGTGCGTGAACAACACGAGCGGGATCGGCATCCCGCGAATCGGCCAGGCGAATTCGCCATCGCGGAGGATCGTATTCACGCCCATGCCGTCGCCGTTGATCGCGACGAGTTCGCGACCGATCGTCGGCGACGAGGCCGCGAGTACCCGCAAGAAGCGTCGCGCGGGCGACGGTACCGTCGGCACGATTAACAGCGAGCGTTGCGGCGGCAGGCGACGGATTTCCTTAATCATCGAATCGGCAGCTTCCTCCTCGGCGCGGTTCGGCGTGTAAAACCCACCGACGCTGAACGGCACCTGCCAGCCGGAAATGGACGCCGTCACCGGGGGCCATGCGGGCGGGCGGTACGCTTGCAGCACCCTCGGTAACGCATCGCGACACTGGCCGATGAGGTCGCTCGAATACGGGTCGTCGTCCCAATCGACGTAGCAGATATTCGGCTTGTGCTGTAGGGCATACGTGGAAAGTAACCCCGAGCCGACGGCTTGCATCGCGACACCGGCGAACGACTGCGGACGCAGATTCGGCGATTGCCACACGAAATCCAGCATCGCCTCCGCCATCTGCCGATTGTTGAAGCAAAAGCGGAACGAGCGATTCGGATAAATCTGCAATAAGTCCGAATCGTCGCCGTCGCCATCGTCGCGATTGCCCGTCTCACCTGCCCCCGAATGGACCTTCTCCGCCGTGGCATTTGTAATCAGAAATAGTGGCCGGTCGCCGTGCCATTCGGTCTGGCGGGCGAGCGCCCATGCCATATCGCGGGCACGATCGCTCGAACCGCCGCCGACGATCGCCAACGGCGCAGGGTCGCGTTGGGCGAGGAGTTTCATCCAGAACACGGAGCGATGATCGCTGCTGAGTTTGTACCAGCGAATCCGCAACTTTCCGGCTCGCCCTTCCATGCCAATCACGACCTCGGGCACGGCCGTCGTCTGGTCCAAGAATGCCGCCGAGTCGTCGACCGTCATACCGGGTAACAACAGGCTCGCACGGTGAACGCCCGACACGAATCGTTCCCAGTTCGCGCCGCTCGTCGTGGTGTTGAACCAGGCGATTTCTCGATCGCCCGGCGGGATCGACATCGGCGCAGCATACAGCGTCGGCGACAGCCCCGGCACGCGCACGCCGTACGCCAACAGCGCGACGGGTAAGCAGACGACGGCAATCAGTAGCGGCCAGCGCAGGCGTTTCATGATTTGGCTCTGGGACCAAAACCGGTGCAATTGAGGTAGCAGTTATACTTGGCACGGTCGAAAATGACACATCCGCCCTACGCGGTCGCGTTCCGCAGGCAATGGGAAGCGTCGGCGGGAAACTGCCATTTTCAGTACAATTCTCCTACCTACCCGGAGCCGAAATGGGACCGCTGCTTGCCTCGGACGAATCGCCCGACCCTCATAGTCGACGCGCACAGTTCCGCACGGCGTGGCCGTGGGTGCTGTGCGTGGTCGGCCTCAACCTTTACGGCGAACTCCTCGCCTCGATCGGCGAGTCGGACCCCGCGTTTACGGCCACGTCGCCCGCGACCTATGCCGTGACATTCCGCGGCCACAAAGTGAACGAACGTACGCGGCTCGAAGAATGGGCGTACCCGCTTGTATTAGGTCAGCCACTGCCATCGCTGCCGATCTGGTTGGCCGACGATCTGCACGTCATACTCGATTTAGAATCGGCGTACGAAGACACTTGCAAGGCGCTACGCATTCGCTGAATGGACTATGGCTTCAGCCAGCGGTCGATAAATTCGTATGCGGCTTTTCGCTCTGGCTCTGGCCATTCGTGGCCCGCATTGGGGTACACCGCCTTCAGCTTTTCTGGCACGCCGAGTGACTGGTAGATCGGCTCCAACTTCGCGATCACGTCTTTCACGCCGGAAACTTCAAAGTTGGAATCGTGCATCGGCGACATCGCGAAGACCGCGCGCGGCGCGATCGCCGAAACGACATCGTCGAAGTCGAATGGCATCTTTTTCGGGTCGTTGCCGAACTCCGAAGCGATCCTCGGCATGTAGCGATCGCTCGTCCAGCCCTTCAGGTTGCCGCCGTAGTATTTGTGGAAACTGTTGAAGCCGCAACTCGAAACGACGACCTTCAAGCGTTCGTCGAACGCCGCCGTGAACAGGCTGTTATGCCCGCCGAGCGAGTGGCCGATCACCGCGATGCGTTCGCCGTCAACCTCGGGTAACGACTGCAACAGATCGACCGCCCGCATGTTGTTCCAGATCGCTTTCATCGTTCCCGACTGGTACAAACCGGCTTTGAATGCGGCCTGGAAATCGTATTTGTACTCGCCGAAACTCGGGTAATCGGGTGCGAGGCAGACGTAGCCGCGAATCGCGAGGTGTAGCGCTTGCTGCTTCGATTCCTGCTTGCCGAGGCCGACGGGTTCATCTTTGCCGATGTCGATCGTTTGGTGCAAACAGAGTGCTGCGGGTCGTTTGCCGGTCATTTTCGGGATCAGCAACCACGCCGGAACGCGGTCGCCTTTCTCGGTGGCGAACGTCACTTTCTTGCGCGTGCCCCAGTCGAAGGTTTCCTCGGAGACGATCTTCACATCGAGGGGCACTTTGCGATCCGCGCCGGGCAACGGTCCCATCGCGCGTTCCATTTTCCGAAGCAGCGCCGCACGATCTGGTGGGGCCGCCACCGCGACGGCCACGCCGATGAAGCTAACCATCATCGCCAAAACGTACCGCATAGTCGTCTCCTCGCGCATTCGCTTTTCGTACAATGCTACCGTCCAGGTTGGCGGTCGAACTCACTGAGATTACCATGCGGCGAACGGTCCTGAAATCGAAAATTCATCGCGCGATCGTAACCGAGACGAACATCCATTACGAGGGGAGCCTCAGCATCGACGCGGACTTGCTCGATGCGGCGGACATCCTGCCATTCGAGCAAATTCACGTGTGGGATGTGACGAACGGCAGCCGCCTCATCACGTACGCGATCCTCGGCGAGCGCGGCACCGGTATTATTCAGGTCAACGGCGGCGGCACGCACCACATCAAGAAGGGCGATGTCGTCATCATCGCCACCTTCACCGATTTGAAGAGCCGCGACGCGAAGAAGCACAAACCGCGCGTGATCTTCGTGGATCGCGAAAATCGCGTCAAGGAAGCCGACGACCGAGACAACGACGTCGATTCCACGGAGGATTTACCCGCCGCACCGCCCGTCGAACCGGTCGCCAAACCGCGCCGTACGACGAAGCGAAAACCGAGCGCGTGACGAAGCGTACCCGGAGTCGTCTTCATTGATTCCACCCACTTTCCACCCACCCATCCCTGGACTCACGCCCGATTTCGGAATCAACCTAACACACCAACGACTTACGTCCGATTTCGACGAACGCGATCCACGCTGGAACCAAAGTTTCGGCCTCTTCGGTCGTGACTGACCCGTCTTCAAAACGCGACAATCGCAAACGATAATCGGTCGAGCGTCGTCTATAATTTGACTATCGCGATAGTATGTGGGTGCCCAAGTCACCCTGCTTGCCACACCTCCGAGATTCCCGATGCGTAATCGACTCTCCCCGACGCGGCTCCGCAAACGCTCGCCGCTGCTCGGCATAGAGGGCCTCGAAGATCGCGTCGTGCCCGCCGCAATCCTGAACATCACGAACGCCCCAACGGGCATCTTCCCGCAATTCGACCTCGTCGATCCGAATCCGGATGTCGGTGGTGTGTTCGGCACGCAAGTATTGTATTTGCCATCGGGAAACATTATCGTCACCGATCCGGGCGACGATGCGGGCGGGGTCGATGCGGGTGCGGTGTATCTGTTCAACGGTACCACGGGTGCGCTCATCAGCGCGCTGACCGGTTCGCACGCCAACGACCACTTGAGCCTTAACGGCGTACAAGTACTCACCAACGGCAACTTTGTCGTCGTCAGTATCGAATGGGATAACGGTAGCGCCGTCGATGCTGGAGCGGTCACGTGGGGTAGTAGCATTACCGGCGTCAGTGGCGTAGTCTCCGCAGCGAACAGCCTCGTCGGATCGCAAGCCAAAGACAACGTGGGCGGCGATTCAAGCGGTGGTGACAGCGGACTGACACTGCTCGCTAACGGCAATTACGTCGTCCGCAGCCGGTCTTGGGATAACGGCGCGGTCGTCGATGCCGGGGCCGTCACCTGGGGCAATGGCACGACGGGCACCAGCGGGACTGTCTCTGCCGCCAACAGCCTCGTCGGATCGTCGAAGCTCGATTTGCTTACTGCGATGGTGAAGGTGCTCGCCAACGGTAACTACGTCGTCGTCAGTCCCCAATGGGATAATGGAACCGCCGTCAATGCTGGAGCCGCGACGTGGGCGAATGGCACTGTCGGCATCCGGGGGGCGATCACTCCAATCAACAGTCTCGTCGGATCGACGAGCGAAGATCAAGTGGGCTACAACACAATCCAGGCGCTCACCAACGGCAATTACCTCGTGATCTCCCAGACCTGGTACAACGGTGTGGTCGCGAATGCCGGAGCCGTCACCTGGGGGAATGGCACCACAGGTGTCAGTGGGGTGGTCACGGCCGCCAATAGCCTTATCGGATCGCAGGAGGACAAGCTCGGCAATGGCGACGTGCTGGAACTCCGCAACGGTAACTACCTCGTCCGCAGTCCCTTTTGGGATAACGGCACGAACCGCGATGCCGGGGCCATCACATGGGGGAACGGCAAAACTGGCGTCACGGGAGTCGTTTCCGCAGCGAACAGCCTCGTCGGATCGCATACCGGCGACCTCGTGGGCATAGACGGGGTCACGATGCTCGCCAAAGGTAACTACATCGTTAACAGTTCTTACTGGGACAACGGCACGGTCGCCGATGCCGGGGCGGCCACTTGGGGTGACGACACCACTGGCGTCAGTGGTGTCGTCAGCGCCGCCAACAGTCTTGTCGGATCGCAGACCAATGAGATTTCGGGAGGCTCTTTTTCCAAAAGCAGCATTACTCTACTCACCAACGGCAACTACATCGTCCGCAATCCCTCGTGGAGTAGCGACACGAACCGTTTTGCCGGGGCCGCTACCTGGGGAAGTGGTACCACCGGAATTCGGGGGACGATTTCGTCCGCGAACAGTCTCATCGGCACGTCGGCGTTCGATTATGTGGGTTTTGGCGGTGTGACCGAACTCACAAACGGCAACTATCTCGTTCAAAGTAACTTTTGGGATAATGGCAATGTTTCGGGGGCGGGGGCCATTACTTGGGGGAATGGCAAAACAGGCGTCAGTGGAGTCGTTTCCCCTGCGAATAGTCTCGTCGGATCGCAGACCGGCGACCGCGTAGGCCTAGGCGTGACCCAACTAACGAACGGCAACTACGTCGTCGTCAGTTCCCAATGGAATAATGGCACGGCTGCGCGGGCCGGGGCATTCACCTGGGGGAATGGCACCACGGGCGTCACGGGCGTCGTTTCCGCAGCCAATAGTCTCGTTGGATCGTCTTTTAATGACGGGCTTGTACCCGACGCATATCCGTATGACTTTCGGGCCAAGAGCTTCGCCTCAGCCGTGCCCCTCACGAACGGTAACTACATCGTCACTTGGCCTGACTGGAACAATGGCACGATCGTCGATGCCGGGGCGGCCACCTGGGGAGATGGTACGAACGGCACCAGCGGGATTGTCTCCGCCGCCAACAGCCTCGTCGGAACGACCGAAGCGGATTTCGTGGGCCGAAGAGTGGTGCCACTCGCCAATGGCAACTACGTCGTCGAAAGTCCCCAATGGAATAACGGTACGGTCCGGGATGCCGGGGCGGTCACGTGGGGAAATGGTGTGACTGGCATTAGCGGGGCGGTATCCATCGCCAACAGCCTCGTGGGATCGAGCGGCTTCGATATGGTTGGCAGTGTTGAACCCCTCCCCGATGGCAACTACAACGTTCGCAGTCCCTTCTGGGACAACGGCGGGGTTTTCGATCCGGGGGTGCTCACTTTTGGCGATGGCACCAAGGGTATTGCGGGGATCATCACTCCCGCCAACAGCCTCATCGGACCGCAGAGCAACCAATTTGCACCGAACACCAACGGCAATCTCATCAACGGCAATGTGTTGGCTACCAGAATTCCGAATAGTCCAGGCGCCGATCGAGTCGTATTCACTTGGTACAGTGGTACGAATGGACAGACACTCGATGGACTCTTTAACTTCACGCCGCAAAACAGCATCTTCGGTAACTTTCGCTTTCGGTTTCCCAGCATTGCCTTTTCGGTCACTCCCGACAAACGGATGTTCGTAGCCGACTTCAGCGATGGTCCCGGTCGAGTCGTTGTCGGTTTCCCGGACGCCAACCTGCTCACGTTCGAACGCGGCGGAGCGCAGCCACTCAACGTAACGCCCAATCTGTTCGCGCTGAGTTTGAACTCGGGCCAAGATGTGCTTTCGCAAGCGACGACGACGATCGCGGTCACCTCGCCGATCGTCACCGACAATCCGACCGGCAACGGCGGAGCGCTGACGCTGGAATCGCTGGGCGCGCTGAATCTCAATGCGAACATCACCACCGATAACGGCAACCTGACGCTCCTCGGCACGACGATCACACCCGCGGCCGGAGTCACGGTCAACACTGGCACGGGAACGCTTAATTTGCCGTCAGGCAAGCTCGTACTCAACCAGACGCTGGCCGTGAACGGTGGCGTCAACCTTTCGGGCGTGTCGCTGACCGCCACACTGTTACCGACGATCCAAGGCAAGAGCGTCACGCTGATCGACAAGCTATCTTCCGGGCCGATCGCAGGTACGTTCGCCGGTCTCGCACAAGGGGCACAACTCACCATCGGCGGAGCCGATTTCACCATCAGCTACATCGGCGGCGATGGCAACGATACGACCCTGACGCGACTATCGGCCAGCGTATCGGTGCCCGTCCTCGTCGGATTCCCGCAGTTTGCGGCGGGGACCGATGTCGGTGGTGGCACCGCGACGCTGTTCGACCCCGGTCTATCGGTGCGGTTTAGCGTTACGCCGTTCGTAGGCTTCACGGGTGGCGTTCGCACCGCGACGGCGGATTTCAACGGCGATGGTGTCGCCGATCTCGTCGTCGGCACGGGGCCGGGGATTGCCACACAAGTTCGCATTTTCGACGGCAAAACGCAGGCCGAACTGTTCTTCGTCTCGCCATTTGAAAACACGTTCACGGGTGGCGTTTACATCTCGGCGGGCGATGTCACGGGCGATGGGATTCCCGATCTGGCAATTACGCCCGATGAGGGTGGTGGGCCGCGCGTGGATGTTTATAGTGGAGCCGCTGGCTTCCCGAAACTCACCGCGTTCTTCGGCATCGACGACGTCAATTTCCGTGGCGGTGCGAGATCCGCAATCGCGGACATGACCGGCGACGGCGTCGCAGACCTGATCGTGGTGGCCGGTTTCGGTGGCGGGCCGCGCGTGGCAGGCTTCGATGGCAAGTCGCTGAGCGGCACGCCGCTAAAGATCTTCGGCGACTTCTTCGCCTTCGAGCAAGCCCTTCGCAACGGCATCTTCGTGACGGCTGGCGACATTAACGGCGACGGCTTTGCAGACTTGATCGCGGGCGGCGGGCCAGGTGGCGGACCGCGGGTGTTGGCCTTCGACGGCAAGAGCTTGCTGACGAATCAGTACGTCAATCTAGCGAACTTCTTCGGCGGCGATGTCGATAGTCGCGGCGGCATTCGCGTCGCGGTGAAGAACCTCGACGGCGACACGAAAGCCGACCTCGTGGTCGGTTCGGGTGCGGGGGCCGGTAGCCGCTTGACGGGCTATCTCGGCGCGAACATCGGGCCAAGTGGCACACCAACCACGCAGTTCGACTTCGACGCACTCGCGGGATTTAGTGGTGGCGTGTTCGTGGGGTAAGAGTAGTGGATAGTTGTGAGTGGTTAGTGGTGAGTAAGAATGTGAGAACGCAGTTATTGAAATCACTGCGTTCTCCGCCCGATCAATTCTCGATTCGGTTTCGCGCATTTTGTAGAATACTTTCGAGTCGTGACACCACGACTCCGCACGCCAACACCATCCTGCCGGGGTTCCATCATGTTTCGACTCTGTTTCGTTCTCCTCGCTGTGTCCACACCGATGTTACCTGCGTCCGACTGGGTCGAATTTCGCGGGCTGGACGGCACGGGCCAGTATGTGGGGCCGAAGCTCGTGACCGAGTGGGGCACCGAGAAAAACGTGGTCTGGAAGGCGAAAGTGGCGGGCAAAGGCTGGTCGTCGCCGATTGTCGTGAAGGGGAAAGTGATCGTCACGACGGCGGTGCCCGACGGTGTCAAACCGAAGCCGAACTACTCGTTGCGCGCCGTCGCGGTCGATGCCGTCACTGGCAAACCCGCGTGGGACGTCGAGCTATTCAAGATGGACGGCGCAAAATCGCCCGGCGGGCACTCGAAAAATAGCTTCGCGAGTTCGACGCCGGTCTCCGACGGAGAGCAAGTGTTCGTTCACTTCGGGCACCTCGGCACGGCGTGTTTGGACCTCGATGGCAAGATCGTTTGGAAGGTCGACAGCTACAAATACGCACCGGTTCACGGTAACGGCGGCTCGCCGATCCTCGTCGGCGATTCGCTCGTGTTCAGCGTCGATGGCAGCGATCAACAGTACGTCGCGGCCTTGGATAAAATGACCGGCAGCGAGAAGTGGAAAACGGATCGCAAATCGACCGCGAGCAAGCGATTTTCCTTCACGACGCCGTTGGCGTTAACGAGCAAAGGCAAGACGATCATCGTCAGTGCGGCGAGCGAATTCGTTGCCGGTTACGATGCCGTCGACGGCAAGGAGATCTGGCGGGCGAAGTACCCGTCAGGGGGTTACTCGCTGATCGCGCGACCGATCTTCGTCAACGGCTTGCTCATCATTCAAACCGGCTACGACACTGCGAATCTCTTCGCGATCGACCCCACCGGCACGGGCGATATTTCCGCGAAGATCGTTTGGACGACGAAGAAAGGCGCGCCGCACACGCCGTCGCCTATCGCTCACGGCGACGAGGTTTACACGATCACCGATCAGGGGTTTATGACCTGCTTCGACGCGAAAACGGGCACCATCCACTGGTCCGAACGGCTGAAGGGCAAGGGCTATTCCGCGTCGCCGATCGTTGCCGACGGTAAGATTTACGCGGTCAGCGAAGATGGCGTTTGCAGCGTCGTCGAAGCGGCGAAAGCGTTCAAAGTCGTCGGCGAATCCGAATTGAAAGAGCGAACCTTCTCGACGTTCGCCGCGTCCGATGGCGGCTTGTTCGTCCGCACGGAAACGATGCTTTACCGCTTTCAGGCTAAGTAGGATCGTCGTAGTCGGATACTGGCTGGAAGTGTTTCGCGTGACTGAAAGCGTAGTCGTTCAGCCGCCCCGGTACGACGTGGACGTGGTCGCGATACTCGACGTCCATTCGAAACAAAAACTCGGCGAGCGCGTCGAGTTGGTTGCGACGTTCGGTGTCGTCGTTCGGCGGGCCGGTCGGGCCGAACGCGGCGATCGCTTTCAGTACGACGCTCGCTTGATTGGTCGCATCGATGATCGAAAGTGCCACGCTCGCCTCGGCAGCGCGGTTGCCGTAAGGGCCTTCAAAGTATCGTCGGAACCCGCCCGTCATCACTTCGTCGTCGATTGCCGTCACCGCGAAATACACCTTCTGCGGTAGGCTCAACCCGTCGTAGCCGACTCGTCGTTCGCGGTCGCGCACGATCTCCCAAGTACTCGGCACTTTGTGGAACGATGCGTTGGCGCGTCGAAACAGGAAGTAGCGCGCGATCAGCACCAGCCCCCAAATGGCCGACGTCATCCCGAGGCCAATGAGCGCCGTGGCGAAAATATTCGCCTTCAAGTTCGGGCCGCGCACGATGGCGAAATAGACGATCCCACCGAGGAGAATCAGGCCGATGAGCGCATCGGTAAGAAGGTCCGGCGTGGCGTTGTCGTCGATGGGAGGATCGCCGAACGCGCCGGCCATCATCCAGATGGCGAGGCCGACAATGCTGGCCACGGAGATGAGAATGCGAACGAGGCTACCGTTGGGGTCGGTGGCTTCGCCGTAGGTGATAACCGCCCCACAAAGGAGCGTGATCGCGCCGAGCGCGACGCGAAAGTACGAAGTCGGGCGAACGAACACAACATCCTCCGTCGAACCGAACGATAATACTCCGGCTTAATCTACGAACCTGTAAGGTAGCGGTCGTGTCGGTGATTTCGCGATGGGTTGAGCGAAAGAAGGAGAACATCATGCGAACGTTGGCGAGTATCCAAACGATCCACTCGAACGAGCCGATCCCGAAGGCCGATGCCATCGAGCGGCTGCGCGTTCTCGGTTGGTGGGTCGTAGCCAAGAAGGGCGAGTTCGTGCCGGGCGACGAGGTCGTCTATTGCGAGATCGATTCGCTGTTACCCGAGCGCGCGGAGTTCGAGTTTCTACGCGCGAGCAGTTTCAAAGCGGCGCAAATCGAAGGCGGGGCGGTCGTGCAACGGGCGGGGTTTCGCATCAAAACGGTGAGGCTACGCGGCCAGGTTTCGCAGGGGATTTGCTTCCCACTGTCGATCCTCCCGCCCGGCACGCCTACCGATGTCGGCACCGATGTTTCCGATGCGCTCGGCATCATCAAGTACGAACCGCCGATCGCGGTGGGTATGAGTGGCCGCGTGAAGGGTGGCTTCCCTGGCTTCCTCTCGAAGACCGACGAAACCCGCGTGCAAGTGCTCGAACCGGTGCTGTTGCGGCACAGCGGTAAGACGTTCTACCAAACCGAAAAGCTCGACGGTACTTCGTTCACCGCGTTCCTGCGCGACGGGCAATTCGGCATCTGTAGTCGGAACTTGTGGATGGACGAAACCGACGAAACGAACCTGCTCGTGAAGGTCGCACGCGGGATCGACCTCGAGGCGAAGTTGCGTAGCATCCACGCGAAACATGGGTTTTGGCCTGCGATTCAAGGCGAAATCATCGGCCCCGGCATCCAGAAGAACCGCTACGCTCGCAAGGTCGCCGAGCTACACGTGTTCAACGTGTTGAACCTCGACAAGGCACAATTGGTCGATCGCGACATCGGGGTGTCACTCTTGAACGAAGTCGGGTTGCAGGGAGTACCGCAACTCGGCACGTTGGTGTTGAACCACAGCATCGACGAACTCGTGGCACTGTCCGCAGGGCCGAGCGTATTGAACCCGCAAGTGCCGCGCGAAGGCATCGTGTTGCGCCCCGCAACCGAGGAGTTCGACGAAACGCTCGAAGGCCGCCTGAGTTTCAAGATCATCAACCCGCAGTTCCTGCTGAAGTTCGACGAGTGAGCGACGCAATCGAAGTTCTCACCGTAATCGCGACTCGAACCTCGCTACGAAGTCGCTCATTTTTGCGTACATCGTGCTCGGGGCTTCGGTGGTGAGCGCGATCGAGAGTTGATTGCCCTTCGTGCAAACGTCGATGCCGAGCGAGACCATGTTGCCGAGCGGGGCGACTCGCCAGGATCTACCAAATGCAGTTCCGAGTGCGCCGCTCGACCATTCCTTGCGGTGTCGCGTATTCGTGAGTGCCGCGCTAAATGGCATCAGTTTGCTCGGTAGGGTCCAACTCCAGCGGCGCGGAATCCACGGCCACGCCATGCGGTACGCGGTGAACGCATCGATGCTGCCGAAGAACAGTTGCCCGTCTTTGATCCGCATCGATTGCTTGCGGATCGACTCGACGCACGCGGCGAAACTCGCCGGTTGCGGGTCGGGCAAATGGAACACGCAGAACCCGAGGAACAGGCCCCAGGCGCGTCGCAACGGCTCGCCGCCGAACGGGCGGAGGTCGACGAAGTTCATGAGATTGACGCCGCGCTGCCAGTGCCGGCGCGTGCGTTCCGGCAGCACTTCGGCCAGCGACGCCAGCACCGCCGCCGCAATCACGTCGTTCGTCGTGGCCCCTGCGGCACGCGGCGGGTGCGGCAGTTCGAGAAGCTGCACCCGTAGCTGCGTGCCTTCGGGTTCGGGTCGCGGAATCGGGTACACCTTCGAGATGCGATAGAGTTCTTCGATCGTTTCCACGAGGTCGCGGAGCTTCCAACGCAACGTCTTGTACTTTTGAAATTCGACGGCAAGATCCGGCATAAACCGCTCTGTGGCGGTGCTTGAGACGGCGAGTGGCGTGCCGAGATAACGCGACAAAATGCGCCGGAACAGGTCGGCCCCCGATACGCCATCGATCGGGTAATGTTGCCACGTCATGCCGATGTGCGGGCGCGGTTGCGACGGCAACACCCAGACGCGAATCAGCGGATCGGACGGTTGAAACCGCAGGTTGAGTTCAGCGGCAAACTGCTCTTCGAGAGGACGCGATGGGCAGACTTCGACCCGCACGCTGCCTAGCGAGGGGCGATAGATGACGCTGCGACCGTTCGGCGTGGCCATCGGCCAACCGATGCCGAGCAAGTGCAACTCGTCGTTGACCGCACGTTCGAGATCGTCGACGCGCACTACGTCGTTCGCTTCAATCGCGTCGATACCCTGGAACGGCTGGCGTTCGTCGAATAACCGCATCACCCGTTGAAAACCGTTCAACGGCAATTCGACATTTTCGCCCGACACGTCAGACGGTCTGCCGTACGAGATCGATCGCACCGATTTGCGGGAAACTGTGGAACGGCGCGATGAAGATACCCTGCCGCACCGCGTGTTTCTGCAAGTAATCGAGCTGCGCGTCTTTCGGATCGCCGACGGTGAACGACCCGGTGTGACCGAGCGACGCGAGCAGGATCGTCTCGGCGAGGCAAGTGAACGTGAGCGACTGTTTCTCCGGGTGCAACCCCTGCGGGAACAGCCCGAAATCGAACGGCGCGTGCAACCCGCGCACGTGTGCCAGGCACTTCACCACGGTGAGGTCCGGCCGCGAACGCAGGTCTTCGTACCGCACGTTTTCCGGCTGGGCGTCGTCGAGAATCACGCAGTTCGGCGCGAAGTCGTCGGCATTCAGAATGCTGCCCGGTGCGTTCGTCACGCAGACCACAATCGCCGCCTTGCGGATCTCGTTGCGGTCGGCCGTCACGCGATGTTGCGGCCCGAGGCGATGGCTATCGACGATCACGCCCAACCGCGTCGGCAAGTCGAGCAGGATCAACTGACGTTTCGGATTTTCGCGAAGCAAACAGCGCGTGGCGGCACGTCCCGTCGAACCGGCCGCGCCGATGATCGCCACGGGGCCGTTCACGTCGAATTCGCGTTCGATCTTGCGGACGTAGTTGGCAATCGACAGCGCCGTAAAGGCGTGCCCCGTCGTGATGCCGACGGTGCCGCTCTTGTTCGCTAACAGTTGCCCTTGCCGCGTAATCGAGGGGATCAGCGCGCCGAGGCCGAGGATGCGGGTCCGCCGCGAGGCCGCGTACGCCAGTACTGCATCGATCGCTTCGCGGGCTTCGGTCAGCCGTTCGAGCATGTCGTGCGGCGCGAACGGGATCGTCAGCAGTTCGCCGTGCAGCGTGCGCCCGTTTCGCTCCACCTGCATTCCGCCAATCACGGTACACGGCTTCAGGAACGTGAGCCGTTCGATGAGGTGTAATGGCAGGCGTTGGAATTCGGGGAAGGGGCGGATTTTCTCTTCGACGCCGCGCGGATGAACTAGGAACGCGAAGTCGAGCGGTCCGGTGTAATCGGGGCGATACGTTTCGTTCGTCGTCACCCACGCCAGCGAGTTCGGCGCGGTTTCGGTCCGCGTCACCTGGCCGTCGTCCTTACGGTTCGGGTAGAACCGCCGCGACCGCGTGGGCGTGGTGTTGTTGCTCAGCCACGTTTTCTGGTGAACGACGACTTCGCCGATGGCCTTCGCCACGGCTTTTGCCACCCGTGGCACCAGCACGTTCGCCGACCAATCGGGGTCGTTCGCATGCGGGCAATCTTGCCCCACGAGAAGTACGATGCTGACATTAAAGCCATCGTCTTGGCTATCGTCCTCGACTGGCTCGCGGAGTGCGGAGAGAATATACTCGACGCCGTCGAGTTGCGTCGCACCCCATTCGGCGCGTTCGTCTTGGCCGAACGCGAATGTCGGCAGTTCGAGCCGTTCCCGAATGGTGAAGCAGATGTCTTCGATGGGATGATGGGTATTCGTACCCAGAAATTCGATGATCGGTATTGCGTTGGTGCGAATCAAGTGGCCACCTCGTCCGGTACGGCACGCCCTAGAGTAACGTGTACCATTAACATAGGTAAACTTTGCACAACGCACATAAACGGCCAACTCAAGTAAACTTCGCAAGTTCGCGCGAAATTGCGCACGCGCCTGACGATAGTAGCGATTGCGAGTGGCGTCCTACGTGCGCGGCTCGGATAGGCCGAAGTCGCGGATCGTGAAGATCGGGCGGAAATCGTACTTCGCGAGCGCTTCGCGGGCACCCTGGAGGCGGTCGCAGATGCAGACCGCACGCACGACGGTGGCACCGAGCGCTTCGACGGCTTCAATGGCCTGCAACATGCTCCCGCCCGTCGTCAGCACATCGTCGATCACCACAACGCGATCGCCCGCTTTCACTTGCCCTTCGAGGCGTTCCTTGCTGCCGTACTCTTTGGCTTGCTTGCGTACGAAGAAGCCTTCGAGCGAGCGACCGTTGCGGTGGAACGCGGTGAGCGCCGCCGCCGCCATCGGGATCGCACCGACTTCCAGCCCGCCGATCGCCTCAAATTCGAGATCTTTCGTCGCCTCGTACAGTTCGTCGCCGAGTAGAGTGATCGCCTCCGCATGAAAGAGCACCTTCTTCGAGTTCACGTAGTAACTCGATTTCTTCCCCGAAGCGAGTGTGAAATCGCCGAACTGGAGTGCCCGTTCGCGAAAGAGTTGTTGGAGGCGTTCGCGTGGTGTCATTTTTCGCTTTCAGCAGTCAGCGATCAGCAGTCAGCCAATCCGGTATTATGGGTATATGCAGTGCTATTTTCGCTTTCAGCAGTCAGCGATCAGCAGTCAGCAGTCAGCCAATCCGGTATTATGGGTATACGCAGTGCTATCGAGCAGGACACTGGGCGGACGACGTAGTCGTACTGTATTTGCCTGGCTGAAAGCTGACCGCTGAAAGCTGACCGCTCTTTACTGGCGTAAAATACGATGTCGCGACTTTCTTCGATTCTCATTACTGGCGCGTCCGGCGAGATCGGGCATAGCCTGATCGAACGGCTGGCGGCGGGGCCGCAACCGGTGATTACGCTCGACCTGAACGCGCTCGCACCCGAGCACGGCAAGAAGGTTCGCAAGGAGTTCGTCGGCTCGATTCTGGACAATTCGCTCCTCGAACGCATCCACGCCGAATATGAGATCGACCGCGTTTACCACCTCGCCGCACTGCTTTCCACGCGAAGTGAATTCTCTCCGGCACTCGCGCACAAAGTGAACGTCGAAGGCACGTTGAACCTGCTCGAGTTCGCGCAGAAGGCGGGCGAATCGCACGGGCGGCCCGTCGTGTTCTTCTACCCGTCGAGCATTGCCGCGTATGGCTTGGCCGATGTCGAAACCAAGCTCGCGGTCGGCAAAGTCCGGGAAGACGATCACCTGCACCCGACGACGATGTACGGCGCGAACAAGCTGTACTGCGAACATCTCGGGCGCTATTACGGGCGGCATTACAAACAACTTTCTGCGAATTCGCTCGGGAAGATCGACTTCCGCTGCATCCGCTTTCCCGGCCTGATCTCGGCGATCACCGCGCCATCGGGGGGCACGTCGGACTTTGCACCCGAGATGATCCACGCCGCCGCGAAAGGCGAACCGTACGCCTGTTTCGTTCGCCCCGATACGCGGATTCCGTTCATGGCGATGCCCGATGCGGTAACTGCGATCCAGCACCTGATGGACGCACCGCGGGCGCAGTTGCAGCGCGTCGTGTACAACATCGGGGCGTTCGCGCCGTCGGCGGAGGAAGTCCGCGTCGTGGTGATGCGTGCGTTTCTGGGTGCTGCGATTTCGTGGGAAGTCGATGCGAAGCGGCAGCGGATCGTCGATAGTTGGCCGGCGGATGTCGACGACAGTGCGGCCCGCCACGACTGGGGCCACGCGCCGCGCTACGGCTTCGATGCCGCGTTCGGCGAATACCTCATCCCCACGATCCGCAATCGCTACGCCTAACCGGACGCATTATGCCCAGTCTTCAATCGGCGATGAACGCGATCCCCGGCGGCGGTCGCATCTACTATTCCGCACGCTGGCTGCGCCGGTTGCTGAGCCTATGGCGCGACCCGAACCGGCAGTTCCTCGCGTACCCGCCGGGCCACTTTTGCTCGCCGCTACCGAACGTGAGCGAACTCCAGCGCGACCACCCGCGATTGAGCGATACGACCATAGCGAGTTTGCCGGGAATCGATCTAAATGTGGCCGAGCAACTCGAACGCCTCGCGTCGTTTCGGCCGTTATTTGCCGAGCAACGCTTCGCGGAACATCCCACGTCCGGGCAGCGGTATTCGTTCGAGAATGCGTTCTTCACGTACTCGGATGCGCTGTTTCTGTACGCGATGCTTCGCGATCTGCGACCGAAGCGCGTGATTGAAATTGGCTCGGGGTTCTCGTCGGCATTGATGCTCGATGTGCGCGATCGATACCTCGAATGCAAGCCCGAACTGACGTTCGTCGAGCCATACCCGACGCGGTTGAATACGCTACTCACAGCCGCAGATCGCCAGACGTGTACGGTGCTGGAACAGCGCGTGCAAGATGTGCCACTCGAGCGATTCGACGCACTGGAAGCGAACGACATTCTGTTCGTCGACTCCTCGCACGTGTCGAAAATCGGCTCCGATGTGAATCACCTGTTCTTCGAGATCCTGCCGCGACTGCGCCCCGGTGTGGTCGTACACATTCACGATATTTTCTGGCCGTTCGAGTACCCGCGTAGCTGGTACGACCTCGGCTGGGCCTGGAACGAAACGTACCTGTTACGGGCGATGTTGCTGGGCCAACGCGACTGGAAAATCTTGCTGTTCAGTTCGTATCTCGAAGCGCATCACCCCACGGAATTGACGAACGCCAGCCCCATGCTAATGTCCCGCGCGAAAGCCACCCCGCAAACGGGCGGTAGCAGCATCTGGCTACGGAAAACCTCCCACCGGGATTAACCCGGTGGCTCGTGTGACACGTTACAATGCCATTCCCTTTTACCGAAGAGAAACGCCGTGCGTCACCCGCAACTGCTGATCTGTGCCTTCGACGATTGGCTCGCGAAACAACTGGCGACGCTGGCCGCCGATAGCGGCTGGTTGCTCAAAGAAACGCGGCAAACGGGGGCGTGCCTCGCGCTGCTGGTGCCACCCCGGCCGACGGTCGTCGTCGCTCAACTCGACCCGCGTTCGGATACCACCAACCCGCTCGCGTTCCTGGCGGACATTCACCGCATCGCCCCCGATGCGGCCACCGTGGTCGTCAGCGATAGCAAACTTAACGACGACGATCGCGCCCACTGGACCGCAATGGCGTTCGACCTCGGCGCGCGGTACGTCACGTTCCCGCCGCTGTTTCGGCAAAACCTCGAAGACATCGTCAGCGGGCTGATGGCGTCGCGAATCCGGGCGGACGCGCGATGAGCGAAAAACGCGAATTGCCGATGCTCGACGAACGCCGTTGCACCGGTTGCGGCGACTGCGTAACGATCTGCCCGACCGACTGTTTAGCGATGGACGGCGCGTGGCCGTGGTTGCCGCGCCCCTACGATTGCATCGCCTGTTCGGCCTGCGCGATTATCTGCCCGAGCGACGCGATCGCGATTCGCCTGGAATTTTGTTGACACGTTCGGTCGGCTCGGTATTGTTCGCCCGGCACGACATCGGTTACCGACCGATATGCGGCAAAACAGGAGGAGGGCGTAAGATGCGTAAAGCAAGTTTCGCGTTTGCGGTGGCGGCTGTCATTCTGGCGACGGCGGGGACGGCGTCGGCGCAGGCTCCGTTCGTCTCGAAGCCGATCGACACGGACAAGTATCTCGTCCGTCCGTCGGCGGCCATCGGCAACGTCACGGGGCAAGCCACCAGCGGCATCATTCGCACGGCGGCGATGACGGTGGCCAACACCATCGAAGACAATGGCTTCGTGCGGACGTTTAACAACCTGCTCGGTCGCCGCGCACAACCGACGCCGAATCAGGCGGGCTACAGCACGCTGCCGATGGCTTCGTCGTATCAGTCGATGAAATACCGGAACTCGTTCGTGCCATTCGCGCCGATCGCATCGACTTACGGCAAGTCGCCGAACATCCGGTAAATGCCGTTACCCGGCGTTGCGCGACGACAAGCGTATGCGGGCGTCCGTCGAGGAAAGATATTCCTCGACGGCGTCGGCGATCTTCGCTGGAATCGACGTAAGTCGCAATTGCGGAAGCTCCAAAACCGTGTTTTTTCGGTTTTTTCGGTCTCAAAACGCCCCTTTTTGATCGCAAATCGCCGATCGGTTCCGAGGGTTTTGCCGTAACTCTCACACAAGTTGTGGATTACGTCGAGTGTCGACGTTTCGACACTCAACGAAAGACCGTCCGAAAATCGACCGAATGCGACCGAAAATCGACCGGACCCGACACAAAATCGACCGAACGCGACAATTCTATGTCATTTCGCGACACTTTTGGGTACGTT
>JAYWCL010000260.1:0-5771 GCA_043780595.1 Limnoglobus sp.
CGACTGGCCGTGGAAAATTGCGATTACAACCTCGCATTGCAGGCGATCATACTCAAAGTCTGCGCACCCGCGAACCAGTACATCGACACGGAAGCCCCGTGGAAACTGGTGAAAGGTTCTGCCGAAGAGAAAGAGCAAGGCAAGATCGTGATCTTCAACGTGATCCATTCGTTGCGGATCGCCAGCATCCTGCTGAAGCCGTTCATCCCCCGTTCCGCCGAGATCATTTACACGAGCTTCAATTTTGCGAAACCGTGGAGCGAAGTGACGTACGCCGACGCCGCCGAACTGAATGCGCAACCCGATGACATGCGCGTAATCGCCGCGTTGATCGACGGTAAAGTGAAACCGCTATTCCCACGCATTGCGTAGAGCACGCGGCTCGCGTGCTAATTTTTCAGCAAAGCGAATGTAGAGCACGCGGCTCGCGTGCTAATTTTTCAGCACGCGGCTCGCGTGCTAATTTTCAGCACGCGGCTCGCGTGCTCTACTACTTCCCGTTTAGCACGGGGTAGTGAGGGTCGCTGAGTCGCAATCGTGCCAGGGTTTTGGCCTTCGGGAATGGCGTCAGTTCGCCGGTGTCGACGTCGAGGGGTTTGTGGCGGGTGCGACCGATGTCTGCCGATTCGGCGGCTTCTTGCGCATCGGTTTTCATCGTGCCATCGGCCATCTTGAAGATGCGATCCGCGTAGCCTTCCAACCGATGATCGTGCGTGACCACCAGCACCGTTGCGCCGCGCAACTTGGCCGATTCCTTCAGCATGTTCATCACTTGTTGGCCGTTTTCCCAGTCCAAGGCGCTCGTCGGTTCATCGGCAAAAATGAACGACGGGTTCTTGACCAGTGCGCGGGCGATGGCGACTCGCTGCTTTTCGCCGCCGGACAACGCCAATGGCCGCAGGTGGGCGCGGTTCGCCATGCCGAGTTGGCCCAGAACGTGGTCGGCCCGTTTGCGAGCCACGCGGGCCGAAACGCCTTCGCCCCAGCGCAACACGACTTCGAGTTGTTGCCGCGCCGACAGTGCGGGGAACAGGTTGTAACCCTGGAAGATATAGCTGCAATGCTCCAGGCGAAACCGCTCCATTTCGCTGTCTTCCATCGTCCAGACATCGCGCCCGAGTGCCGTGACCGTGCCGCTATCGGGGCGCAATAGCGCCGACAACACCGCCAACAGCGTCGATTTCCCGCTGCCGCTCGGCCCCATCAGGAGGTTCATTTCCCCCTTCTGGAATTCGACGGACGCATCCTTGAGTGCAAACATCTTCGTCGAACCGGTACCGAACGAGCGGGACAGGTTCGAGCCGACGAGCACGGGAACCTTCGCCGTGAGAATCGTCGGACCGCTGACGCGGCGCTGGGAGTATGCGATGGGGGATTCTGCGGGCTGCAGCCAGCGGCCGAGGAACGGCAAGCGGGTAACGATTTGAGCGAGTTTGGGCATTCTAAACGACCTCACGAAGAGGAAACCTATTTTCGTGGAGTGCGACGCATTTTTCCGCGCGGCACGCGATTTCGAGACGGAGCCACTTGTGTGCGTACCGAACGTTCTCCTTCTGCGGGCCACGGCCCACAACCGACGTAGAGGAAACTGAAAATCCAACATTGCTTGCGCCCGAAGCGAGTGCGAGCGAGTCGAATCTCACCACAAGTCTAGTTTTGGTGAACAAAGCACACTTAGGCAACTAACTTACCAGGTTTACTCACCTTTTTTAACCGGCTGGATCGGTAAAATTTACAATTTCGGAATAAATAGGCTCCTCGCGGTCGAAAATGCAAGGTTTCCTTTACAAAGACCCGCTGGCGAGCGACGGACTCACCGCGCATTCAAGCCGTCGCGGCGTTACTCGATGGCAAACACCTCGTCGGCGGGTTTGCCGAATCTCCGATTGTTGTGGTTTGGGGTCTGAACGATTGAAATCCCTCACCCACGCGAATTCGCGAAGTCAAAAAATCGCAGACGATTCGACGTAAGTCAGAATTCGCGACGTGCACGAACGGACGCATTTCGGTCGCATTCGGTCGCGTTTCGGTCAATGTTGGTCGATTTTCGGTCAATGTTGGTCGATTTTCGGTCAATGTTGGTCGATTTTCGGTCAGGTTCGGTCGATTTTCGACCGGTAGTTTTGGCTGATGCGTAATCGACGCTCCTCGACGGAACCCGCAACAACAGTGCAAGTTACGGCAAAACACCTCGAAACCGATCGGCGAAAGCCGATCAAAAAGCGGCATTTTGGGACGCCAAAAACCGAAAAAAGACCCCCAAAACTGAGTTTTGGAGCCTCCGGAATGGTGACTTACGTCGATTTATCGCGTCGTCGTGATGAAACCCCGTAACAGACCGCCGTGTTTGGCGACTTGCGAACGCAGGTTGTTGAACACGGGGCGATCGAGTTCCGCGTGGCGGGTGATGAGGTAGATGCCGTCGTAGGCCGGGCTGGTGCTGTCCCGATGAGGGCGTTCGCCCCAGACGCCGCCATCGATCAGGATCCAGTCGAACCACTGGCGAAGTTGCGCCACGACTCGCGGGAAATCGGTCGCCATCGCCGCCACGGTGCTTTCCGTCGGCCGACCGGCACCGAGGATCTGCAACTTCGGTACAACGGTCGGCTGAAGCACCCACGCCAACGGCATCGTTTGCGCCAGCACTTCGCTGAGGCCGGGCACGTCGGACAAGCCCATCTTGCGGGCAGCGCTGGGCCGGTCGAAGTCCGCATCGATGACCAACACCCGCGTCGGTGTCTCATTTGCCAACGTTACTGCAAGGTTCAACAGCACGGTCGTCGTGCCGTTATCGCTTGCCGCGGAGGTGAAAAGCACGGCCTTTGAAGCGGTATCGGTACCGACCTGTCGGCGAAGTTCGTCGCGCAGCCCACGATACTCGGCGCTAACCGCGTGCGTCGAATGGTGGTACGCAACGATGTCCGGGTGAACGGGCGACGTGGTGGGTGCCGGTACGGACTTCGGCGCGATCTGGTGCAAGGCCACCGACAAATAGCGGTCGTCGAGTATCTGTCGCGTCGGCATTGTCGGCACCGGTGCGGGGCGCAATGGCTCCACGGTGGTAACAACTCGCGGCAACGGCTTCGGACTCGGGATCGCGTGCAGAACGGGCACCGGACCACCCACTTCGATGTACGGCACACTGCCGTTGACAGACGATTCGGTCTCGTGCGCGGTCGGGTAATCCAAGTTGCCTTCAGTGATAATGCGAAACATGCGGCCCATAAGTCGAATTCCTTTTCGAGGCGGGGGGCATCGGGCGGCACAGCCGGGCGATTAGGCTGCACGCCGCTTGCGTACCTTCTGTTTCGGCGAACGGGGCGACCCCGATTCACCATCTTCCCCACTTTGGCTCGTTTCTGCGTCCATCGACCTTGCGGCCCCTACCGAATATGCGGATCGCGCCGGGCTGCCTTCGCCCGTCTCGATCTCTTCAATTTCCAACCCCGCACGCGAAAGGGCTTCGTACGCCACTTCCGCATCGATGACGTTCTGGCCCGCCCGTTCGGCCACCGCGAACGCCGACGACGCCAGTTGGTTTAACACGCGGGGCACACCGCGACCGTGGACGGCAATCAATTCGATCGCTTCATCGGTAAACAGCGAATCGGCGTTGCCACCGCATCGTTCGAGTTGCCCGCGCAGATACTGTGCGGATTCTTCGCGGGAAAGCAGTTCGATGCGCGGTTTACAGCCGATTCGTTGCGAAAGTGCAGAGAGTGCCACCGAACCGAGGCGTTCGCGAAGTTCGGGTAAACCCGCAAGTACGGCGAAAACCGCCTTCGCCCCGCACGCTTCCAGGTTGTCTAGAAGCCGAATTTCTTCGAGCAAATTGTCGTTCAACAGATGCGCTTCGTCGACGACGATCACCGTTCGCTTCTTCGCCGTCAGTTCGGACAACAGATGATCGAACACGCTCAGACGCAGTTCCTGCTCGCCGAGATCGCGGTACGGCTTACCGAGGTCGAAGAGGATCGCCTGATACAGATCGGCCGGGCGATGGAACTTCGTTGGCGGCAGCAGAATCGGGTGCGCGGAACTCGGCAGCGCATCGAGGAATCGCAGTAAAGTCAGCGTTTTGCCGCTACCTAGCGGGCCATCGAGTAACGCGATGCCTTCGTCGGATTCGTACGCCGAAAGCAACTCGGCGAGTGCGTCATCGTGCGAAGGGACGGCATGATACGACTCCCGCACGGGGGTCGGTCGGAACGGACGCGATGTCAGCCCGAACCGTGCGAGATCCATGTGCATATTCCTGTAGTCGCGAGTCGTATTTGTGTTAATGAGAGTATCGGTTGTGCCGGTCGGGCAACTTGA
The DNA here is from genome assembly GCA_043780595.1 of Limnoglobus sp. Taxonomy (GTDB): domain Bacteria; phylum Planctomycetota; class Planctomycetia; order Gemmatales; family Gemmataceae; genus Limnoglobus. The sequence goes on from JAYWCL010000260.1 coordinate 4,318, forward strand.
ACCGCATGTGCGGGGAAGTCGCGAACGGGTAAAATGCGGTTTCAAAATTTATCTTTCGACGTGCGGACGCGCGCAAATCATTGCGGAATGAACGAATGCGCACGAAACATCATTTTTGCAGCGCGTTGGCATCGGATTGCGACTTGCATTGCAACCGGCACAATCGGTATACCTGCAACTCCAGAACACCGGCTGGTCCGGTGCGAAGGGACTGCATGGAGGCGGATTTATGAGCAGGATGCTCTCCCTTTTTGATGGTTCGTGGTCATCGGCTAGAGCGGCGGCTAAGGATGGTCGCCCGGCTTTCGCGATGGGTCTACTGACCAATTTGCTCCGACGGCCCGACCTGCCGACAGACATGGCCCGCAAAGCCCACCGTCTGAACGGCAAGCTGCATCACGCCGCAGGGCGTTATGCCGAAGCCCGGCGACAATTTCGCGAAGCGATCGATCTCGATCCGAGCGATGCCGAGGCACATTACCGATTGGGCCTCGCCCACGAAACCGACCCGTACGGCAGCGATCGCCGTGCCGCGATCTGCTTCCGCAAAGCGACGAAGCTCGACCCGAGCCGTGCCCGCTACTGGGCCGCACTTTCGCGGGCCGCCATTCGGGCACACGCCGAACGCCTCGGGTTATCGGCAGCGAAACGAGCCGTTGCACTCGAACCGACGAACGCCGCCAACCTCGGTATCATCGTCGAAGGGCTTCGCGAACTCGGGCGGAACCGCAAGGCGTGGAAGATCGTTTCCAAAGCCCGCTTCCTCGCGCCGCACGACCCCGCGATTCGCACGCTCTGGGATCGCGTCTGCTTCGATCTCGCCCGCATCGGCCACCACGCCAGCCGACGCCACACTTGCGAAACGAGTGCCGCCGTGTTGCCGTTCGTCCGCATCGTCGGCCACGATGGCGAAAGCAAGATCATCCGCCGCGACGATGCCACGAACACCGTTCCACACTTCGGGCGGGCCAAACGCTAACCGAGCGCGAACCCGGCCACTGCCGGGTTCGTCTCATAAGATGTCAACGACGGGCGTTTAACTCAGCGGTTAGAGTGCCTCCCTTACAAGGAGGAAGTCGGGGGTTCGAGTCCCTCACCGCCCATTCTCACAACAGCGACGGGATGCCTCATCTGAGGCGTCCCGTCGCTGTTTTCGCGTCCCATTTGCACTCTCACAATCGACGTAAGTCACAATTGCGGATGCTCAAAAACCGGTTTTTTGTCATTTTCGCGTCCCAAAATGCCCGTTTTTGATCGCGAATCTCCGATGCGAAAACGACGGTTTTGCCGTATCTCGCACTTTTATCGTGGGTTATGTCGAGGCTGTCGATTACACATCAGTCGCAACGACTGGTCGAAAATCGACCGAATGCGACCGAAAATCGACCGGACCCGACACAAAATCGACCGAACGCGACAATTCTATGTCATTTCGCGACACTTTTGGGTACGTT
>JAYWCL010000261.1:0-42227 GCA_043780595.1 Limnoglobus sp.
GTATTGGCCGCGACCGAAGCCGCACTGCGAACCTACATCACCACCGGCCAACTCCCGCCCCTACCGCCAGCCACAACTTCCGCAGGCTGAAGGGTTACAGCCGAAGAACTCACTCTTGAGTTGGGAATTCTCAAAGAGCAAGTCAACAACATCCGCATCGACATCGATCGTCAGATACGCAGTGAGTTGGAAAAGCTGCAAAATCTCAATTAAGGAGCAAGCGGAGAAGATCGAGTCGTTGAAAATCGATTGGTAAGATGATTTACGTCCGTTCGTGCAACGGACCCGAAACCGAGGCGGAACGAATGAAATTTGCCCGATATTCGTGGAGTGCCGGTTCCCTACTTGCAGGGGTGATCGTGGCCGGTTTGGGTATCGCGGGGTTTCTGATTCCCAACCACTTCATCGATGGCGGCTTCAGCGGCATCGCGATGCTGATGGCGAAGTTGACTGGGATTCCGTTGCCGATCTTGATCGTCGTGGTGAATGCGCCGTTCGTGTTCATCGGCTACCGGCATATCGGCTTCCTCTTCGCCGTGAAAAGCGCACTGGCGATCTTCGGTTTAGCGATCTGCCTCGCGGTTGTTCCGTTCCCCATCGTGACGTCGGATAAGCTGCTCGGTTCGTTCTTCGGCGGCTTTTTCATCGGCGCGGGCGTCGGCTTGGCGATCCGAGGCGGCGGCGTGCTCGATGGCACCGAAGTCCTTGCCGTCATCCTCAGCAAGCGCACCTTCGCCACCGTCGGCGAAGTGATCCTCGGCCTCAACGTCGTCATCTTCTGCGTGGCTGCCATATTTTTAGGCGTCGAATCGGCACTCTACTCGGCACTCACGTATTTCGCCGCTTCAAAGACGATCGACTACCTGCTCCACGGCATCGAAGCCTACAACGGCGTGATGATTTTCTCCGCACAAAACGAAGCGATTCGGCAAGCGATTCTCAGCGAGATGGGCCGCGGCGTCACATCGTTTATGGCCAAGGGCGGTTACACCAATGCCGAGCAAGAAGTGCTGTTCTGCGTCATTACGAGGCTCGAAATTACCCGGCTCGAAACGATCGTGAAAGCGAAAGACCCGTTCGCGTTCATCGTCGTTTCGCCCGTCCACGAAACCAGCGGCGGCGTACTGAAGAAGAAAGAGTATCATTAAACCCCTCACTCCTCTTCGCCACCGCCGATACCGAGTGCGACGACGAGCAATCCCCCCAACGCCATTGCAGTGGCAATCGCCAGCGTTCCGCAACGCTTCCAGATGTCGAGCGATTCGAGTAGTGACAATCCGCCATCCCAGATGTTTCCCATGCGTTCGTAACGGCGTACGAGTTCCGGCACGATCACAAAAAAGAATGGCACGAACAGGCAGATCGTTCCAATCGCGCCAAACGATGGTCGGATTGACACCGGTATGTCAATCCTCACCGGGTCCGAGATCGCGTCGGCGATCCGAACGTGAATTTTCGAGTGGCAGGGAAGCGGAATCTTTCCGCGAATCCACTCGGGGAGTTGGCTGTAGAGGCGGCTGCGAAATTCCGAGTGATAGATCACTCGATTTCCGGACACGATCCGGCTGGTTCTCATGATCGGCAGTAGCGCATCGCTGCCCTCGATAAACGTTTCGCAATTTGCGCCGTGAAGTGGTTTGTCGAACACCACGCGCACGATCAGCGATTGACCGGCGACGAGCCGGATGCTGCCTCGGAAGTATTTCACGGCCTTGCCGCTGCCGACGGTCAACTCGATCCGTTCCGGACCGCGTCGCGTCAGCGATGGCGGCGGAAGCCATGCGGGTTCAGTGGGGTCGATCACGTCGCTTGCCCTTTCAGCGGCTTGCACCAACTCTCGATCCAACGCACGAGTTCCGTCGAAATTTCCGTCAGCTTTTCGCGATACAACCTGCGCCCCTCATCGCCGAACTGGTCGACTTCGGGTGCAATCGACTGACGCCACCGATCGAGCGCCATCAGCGAATGAACGTGCTTCGGCTCGAATTTTTGAATGCGAACGTCTTTCCCGTTCTTGACTGCATCGTCGAAAATCTTCTTCGTCGTGGAAGCGTTCACGGCGTCGCTGCCATCGCGGCGGAACAGCACGATCGTGCGAATCGAGCACGGGTTATCGTCGAAGAACTCGAGGCGTTTCTTCAAGTCGTTCGACTTCGCACTCCCTTCAGCGAGCCATGCGGCAATGCCGATACCCGGCGCGTCGCGGCTATCGGTGCGGATGACGTTCAGGTAGCCGTACTGGCTCCGCGACAGAACGTTGAGCAGTTCGACGCCGTGCCAGTTTGCGGTTCCCGTCAGTCCCTCGTTCTTCAAAACTTGTAGCCAACCGTCGATCGCGATTTGGACGTCGGGTATCTTCGCCGCGGTGTAAATCGCATCGTCGCCGAACTCTTTCTTGGTGCTCTTGATGGCGTTCAGCCAATGGTCGTTCAGCTTCGTTTTCAAGGCATCTTTATCGAAGTCGCCGTAAACGATCTCGTTGTATCGCTTGCCGAGCGAACGCAGGCACTCGCGGACGCTGGTGGAATTGTCGAGCTTCGCAAAGTCGCTGTCCGAGAACGGAAAGTGCTGCGGGAGTCCGGTAAAGTTCGCGTCGGGGGCCGCCTTGCGGATTCGCTGACGGATGATCTTCTCAATCGTCGATCGCGTCACCTTCACCGGCATCAGTATCGCGTCTTTAGACGGTTGACCCGGCAACGAAAACTGTTGTTGAAGTCGGTCCGCGACATGCTTGTCGATTTCAGTGATTTGTGCGTACCACACTGCTCTCGTCGAGAACAACAGGATGCAGACGTCATCGACGTTGTTGACAATCGAAGACAGCACCAAGCCGAATGCTTTCGTTGCGACGAGTTCATCTTCGGCGTTGGCACGCCGCGTTTCATTCTCGATTTGATCGAGTATCAGCACGACGGGGATCGCGAATTCGTCGAACAATTCGAGCCAGACGCGCAACAGCCAGATGTCGATCGATCGACGTGCAGAATCGTCGGGGTCTTTGGGATTCGCCGATGCTTGCGATTTCGGCAGGTTCGACAAGAACCCCGGAATATCTGGGATTTCACCGATAAACAGTTCGTCGAAGCGGTCGGAGTTCTCGTCGAAAAAGAGTTCGACGAGCCGTGAGTACAACTGTCGGCGAACCCAACCGCGCGCGTCGTTCGCGCGCTCGGTGCGATTGAGATGCTCGATGGCGAGCGACTTGGCACTCCCAAACGAAATTCCTGCCGCATCGCACGCTTGAAGAATTTGTTCGCGAGTCGGGTGCGCGTCGGCACACACTTCGACGATTCGTGCGATCGCTTCAAATCGCGATTCGGTAGCCTTCGATCTGCCGAGCTTCAGCGCGATTCCATCCCACATGCTTTTCGCGGGGATCAACTGGATTTGCTTCGGCGGGGCGAGCCGTCGCAGCGCTTCGCCGAGGAGCCGGGCGCTGACCCTGGCCGCGACGGCGGTTCGCGTGCGTGCGCCTGCGCCCTTGTGTTCCAGCATGTGACTGACGAGCAGCCGGTACAGATAATCGACGCCGTTGATCGGCGGGATATGCCCCGCCGTCAGCACGACCGATTCTCGGCCCGCTTCCACCGCATCGCGCATCAATTCGTTCGCGAAGCGGGTCATCAGGTGCGTCTTGCCCGAACCGGGGTCGCCGAGAATCGGGTAGACGCGCGAAGTCGGGCGACCGTCGCGGTACAAACCGACGATATTTCGCAAATCCGAGATCTGCGAATCGTGGATTTCCGGTACGTCGTACGCCTCGCATTGCTCTTCCGAACCCGCTGTCACCACGGTGTACGTGAACGGGTTCGCACCGTCCTTGAGGTGACCGAGAGCGACCGTTGCGGGGGTTTGCAGCAGAATGATGTCAGTTGCTTCGATCGTTGGTGTAGACATAATACATCACCTTATTCGAGATGAAAATCGCCAGCTCGCCTACTGGGATTTCGCTCAGCGTCTTGTCCCAACTACCCAATCGAAGCGTTTCGGAGTGGTGCAATTTTCGCAGCGCATCGTGGAGCGCGCCGATCGTTACCTGATGCCCATGTTGATCGAGGTGATTCTTGATTTCGTCGATCCCGCACGCGCGGCTCTTATCCGCCCACCACTCGCCGACGAATTTCACAATCGCGTCTTCGAGCGGCTGCGTCGAATGCACTTCGGTTACGGTCTGTGATGTCTCTGCGGCGGGTGCTACCGCGAACAGTTTCTTCGTTTCCTCGGTCGCGCGATCGACGACGGTTTTGATCTCCGTCACAGTGTGCGTTAGCTTCTCGACTTCGCCTTTGCGGCGGTCGGCGAGCGCGTGCAACTCGTTTTGCAGGTGCTCGATCTTCGTCGCGATTTCGTGGAACTCCGGCGGCGTTGCCTGGATGGCTTCGAGTTGATGCGCGACCGTCTCGCGCAACGATTCGAGCGCCGCTTTCGGCGTCATCGAGTCCAACAGCCACTCGCGGCCTTTCCCGGTGATTTGCACGAAAGTGGTCGGGGTTTTCGGGGCCTTCTTCGGTGGCTTCGGGTCCGCAACCGTTTCGAGGTAACCGTGCGGTTCGGTCGCGGTGTGCGTTTTGATTTCTGCCGCCGATACCTTCAACGGCTTCCCCGCCGCATGCGCTTTGACGACCAATTTCCGAACCGCTTCGGTCGTCTTCTTATCGAGAGTTTCCATGACTTTTCCGTTCAAATTCAGGTGAATGCCGAATCACTCATAGTATACGGGCGTTACGATTCGCCCACCGCACACCCGCAGTTTTGGAAATGCGACGACGATCGCAACGACATCGTGTACTGTGTGTGGAGGCTCACATTTCACTTCGACGGAGGGTTTTCATGTTGCGATACTTTTACTTGCTGGCGGCCGCATCGGTTACCGTCGCCATCGTCTCTGCGGCACCGGTGCCGAAGAACACGCTGCCAGCGCTCGGGAAGACTAACGCGAATACGCTCATCAAGGACCACAAAGACAAGCTCGCGATCGACGCGAGTTCCGATTGGCAAGGTTGGCCGGTCGCGAATGCCTTCGATGGCAACGAGGAAACCTCGTGGTTCTCGGCGAGCGGCGAGACGGCGACGAATGGCAAGGAGCCGTGGATTCGCGTTCGCTTCCCCGATAATGTTTCCATTCGCCGCGTGAACATCCTCGGCAATCGCGATCCGCAGTATCCGAATGGCTACTCCGCCACGGCGGGGAAGATCGAGTATCTCGATGCCGACAACAAGGTGTTGGCCAAAGAGGATTTGGTTGCGAAGGGCGACAAGCACGATTTCGAACACACGCCAAAAGCGGCGATCGTCGGCGTACGAGCGATCCGTTTCACCATCACGAAAGACGAAGCCAACGCGGGCTGCGTGGCCTTGAGCGAAATTACCGTTGAGTAACGATTGGGGTTTCACTTGATTTCGAGAATGCAATGCAGGCCAGAAAAACCAAGCACGATCGGACGAAGCAAAATGGTGTCCACTACACGCCGGACGATCTCGCCTCCTTCCTTGCCGACGTGACCTTTGCGGCGACGGGAAAGCTCACCGGCCAAATCCGCGTTCTCGACCCCGCCTGCGGGGATGGTGGGTTGCTCGAGGCGATTGTCGAAGCCGCGCCCAAGGCGGTCCGTGGCCGGATGATCCTCGAAGGCTACGAAACGGACCCAGAGGCCATCGAGATTGCGACCGAGAATCTGAAAGGAATCGGCGTTTGTGAGATCCACCTGCACAATCGCGACTTTCTTGCCGAAGACCATACACCCAGATACGACATTGTGATTGCGAACCCGCCGTATGTTCGCACGCAAGTTATGGGTGCCAAGGTCGCCAAGGCGCTGGCCAAGCGGTTCCGCCTGACGGGGCGAGTCGACCTCTATCATGCCTTCGCCAAGTGCATGGCCGATGTCCTGAAGCCCGGCGGCATCCTCGGCCTGCTCACTTCCAATCGTTTCCTGACGATCAAGTCTGGTGCCTCGCTGCGCGAGTTGTTCGTTACCGACTTCGATCTCGAAGCCATCTACGATCTGGGCGACACCAAACTCTTCGTGGCGGCAGTGCTGCCGGTCATTCTCGTTGGCCGCAAAGGTCACACGGGGAAAAACGACTGTTCGTTCCACAGAATCTACCAACACCGCAACGGAGTGAATGGCTCCGCGATCGCGAGTGACTCTCCACTTCAGGCCCTACGCGATGATTTGGCCGGTGTCATCGAAACGCCCAAAGGTTCGTTTTGTATCGAGAAGGGCAAGCTTGCGACGGATGCCGACACGTGGTCGCTGGCTTCGGCTCAATCGGATGCGTGGCTCGCGACCATCCGCAAGCACCAAACGCATATCTTTGGCGACCTCGGAAAGGTACGTGTAGGGATAAAAACCACCGCCGATGAAGTATTCATTCGCTCGGACTGGGACGATCTACCCAAGGAACAGCAGCCAGAAAAGCCGCTCCTTCGCCCTCTGCTGACGCACCATGTCTCGAATCGCTGGAAAGCACAACCCGCCGAGAAGCACGTCCTTTACCCACATGCCTCGAAGAACGGGAAGCGATTCCCCATCGACTTGAAGAAATTCCCCAAGGGTGCGGCATATCTGGAAAGCCATCGGGAGAGGCTCACGCGAAGAACCTATGTCATCGAGGGCGGGCGCGAGTGGTATGAAATCTGGGTTCCCCATAACCCGGAGGATTGGGACAAGCCGAAGATTGCTTACCCAGACATCTCGGAATATCCGCGATTCTTCTACGACGATAGCGGGGCGATTATCAACGGCGACTGCTACTGGATTACGCTATTCGATTGTGTGGATCCGGACTGGCTACTGCTGATGTTGGCTGTGGCGAACTCCACATTCATCGCGAAGTTCTACGACACCGTGTTTCACAACAAGTTGTACGCAGGCCGTCGTCGCTTCATGACGCAGTACGTCGCAAAGTTCCCGCTGCCCGACCTCAAGAAATCCTCGGCTATTGTTCGTGTGGTGCAGGCCGTGCGGAAGAACGGAGTTACCGACGAGGCCGAGAGAAAAATCAACGCCCTCGTCTGGCAAGCGTTCGGGTTAAGCGAAGAAATCCCTTGGCAGCGGAATCGTTGCGATCCGCGCCGATAATCGAGAACGCCCCGGTATCCACCGGGGCGTTCTCATTCATTCAGACCGTGGCTTACACTTTTGGTGGCAGGTTCGTCACGGGGCTATCGTCGAATTTTGGCGTCGTATTTGTGATGCGTTGTGGGGCCTTGATCGGCTCGGGTTCGATCGAGCGCGAGGGCGAATCGGTCGAAACTTCGTCTTCGAGGCCTTTTACGCCCTTCTTGAACTCGACGACGGTCTTGCCGAGCGAGCGACCGATTTCCGGTAGCTTGCGACCGAACAGCAGCACGCCGAGCAGCACCAGAAGCAGAATCTCTTGTGGCCCAACGCCAGGTAGAAATGCGAACATGCGAGAAACCTCCTCAACAGAGTGAACCGGGAAACGGATGTTGGAGGAGGTTGAAGGTAACCCCGACCGGCGGGAGTCGCTAACGACTTAAAAGAAGTATATCCCGCGCAACCCCGTTCGGGCAAGCACATCGCGGCGTTTTTTTACTACGCGGTTTCGAGGACTTTCACTTCGGCCAGCACGTCCTTCACGACATCGCTCACCTCGCGGCCTTCGATTTCGGCTTCGGGACGCAGGATGATCCGGTGGCCGAGTACGCCCATCGCCACGGCTTGCACGTCGGCGTGGGTGAAATAATGGTTGCCGCGCAGCACGGCCCGCGCCCGCGCACACCGCATCATGGAGAGGGCCGCACGGGGGCTGGCCCCGAGCGCGACGTCGGGGTGTTCGCGGGTCGCCTCGGCAATTTGCACGATGTAATGGTAAAGCGTGTCGCGCCCGAACACCGATGTCAGCCGGTTTTGCAGCGACAAAATGAGTGCCGGGTCGAAGAGCGTCGAGACTTCCACGGGCGGTTTGCCGTGGAGTTTGAGCAAATCGACTTCGTGATCGTAACCGGGGTACCCCATCTCGATGCGTAACAGAAAGCGGTCGAGTTGGGCTTCGGGAAGGCGGTACACGCCTTCTTGCTCGATCGGGTTTTGGGTCGCAAGCACGAGGAACGGTCGCGGCAGTAACAGCGTCTGCCCGTCGACCGTCACTTGATACTCTTGCATCGCTTCCAACAGTGCCGCCTGCGTTTTCGCGGGGGCGCGGTTGATCTCATCGGCGAGCAGAACCTGCGTGAAAATCGGCCCCTGACGCAAGATGAAATCGTTTTTATTGCGGTCGTAGATCGATGTGCCGGTGATGTCCGACGGCAGTAAGTCCGGCGTGAATTGGATCCGCTGATACTGGCAACCGAGGAGCTTGGCGAAGACTTTCGAGAGCGTCGTTTTCGCAACGCCGGGCACGCCTTCGAGTAGTACGTGGCCGCTGGCGATCATCGCGATCAGCAGTTGTTCGGTGACGTGGTTCGCGCCGACGACGACCTTCGCGACTTCGGCTGCGACTTTCCGCCCCAAGTCGCTCGCTTGCTTGGCGAGCGACTTCGCGATCGCCGTGGGATCGTCGCCGTCGGGTTGAATGACGGGCACGATTTCCAGTAGTTCGCTCACGCATCGCTCCCGTTCGGTAGAAACTTCCAACTGCCCGTCTCGGCCTCACGTGCCACGTACACGACCGACTCTTGCAGGTCGCGCCACCTCGATGGGGCTATCGCGGTCGCTTTCTCACCGTAGGCAATCGTCCACAATTCGTTCAGGGCGCGTAGCAATTTCGCCTTGCCGCCGCGTGGCTGATCGGTGCCAATCGGCGGCAGTTGTGCGGGTTGCGCATCGGCCGGTACGCCCCATTGCTGGAACAACGCACGCAGGTGATCGCGTAGCGGTTCGCGGATGTTTCCCGTAGCGAGCGCACTGCGCTTTCGCAAAACGAGCGGGCCGGAGCCATCGAGTTCGATCTTCGGCGACGGCACGAAATCGGCTCTCGTGCGTCCGGTCCACAAGCGACTGACGAGGTAAACGAGTGCGGCAATGCCGAGGATCGCGGTGGCAAATTCGACGATGCGGGCGAACAGCGTACCGCTCTTATCTTTCGTGATAATGGCTTCGGGCAGGCCGCCGTCTTGGAGTTTCTCGATGCCGTCGTTCAGCATGTTCTCGACCATTTCGAGAAGCTTTTCACGCGGAATTGGAATCGGCGGGATACCACCGGGGAACGGGTTACCCGCATCGAGTTTCACGCGGTCGAAGTCGGTAACGATTTTGCCATTTTCGATGAACAACACCCGCGTGCGTTTCGTGCCATCTCGCTTCGTGGCGAGGTACGATGTTAGAAAATAGCTGAACACGAAGTTGTCGGTTCCGGTGTCGCCGCCATCGGGCCGAGCGGCTTCGTTCGCGATCATCATCTGATTCGAGAACATCCCGACGTCGGCCACCACGACCGCTTTGCCGAACTGCGCGGGGTCGGACATCGCAGCAATGGCCGCGCCGTCTTCGAGTTCTGCGCCGCCCCGGTATCGCGAGTTGCCGGGGAATTCGGCCAACGTATGACCGAGGTACGGGTTGAGCGCCACGTCCCGCAACAACGCAGACGGCCGGTGTGCGACCACGCGCGAAGTCTTGATGAGCGCGGCCAGTTCGGGGACGGGCGGCGGGAGAATCGTCGCGAACGGCGAGTTCGCCTCGCCTCGAAAGCAGCGGCGCGGTCGCGTGCATTCCACGTCACGCCCCGTAACCGTCGCGGTGCGATTGATGTTGTTGATCGCCGGGAAAAAGTTCCCCAGCTCGATGTTTTCATTCGTGACGATGAATACAGCGCCGTCATTTCTGAGCACGTTCTGTGCGAAAACTTGCATCCGATCGAATCGGTTGCCGACGAGCACGACAACCAGATCGCCCGGTGCGGGGTCGAACGGGTCGAAATTCTCTTGCGGAACCAGCTTCTGAAACTTCAGCAACGCGCGCAGGATTTCGGTGCCGTTGGCCGGTATCGCGGCCTGCGGTTTCGCTTCGTCTTGCGCGAACGCGATGGAACTGAGTGCGAATGCGAGTGCGATTCCGATCAGGAAGCGGAAGGCTGTCATGCGGGTGTCACTCCCGCGAGTTGGCAGAGGCAACGGCGGGCGTCGGCGAGCGCCGTCACCGGTAATGGCTCGCCCACCGAGGTATATCTGGCCAACTCGTAGAGGTGCGCCAATTCGTCGGCATACGCTTCGGATTCTGGCACCTTCGCCCGCAACGCCGCCGCAATCGTGTGGTGATTCCAGACCCGCGCCGCGTTCCCGCACAGTAACACCGACAGATACTCGAACGCGCGGACGAGCGATTCGCGGTCGGCAATCGTCCGCGGATCGACCGGCCATGCGCCGAGCCGCTGCGCGGCCGAAGCGACGCTCCGCTCCTTCGGTTCCCCACCCGGCCAGAAACGCCACGCGATCAGTGCCACGACCAGAATCGCCACGAACAGGATCACCGGTAGCCACGTTCCCGCGCCGCCTTCGCCGGCGGAACCCACCGACCAGTCGCCGAGTTTGAACCCACCCCAGCCACCACCGCCGCCGCCATTGCCACCGCCACCGTTGTTTTTGGGGAACCAGTCCTTCATGCCCAGATCGGGCAACTTCCAATCGCCGCCGCCGAAGTTACCGTCGAACCAATCTCCGAAACCCTTGAAGTCATCGCCCGCACCGCCTTTGCCATCCATGCCATCGAAGAGATCTTTGCCGAAGTCTTGACCCTCCGCGCTATTCATGAGGTCCAGAAGGGCGTTCTTCAACTCGGGCGTTTGGTCGAGTGGCCCGAAGTTTTTCTCCCAAAACTGAACGAAACCGTTGATGTCGGTGTTTTTGCCGCCGAAGTCATTCGGGTTCGGTAACGGATTATTGAACGGGTCGAAGTTCTGCGGCAGTTGCGGCATCTGCCCCGGATCCCTGTTGCCGGGAAGTTGCGGCCTCGGTTGCGGGCGAGGCATCTTATCGGGGAAAAACCGCGGTTCGCCGCGGTTCGGTGGCATCTGTGGTGGTTCCCGGTTTATCGGTGGAAACGGCGGGGCTTGTTGCGGCAGATCGTTCGGCATCTGGCCGCCGTTTTGCAGCCAATCTTGAATCTGCTTTTGCACCTGGGGGTTTTGCGCCAGCGCCAGTGCCCGCAGCTTGGTCGCCAACGCTTTAATGTCCGCGTCGCTCACGGGCGGGTCGGCAGGTGCCGGATTCTGCACGACGGCGAATGCGGGGGCCGCGAACAGAATGGCCATCGTCAACAGAGCGAGCAAGCGGCGGATCATCGGTTGGCTCCCGCGATCGACTTGGGGGCTTCGGGGCTTGCGGGAACGATACGGCTTATCGCGTATGAGGCTTGCCGTCGCACGCCTAAATCGTCGTCTTTGAGAAGGTCGAGTAGCACGGGCAATGCGGCCCGTGCCGGTCGCCCGATCATCCCAAGAGTATACGCGGCACCTGCACGGCGCTCGGTGATTTTATCTTTCAATGCCGCGATCAGCGGTTCGACCGTCGGCGTGCCGATCGTGGCCAACGCCGCCGCGAGATTTTGCCGCACGTCGGTGTCGCTGTCTTTGAGTGCCTCGATTAGACGCGCGATGACGGTTCCATCGACCGACGCGCCGCCCGGTTCGGCTGCACACAGCAAACTCGCGATCGAGACGACGAGCGGAACCACGGATACCTCGTTTACTTCTTCGGCAATAACGCCATTGGCTTGACGGCGGCCGCGGGCTTCGGTTTCTCGTCGCTCAGCATTTCCTCGACCATTTTAACGCGGTCGGCATCGATCCGTCGAGCATCGGCAACGTATTCGGTTGCGATTTTCGATTTCGGCGAGGCCGTGATCGCGAAGCGAAGTATCGATCGGCGCACGATGGGTATCGACTGGTGCGACTCGCGCTTGCCCGTCGCAATCACGAAGTCGGCGGCGTCCCACCGTTCCCATTTGCGCAAATCTTCGATCGGCAGATCGGCAATATCGGACTGCGACACGAGCAGTTTCATGCCGCTCAGCACTTCGTCGTGGCTAATCACGTCGCTGCGAAACTCCCAGAAGAACCGCAAGACTTTCAGCCCGGCATAGCGTAGCGGGAACTCTTTCTTGTCGTCGTTGAGCATCCCCGTCAGATACTGCCAGCCGCCTTTCGGGTCGAGCATGATGTACCCCGCGAGCAAGCCGTCCAGCCCGCTGCTGTACACCTTGTTCGCGTCGTCGAGCAATGCGCGAATCTCTTGCGCGTGTTCTTTCTTGCCGCAATGTCCGAGCATCATGCCGTACACGCCGAACCGCGACGCAGGGGTTTGCGGGTTCTTCAACCAGGCGATCAGCGTATCGGGTGGGAGTTTCTCGGCGACCGTGCGAATGTCCTTATAGTCCGCGTTGCCGAACTCCATGAAGGCGTCGGCGGCGATCACGGTGTCGGCCGAATCGAGATGGCGGAAGAAGTAATTGAGCTTGCTGACCGCGTCCTTTTCGCGAACCGTGAGAGCGCCCTTCAGATACTCCGGCAGTTTGCTTTCCGCTTTCACCGGCTCGCCGCGATAGGGGTCGAGCGTATATCGCGACAAGTTACCGAGGATCGCCGTTGACGCCACCGCCGACACGGTGAAATCGATGTTGTTCGCGTACACCGAGCAGAACACGAGGTATCGCGATTCCCCCGCTGCGATGTCCACGTAGCGCGGGAGCATCAGGATTTTCTTGTCGGCGAGGTACGGGTGCGACTTTACGGTATCGGTAATGTGCAGTTCGGTCGAACCTTTGGTGATGTCCGTCGCATCGCGCTTCGCGTTTTTGAGTTCCCCCGCAACGATGAAGTCGGCTTGGTTGACTTCGCCGGATAACGTCTGCCCCTGCACCGAACAGAACGGGCACGCCGACGCGAACGGCAGACTCGCGATGAGTAGCGCAACGGCCAGCATCATGCGAACGATCGATTGAACCATTGCCCACCTCGCACGGTAACGAAAAATCAGGCGACGCCAACAACACTAATTATGGGGATGACACGGCCATCATCGCAAGGTGTACGGCGTAACGTTATACGTTGTCGCACGCAGCGAACGCTCGTCGTTCATAAACGGTCGCGCTGCGTTCCACGGCTGGCTCTACTCTTCCACTTCTTCCGGTTCGGCACCCGTTAGAAACGACCAGCCGCACGCGGCGCACTTCTCGTCGGTTTCCAGCATCGCGACTCCACACGACAGACAGACCGATGCCACTTCGGGTTTTGGCTCGAAGTACGTATTCAACAAATTCGGGTGCTTCTCCAACACGGCGAGCGCGGCCGCGGCATCGGTTTCGGCCACTTGCACCTTCACCCAACCGATGGCAGGGCCGAGGAACCAATCGGCGGTGATCGTGTTCGAGTCGGCGACGAACGTGGTGATGCCCTCTTGTTCGAGCGCCCACTTCACCGACTCAGCCTGTATCGCCGACGGATACGTGCAGAGCGTCGTCAGTTTCGGTTCCATGGTCGCGCTCGCTCGCGGTGTCGGGTTCGTTCATGGCATCTTATACTTCGAGCGGGGTGATTCGATAGGTTTTTGTTAGCGAAGGAGTGACTTCAACGATTGATCGTCAGGTTCTCGGCGGCGGTCGTGGGGCGTCGGCCACGGAGCCAGTTGACGAGCGTGCTAACTAGCCCCCTTGCGCTTTCGATGCGACGGTGCGGATACGCGAGGGCACGCCAATAGCAGGCGAGTGCGGTGCGGAGTTCGGCCCCGCGCATCACCCAGCCGAGCGTGCGCCACGTCGAGGCGTAACCGTGGGCGATGGCTGCGGGAGACACGCCATCGCGGGCGTTGTGCATGATCGAAAACGCCGTTGCCACGCGGTCCGCGAGCTTGCTGGAAAGGTTCCCGTGCCCCGTGCGGTACAACACGAGCGGTTCCGGCACGTACTCGAATGCGTACTGTTTCGCGACGCGCAACCAGAGGTCGTAGTCGATCGAGAGATCGCAGCGCGGGTCGAAACGGCCGACTTGCTCGAAGGCGCAACGTCGCACGATCGCCGACGAAAAGCAGACGAAATTTTGCACGAACATCGCATCGAGTACGCGGCCACGCGGCGGCAACGGTCGCGGCGGATTCGGTAGGCGATTGCCATTTTCGTCGATCAATTCGCGCAGCGAAAACACGACGCCCACTTCCGGTCGCGTGAACATCGCGAGTTGGCGTTCGAGCTTCGTGGGCAACCAGGCATCGTCGGCATCGAGGAACGCGATGAACTCGCCGCGCGCCATCGCGATGCCGAGGTTTTTCGCCCGCGACTGCCCGAGTTGATCCGAACGCAGATAGCGAACCCGCGAGTCGTGCAAGTACGGTTTCACTGCCAGCGGGGTGTCATCGCTGGAGCCATCGTCGACGATGATGAGTTCCCAATTCGCGTACGTCTGCGCGATCGCCGACTCGACCGCCACCGGCAGAAAGCGGGCGTAGTTCTTCGCGGCCATAACGATCGAGATGTGCGGCGTCATACCGTCAGCGCTCGTGCGTGATCGGGGGCGACTTTCGAGATACAGAAGCGATATTTGCCCGATTTCTCTTGCGGAATCGCGTCGACTAGTTCGAGATCGTAGCCGACAGTGGGGCCGAACGTCTCTCGTACGAGTGCCGTAATTTGCATCCGGCTCTTCGTGCTGAAGTCCTCATCGGGGACGATGCGGATCGTCAGCCGGGTGTGCGTCTCCTGGATGATTTGCACCTGTGCCGTACCCGAGATCAGCAGCGCGAAGTTCTCGGTGAGCGAGATTCCGGAGATCAAGTGACCGGCCGGTGTCACCACGTAATCGGCATCGCGTCCCTGGATCGATTCGATCAGCGGCAACCCCCGGCCACACGCGCATTGTCGATCGGATAACGTCGCGTGATCGCCGATTCGATAGCGGATGAGCGGCATCGCCAAGTTCGTCAAATCGGTCACCAGCAGCGGCCCGCTTTGCCCGCGTTCGGCTTCGACGAATACCGAGTCCGCGTTCACGTGCAAACCGTTGTGGGCTTCGCATTCGCAGGCGATCAGACTCACTTCTTCGCAACCGTAACGGTCTGTCACTTTCACGCCGAAGACGCTCTCGATGACGGTGCGTTGCCAGTCGTGCAACGGCATCGCGGTGGATAAAATCCCGTTCGGCCGAATGTCGGTAACGCCCTGCTTTTTCAGGCGATCCGCGACGAGATACAGCGAATGCGCATGTCCGAAGATCAGGCCCGGACGATGTCGGCGCAGGCTCGCGGTGAACTCGGCAATGCGTTCATCCGTGAGTTGCAACGTGTCGAGGTACACCGCGCGATCGAGCAGCCAGTTGCGGGCGCGGCCACGCCAGCCGAAATGGCGATACTCGGGGTTGCCCCAGACCTTCGCCACGCGCTGCCCCAGCCGCCAGCCGGACCATTCATCGGACCGCAACGTGCAGGCGTACTTCCACTGTTTCGCGGCTTCGTCGATGCGGATCGTCAGCGGCACCCCCGTCGAACCCGAGGTGCGCTTCACCAGCAGTTTCGTCGGGTCGAATTGCGACGACAGAAACTCGCGTTCGCGGGTCCGCAAGTCGGCCTTCGATACGATCGGGAAGTGCCGCAAATCGTCGAGCGTTTTCACGTCGTGCGGGTGAACATCGGCCGCATCCCATGCCTGCCGATAGAACGGCACATGATCGTACGCATGATGCAGCACGCGCTGGAGTGCATCGAGTTGCCTCGCGCGAATCGTCTCGGGGGAATCGAACTGCGTTCGGCGGAGTTCGCGCAGGTACCGCAGGTGATTGCTGCCCGATTTCCACGCGGCCAACGGTTGCAACAGGTACCGATTCGCGAAGCTGAGCATCCATGCTCCTCATGATGTTATGTGGCGGTATCCCGAAATCGAATTCTAACTCTTCGGTAGCCGCAGGTCTTTAGCCTGCGCGGGGGCTTCCGCAAGCAAAAATCAGTCGTGGCGAGTCTGCGAGACACGACGCGATAAGCACAACACGTGCATTCTGGGCGCAACCGATGCACCCAGTCCACCCAGGGGTACGACGAAGCGTCTCACCCTGGGCTATGAGATGCAACCCCGTTGGGGTAAAACCAAAACACGTGCATACCGGGCTCAAGCACGTCATGTCTCGAAGACTCGCCACGACCCTCAGTCGTTGCCGGTGGAAGTACGCAGGCTAAAGACCTGCGGCTACCAGAACAAGATATTCTCGCATGTCGGGCAGTCCATCAATTTTCAACGGTTACAACTGGCTGCGTTGCCATTCGACTTGCCGCGTTAGCCCTTCGTCGACGCTCGTCGTTGGCTTCCACCCGACGTGCTTGAATAGCTTGCTCACGTCGGCACCGGTTGCGTACTGGTCGCCCTTGCGCGGCGGGTGCCGTTCGACGATCGCCTTCTTGCCGATGATCGTTTCGAGCTTGCGAATCACGTCGAGAACCGTGACGAGTTCGCCGCCGCCGAGGTTGAACGTCTCCCCTGCCATCGCCGCGGTCGCCTTCACGGTGGCATCGACGCAATCCGTCACGTACGTGTTGCCGCGTATGTGCATCCCGTCGCCGGTGAGTGTGATCGGCGTGTCGGTGAGCATCGCGCGAATGAACAAATTGTAGCCCATGTCGGGGCGTTGGCGCGGGCCGTAGACGCTAAAGAATCGCAGCACGATCGCGGGCACATCGAACTCGTCGCCGTAGACGCGGCACAGTTGTTCGCCCGCAAACTTAGTGATGCCGTACGGCGAACTCGGCTTCGTGGGCAGCGTTTCGTCGCCGCTCGCGTACTTGCCGTAAACGCTCGACGTGCTCGCGTAAATCAGCTTCTTCAGCGTCGGCGAGCCTTTCAACGACTCCAATAAGCGGTGCGTCGCCACGAGGTTGCAGCGATTATATTCGTCGAAGTTCGTCCAGCTTTTGTTCAACCCCGGCATCGCTGCGAGGTGGAACACCCACTCCGCGCCCGCCACGGCATTCGGTGCCACGCCGTTCGCGAGGTCGAGTTCGTGAAACGTAAAATGCGGCGACTCGCGGAATGCACGCAGGTTCTGTTCCTTGAGGTTGCGCGCGTAGTAACTGGTGAAGCAATCGATACCCGCAACGGTGTGGCCGTCGGCCAGCAACCGCTCGCAAAGGTGCGAGCCAATGAACCCCGCCGCACCGGTGACAACACAACGCATAATCCGCATCCTCAAAGTATCGCGAAACTAACAAAAACCGCGCGAACCAATCAAGCCCGAAGTCGACGGTATTGAGATATAGAACAGCAACACGAACGGTACCAGCCGGGTGATCTCCTCGTTTAGCCGCGCCGCGTAGGCTCTGCGTAGCGAAGCGCGGGGCACGAATGGATATACACCGCCCCTGCTAAATTGACATTGCTTTTGATCCATGCCCTTTTGATACAGGAAGGATCAGGGTGTTGACGCAACCCCGCTCGCCTTTTGGATCCGGATTATGCAATCGAGAATCTGGTTGGGAGTGTTCCTCGTTGTCGTCGGGTGCCAAGCGAAACCCGAGGGATCTGCGAATGCACACGTCGAGGTTCTGCCGCTCGACGTGGCGGGGCTTCACAACGTGTTCCGGGTTTCGGATCGCATCTATAGCGGCAGCAGTCCGGACGGGGATGCTGCGTTCGCCGCGATTCGGAAACTCGGGATTCAGACCATCATCTCGGTAGACGGCGCGAAGCCCGATGCCGATGCGGCCCGACGCCACGGGCTGAGATACGTGCATCTTCCCTTCGGTTACGACGGCATTCCCCGCGCTCGTGTACTGGAACTCGTCAAGGCGGCGACCGATCTTCCCAGCCCGATTTACGCCCACTGCCATCACGGCAAGCACCGGGGACCGGCCGCGGTTGCCGCGATTCAGCTTTGCACGGACTCCGAATGGGACGCCGACCGTGCGGAAGCGTGGTTCCGTATGGCTGGCACCGACCCACGGTACACGGGCCTGACCGCTCTCGCGCGGTCCCTCGTTCGGCCGACACCCGAGGAACTGGCCCGCGTGCCCTCCGATTTTCCGGCCGCCACACCGGTCGCCGACCTCGCCCGCCTGATGGTAGAAGTGGATCGCCGCTGGGACCATCTGAAACTGGTGAAGGCCGCCGGATGGTCTGCCCCTCCGAATCACCCGGACATCGACCCCGCGCACGAGGCGGTGCAACTGATCGAACACTACCGCGAGGCGAAGAGGCTGACTTCCGTGAAACGCCGCGACTCGGCGTTCGCTACATTGTTGGCCGAAGCGGAATCTGGGGCCATAGCCCTCGAAGCGGGTATCCGTGCCAACGACGGTGCTCGAGCGACGGCGGCATTCGCACGCTCGGCGACCGCATGTGCAACATGCCACGAAACGTATCGCGATAAGAAATGATCCGGCGTCGCGTCTACCCGTGAAACAATTCCCGTACGGGCTGGCCGCGGCTGATCGGTAGGGGGCGGTTTTGCGAGTCGCGGATCTCGGCTTCGTGGTCGAGGCCGAGGGCGTCGAACATCGTGGCGGCGAGGTCTTCGGGTGTGACGCGGCCCACGGTGGGCTGGGCTGCGAGCTTGTCGCTCGCTCCGTAAATCAGGCCCTTCTTCGCGCCCGCACCGGCTAACACGGCGGAGTAACACGCGGGCCAGTGGTCGCGGCCGCCATTGCTGCTGATGCGCGGCGTTCGACCAAATTCGCCGACCCAGACGACGAGCGTCGTGTCTAACAGGCCGCGTTCTTGGAGGTCGTCGATCAGTGCGGGGAGCGTCAGATCGGTGAGTGGTAGCAGTTCCTCCAAACGGCCCGTGACACTTTCGCCGCGGAAGCCGTGATAGTCCCAGCCGCCTCCCCCGCCGCCAATCGAGCGGGAAAAATAGACGTTAATGAACTTCGCCCCGGCTTCGACGAGTCGCCGCGCGAGCAAACACGATTGGCCGTACATCGTGCGGCCGTACTTGTCGCGGGTCGCTTTCGTCTCGGCGGACAAGTCGAACGCCTTCTTGAACGTGGGCGCGGTCAGCATCGCCACCGCCTTCTGGTACGACTCGTCCAACCCCTTTGCGACCAGCGATTTTTCGAGCAAATCGGACTGCGAATCGATCAGCGACATCACCTTTTGGCGGTTCGCCAGGCGCTCGGGTGTCAGCCCTTCGGGTAGCGTCAGTTCGGGCAAGCGGAAATTCGCCCCGTTTGGATCGTCGGCGAAAAACAGCGGGTTGTACGACTTGCCGAGGAAACTGGCGTGCTGGCCCGGCGTGATCGAGCCATCGGAAATGACGTGCGGGTAGCTGACGAACGTGGCAATACCCTTCGCCGCGGGTGCGAGCTTGCTGACGATACTGCCGTACGCGGGGAACATCTCGAGCGAATCGCGGAGGCGTTGATCGTCGGTCGGCGGGGCGATCCCCGTGAGGCTGTAGTAGCCTGCCGAGTTGTGGTTGTTCATCTTCACGGCGTGCTGCATACAGCGAATCACCGTCAGCTTGTCGGCCATTTTCGCGAGTTTCGGCAGCTTTTCGCCGAAAATCACGCCGGGGATGCTCGTCTTCGTGGCACCGTACCAGCCGCGCACGTTGTCGGGTGCATCGGGCTTCGGGTCGAAGGTTTCGTGCTGCCCCGGCCCGCCCCACTGATGCAGGAAGATGATCGATTTGGCCCGCGCCGTGCTGGTTTTCCGCTTTTCCGCCGCGAGGAGTTGCGGTAACCCGAGGCCGAACAGCCCCGCGCCGCCGACGCGAATCGCCGCCCGCCGCGTGGGATGGTTTTGTGGTGTGTGCATGATGCGTTTACGTTACACGAAACCGCACACGGATGCAAACGTAGCGTTCGGCGAGTCAGCGCGCGACTCGAACCATTCCTGGCATGTATCGAACTGACAGCACGATGTCATTCGGTCGTGCGCGTTGCGGGGGAACGAAAGCGACGACGCTGCGGTTGACACGCGGTTTGCGTCGCGGATACAACGGGCGATCTTTTCTTGGAGTTTGAAAATGTTTGCCGTCTGCTGTCGTTGGCTCGTTGCGATCGCGATGCTTGCCGTTGGGTTTTGGCAGGGGCCGCTGAACCTGCTGGGTACGGAGTGGCAGTATCTGCCGGGCGACCACATCGACAACCGCTTCAACCACTACATCCTCGAGCACGGCTATCGCTGGCTCAATGGTCAGGAGCGCAGCTTCTGGCATTCGCGGTTCTGTTTCCCGGCGCGAGGGATGACGACCGGTTCGGAGAATCACCTCGGCACGCTGCCGTTGTATGCCGCGTGTCGCAAGCTCGGTGCGGACCCCGAACGCGCGTTTCAGTTGTGGTACCTCGGGCTGACGGCGCTGAATTTCGTCGGCTGTTATTGGGGGTTGCGCAAACTCGGTTTGAGCGCGATCGCGGCGGTGGCGGGCAGCTACTTGTTCGCGTTCGGGTTACCGATGATCGGACAAGCGTCGCACATCCAAATGGTGCCGCGGTTCCTGGCACCGATGGCGGTGGCGTGCGTCTGGCGGTTCCTGTGGTCGCCATCGTGGGTGTGGTTCGTCGGCGCGGTCGCGTGCCTCGTCGGGCAGATTTACTGCAACATGTACATCGGGCTGTTCGCGGCGATGCTGATGGCAGCGGTGACGGTGGCCACGGTCGTCGTTGCGCGAAAAGTGCTGCCGTGGAAGGCGATATTCCGTCCCGGTCGGGCCGAGTGGCTGCGTCGCGTCGGCGGTTGTGCGTTGCCGATGCTCGCGTTGGCGTACTTGGTGACACCGTACCTGCGGATGAGCACGACGTACAACGTGATGCCCATCGAAGAGGTTCTCAAGATTGCTCCAGACTTGGCGGCGTGGGTGCGACCACCTGCGGAATCGCAGACGTGGGGCTGGCTACGCGCGGTCTTACCCGACCGCGATGCGGTGCCGTTCGTCTGGGAGAAACTGCTGTTCCCCGGCGCGATCGCATACATCGGCGTGCTGTACGGCGCAGCACAATTGCTGCGGCGATTGCGCGGGAAACTGATACTCGGCAACAACCTGCCGACGTGCGCCGCGGTGATGGTCGCGGTGCTGTTGCCGGTCCCGTTGTTGTTTTTGCAAGTGGGTGGCACGTCGATCTACGAAGGGCTGTTAACCGTACCCGGCCTTGCCAAACTGCGCGCGAGTGGCCGCGTAATTTTGGTGTTGTTGTTGCCGCTCGGCTTCCTCGTCGGGTGTGCGTTAGAAGCCTCGCTGCGTTGGCGACATCGTGCGGTGCGTGCGGCCATTGCGACCGGCTTCCTCGCCCTTTTGGTGCTCGATTTACGGATGATACCGCACGACGACCTGCGTTGGAACGAAGTGCGATACCCCGTCGCCAACTCGCGCAACCCGCGCGAGGCGTGGGCGAATGCAATCCGCAAGGAACCCGGCGCGAAGGTGGTGTATGCGTTCCCGCCGCGCGGCACCGACGACTTCGCGGCGTACGCGCAGCACGTCGACGTGATGTGGGGCGCGATGGAGGCGGGCGTACCCACGGTGAACGGCTACACGGGCTACACGCCGAACGGTTGGTTCTACTTTGACAATTACTGCGACTTGTTGCACTGGTTGCGCATCCGCGAGGTACTGACACCCGAGTTGTTGGACGGCGTATTGACGTTCGGCGTGCCGTTGGGGAACGAAGATCGCGAAGTCGAACGAGAATTTCGCGCAAAATTTTTACCGCGCCCCGTGCCGCTGACACCCCAGTGACAGTGCGAGCGGTGATATTCGTGTTGACACGCACTGCCGAACGACGGTATGCGATTCTCACGCTTGTTTTGTAGGCGCGAAGTGCGCTGCGATTTTGAGACGACGTTCGCAGCGCGCGCGGCGAGGTGTCGGTATGAGGCTCGCGCCGCGGGTCTAGCGCCTAGCGCGCGAGTCAGAATCTGCGCGGGTCGGCAAATGCAAACTTGTTTTTCTGAAATGGGGCGTTAGGATTCTCCATTAAGAAAGTACGAGCGCATCTCACCCGACGCGTTCCGTTACTTCCCCGCAGAGTTGTCGGTCGCTGTTGACCGCAATCCGGGTCGAGTAGAACCGTGGAGGTCCAGGAGTTTATGAGCGAGTCCGAAGCGCGCCAACCGCTCGCCAATCAGACGGCCCTTCCGGTCGTGAGCGGATTCGAGGAAGACGAGCCTCCGAGTCGAATGCGACGCAATCCGGCATGGCAGGATGTGCCGGATCACCAATGGGACGACTGGCGATGGCAGACCCAAAACTCTGTCCGGTCCATTCGTCAGCTTCGCCATCTCATTTCCTTTTCCCCCGACGAACTCGAAGCCTTGGGAAAACTGGAAAGCGATTACAAGCTCGCCATTCCGCCCTACTACTTTTCGCTGATCGATCCGTCGAACCCGGTCGATCCGATCCGACTGCAATCGGTGCCATCGCCGCTCGAAGCGGAATCGGGCTTCGAACTCGAAGACCCGCTCGAAGAAGAAAAGGATTCCCCGGTACCCGGCCTCACGCACCGCTACCCCGACCGCGTGTTGCTGATCACCACGCCGAACTGCTCGATGTATTGCCGCTACTGCACCCGCAAACGCGCGACACTCACGCGCGGTGGCTGGGAAGGCGTCAGCAAAGACGACGAGCGGATGATCGATTACATTCGCAAGAACCCGCAAATTCGCGACGTGATCGTTTCCGGTGGTGACCCACTCACGCTGCCGCTCAGCAAACTGCGCTACTACCTCGATAACCTGAAAGCCATCGACCACGTCGATGTCATCCGCATCGGTACGCGAGTACCCGTGACGCTGCCGCAACGGCTGTACGATCAGGAACTGCTGGACCTGCTCGCCGGAACGGAGAAGGTGTACATTCAGACGCACTTCAACCACCCGCGGGAAATCACCCCCGAGGCGGCCCGCGTTTGCAAGTCGCTGCTTCGCCACGGTATGCCGATCAACAATCACTCGGTGCTGTTGAAGGGCGTCAACGATAACCTCGAAACGATGCGCGAACTGCTGCGCGGCCTGATGCGAATCAAAGTCCGCCCGTACTACCTGTTCCACTGCGACCCCGTTACCGGGGCCGGCCACTTCCGGACGTCGATCTGGAAGGGCATGCAGATCATGGAAGGGCTACGCGGGCACATGTCCGGCATCGGCATCCCGACCTACGTGGTGGACAGCCCCCACGGCGGCGGCAAGATACCGCTCATGCCGAACTACCTCGTCAGCATGTCCGACGATGCCGTCGTACTGCGAAACTACGAGGGGATGCTGGTCCGGTATCAGGCGACCGACAAACCGCTCGAAGTCGTGGCACCGACGCCGACCCGCGGCGTGAGTGCGCTGTTGCAAGGCGACAAATCCTCGTTGATGCCCGAAGGCAACGACCGGATGGCCCGCCGCAAGAAACTCTCAGTCGTCGAAGCGACCGAAGAGCCGACGAGTTGCGGCGACGCAATGCCCGAAGCCGCCGGCCACGACGGAGCCAGCCTCCGCACGACGCTGCCGATGCTGTCGCTGAACGGCAATGGCTACACGAACGGTGCGACGAACGGCAACGGAAATGGCAACGGCCATCACACGGCGACACGCTGAGGGGTTTGACCTCACCACAATGTTGAATCGTTTTCAGACACAGGTCGGGTCGACCTGTGTCTTTTGCATTCCACCACTACTCGTCATCGGTGACTCATGCACATCGCCATTGCCTACGACCTCAAGCCCGATGGGCCGATTCCTGCGGATGCGCCCGACGATCTCTACGAAGAGTTCGATGCGCCCGTAACGATCCATTCGATCGCCGCCGTTCTCACATCGCTCGGCCACCGCGTGTCGTTGATGGGCGATGGCGAACCGTTCCTGCGTGCGATCTTGCACGATAAACCCGACCTCGTTTTCAACTTCGCCGAAGGCACCGGCATCGGTCGGTCGCGCGAAGCCCGCGTTCCTGCTGTTTGCGAAATGCTCGGTATCCCGCACACCGGCTCGGACCCGCTCGCGCTGGCGGTATCGCTCGATAAAGACCTGACGCGGCGGTTGGCGCAAACCGCCGACATCGTCGTGCCGAAGGGCATCATGCTCACCTTCGACGACGCGCCGTACGATGGCGATTATGCCGAGTTTCCGCCGATGTTCGCCGATTGCGGTTTGACTCTGCCAGTGATCGCGAAACCGACGTTCGAGGGTTCGAGCAAAGGCATTCGCAACCGCTGCCTGATCGCCACGCCAGAAGAGTTCGGGCCGACCGTCATGCGCCTGTGGCAAGACTATCGCCAACCGGTGTTGGTCGAGGAATTCATCGCGGGCACGGAAGTCACCGTCGGGATCATCGGGAACGACCCGCCGCAAATTTTCGGCACGATGTCGATCGCCCCGAAAGACGCCGTCGAGCATTTCGTGTACAGCGTCGAAGTGAAGCGCGAGTACGTCCGGCTCATCGATTACGCCTGCCCGCCGGACCTGCCCGTGAGTGTGCTGCGCGATGTCGAAGCCGCCGCACTCACGGTGTTCCACCTCCTCGGCTGCCGCGACGTGGCACGCCTCGATTTCCGCATCCGCGACGGTGTGCCGTACTTCCTCGAGATCAACCCGCTTCCGGGCCTCAACCCCGAATCGAGCGACCTCGTAATCATGGCCGGCCTGATGGGCCGCACCCACGCCGAATTGATCGAAGCGATCGTCAACGCCGCCATCCAGCGATCCGAGAAGGGGTGATCGTTTAACGGCACACCCACACGAATGCCCGCAGTCAAAAAGCGAAACACGATCTGACGTAAGTCGGAATTTGCGAGGTGTCGCGAAGTGTCGTGAAAGTGTCTCGAAGTGTCGTGAGAATGTCGTGCTCGGTCGATTTTATGTCGTGCTCGGTCGATTTTGTGTCGCATTCGGTCGCGAAACGGTCGGTAGTTGCGGCGAGTCCGATTCGATTGCCGTCGACATAACCCGCGATTCGGGTTCGAGATAGAGAAAACGCGCCAGATTATTTTCCATCGCGGGAGGCATTTCGGGTCGCAAAAACCGAAAAAACACCCCCAAAAAACGGTTTTCGAGCCACTTTATTTCCGACTTACGTCGATTCTGGCACCCTCACAATCGCGAGAACACATGACGACCGACACGCCACCGCCCAAATCGAACCTGCGTTGGTGGGTCTGCGGAATGCTATTCCTGGCCACGACGCTGAACTACATGGATCGCGTCGCACTGAATCAGACCAGCAACGTGATCCTGAAGGAGTTCGGGCTGGACGACCGCGATTATGCTCGTTTGGAAGCCGCATTCGACATCGCCTTCGGCATCGGCACGCTCTTAATCGGCTGGCTCGTCGATCGGGTGAACGTCCGCTGGGTGTATCCCGTCGTCGTGGCAGGGTGGTCGCTGGCAGGGTTCTTCACCGGTTATACCGACACGTTTACGATGTTGCTTCTCGCGCGAATTGCGCTCGGTTTCTTTGAAGCCGGGAACTGGCCGTGCGGGATTCGCACGACGCGGACGATCTTGCCACCCGCCGAACGATCCTTCGGAAATGCCTTGTTTCAAAGTGGAACCGCAATCGGTGCGATCATCACGCCGCTAATCGTACTCGCCTGTTTCAATTACTACGGCGAAGATACGCCGGGTGTCTGGACGGTGCCGTTCCGCGCGATTGGCCTCATCGGTATCGTCTGGGTCGTCGCGTGGATTGCCTTCGTGCCCGGCCGATTGTTCCCGCCACCGCTATCAAGTACGGAACCGGCCACGCCGTTCTCGGCGGTGTTCCGCGACCGCAAATTCTGGCTGCTCGTGCTCGTGATTTTCGGCGTGAACACCGGTTGGCACACCGTGCGCGTCTGGATGCCACGCCTCCTGAAAGTCGGCCACGGCTACAAGGAAGCGGAAATTCAGCAGTTCGGCATGGCGTATTATCTCGCCGCTGACTTGGGTTCGTGGGGCGTCGGTTTACTCACGATGTACCTCGCGCATCGCGGTCGCGATCTCTTCCGCGTACGCCGCGGCACCTTTTTTTTCTGCACGTTTCTGCTACTGATCGCAACGATCGCCGTACCGAACCTTTCGGGCCAACAGTTGCAACTCGCGCTGATCGTCGTTGGCTTCGCAGCACTCGGTTTGTTCCCCACGTACTTCTCGCTGAGCCAAGAGGTGTCCGGGCGGCATCAGGGGAAGGTGACGGGCACGCTCGGCTGTATGAACGCCATTTACATGGCCGGCATGAAGACCGCGCAAGGTGCCTACGCCAAAGAGACGCAGCACTTCGACAATCTCATCGCCATCGCCGCGATCCCCGCCGTCATCGCGTGCCTGGCGCTGCTGTTCTGGCCTCGTCCAGTGGCGAGTGACGAGTGACGAGTGGCGAGTTTTTACTTCCGGACTCGACACTCATCACTCGTCACTGGTTTGAGCGTAGAATGCAGTCAATGAAAAAGGAGTCAGACATGATGCCGCAGAATGCCAATGAAGAACCGCCAGTCGAAACGACACCGGACGATTGCGATCCGCTGATAGCGGCGGTGAACAGTTTGGCGAATCGCACGCCCGAAGAAAAGCTCGCCGACCGAGCCGAGGCGATGAAGTACCTGCGTAAAGGCCGACCGCTACCCGAAGGCAAGACTTTCTTTGAAGTTGTCGAAGGAACATGGCCCGGCGATGAAACTGATGAGCAAATTTACGAAGCACTCGAAAGGCTGTCGTAGTGTCGCGTTGTCACTTCTTGACTCGCCACTCGCCACTCGCGAAGAGTTACTTTTTCTCGAACAGTTTTGGCAGGGCTTCGAGCACTTTTGCAATTTTGTCGTCGTTGAGTTCGCCCAACTTGAACGCGAAATTGGCGGTCACTTTTTCGCGAACGAACATCAGTACGGTGATGTCTGCATCGCGGTGTAGGACGTACGCCGGGGGGCCGTCGGCATCTTCAAACGCGCCGATAGGGATGCTTTTTAGTCCCTGTTTTTGGCCCCATTTCGCCAGCGGATCGAGGTCGGCGGTGTCGGTGAGTTGCGTCATCCACACTTTGAAGCCATCGTCTTTTTTCGCCGTCGCTTGGCCATCGAGCTTAATGAGGAGTTTGCCGAGCGGTTCGCTGAGCGTACGTGCGAAGACGATCGCCGCCGGTTTCTCTTTCTGCTCGCAAATGTAACACGTCGATTGGCCGCGTTGCGGCCCGGTCGCCACCAGAAAGCTATACGGCCCTGGGCGTTTCCCCACGGCCACGCCCGACGCGAACGGCTCTGCCGCGAATGTCGGAGAGACCATGAAGAATAGCAAGAGCGACAGTATTCGCATGAGTTCGCGTTCCGAAATGGGTTGCTACCGTAGCGTTAGCGCGGCTTCGGTTTTGCCTTTGGGTCAGCTTTCTTTGCAAGGATCTCTTGGCCAGTGGGGCAGTCGGACTTCAACGGGCACTCGGCGCACTTCGGTTGCTTTTCGCGGCAGATTTCTGCGGCCAATGTGGCGATGTGTTCGGTGAACGCGATGCCACTCGTTTTGGGAATGTAATGCTCGATGGTGCCGCGTGCGGATTCGAGATCGTCGATTTCACCTTCGACGACTTTCAGACGTCGCAGGACGCGGAGCGTCGGTTCGTCGAGCGGGATGGCGTGACCGCCGAGCGAACGTTGCGTCACCCATGCGACGGTGAAATCGTTGACGCCGGTGAAGCGGGCGAGTTGCTTGGCGGCTTGGCGGAGGCCTTTTTTGTCGAGGTCGCCGAGTTCAAACGAGTAGTACATCTCAAAGACGTACTGAAGGATTTCGACGATGCGCTGGGCTTTCGGGCCGTTGCCAGGAACTCCCTTCAGCGCTTCGTGGATTTCGGGCACGGTGCTGACGCGGATTTCGTTCCAGTCGAAGAAGGTTTTCTTGAGGTGCAGGAACGCGGCATCGGCTTGAGCGGTGGGGCAGCCTTCGCGGCAGACGCCGTAAACGAGTTCTTCGAGCACGGGCCGCTCGACCGGTTCGGCGGGTGCGGCAAGCTTCTTTTCGAGCAGCTTGAGTGCTTTGGCGAGAAGTTCGGGTTTGCTGGTCGTCGCCGGCATGGCGTGGGTCTCGCGTTTTGCGTGTGGGCCGATTACAGCGGGGTCGGTCCGGCGGTGGTCGGTGTTGCCGATTCTATCGTTTCGTCTTCACCGTCTTCGTCGTCTTCGTACTCATCGTCATCGCTACCATCATCGGTATCGGCAACGAGCGGTTCGGCAACCGCTTGCGGGTTCGACTTTGCTTTTTCTTCGGCCAAAATCCGGGCGATTTCGACGCTCTTCTTGATGCCCAGATCGAGGATGAACGCCAGCACCGGCACGTAGCGAATCGCCAATCGCGCGGCGACTTTCGACTGAATGAACCCGGCGGCATGTTGCAAGCCGTAAATCGCGAGCTTCTGCTGTTTCTCGGTACCCATCACCGATACGTAAACTTTGGCATTTTGCAGGTCGGCAGCGACCTCGGCGCGGGTGATGGTGACGTTCTTCACCCGCGGGTCTTTCAATTCAAACAAGATCGTCGTGCTGGCGACTTCGCGAATCACCTCGGCGATCCGGGCTAGCCGGTGCGTTTTCATACGAGTCGTACTTCGAGTAATAGTAGTCCGGGAACGCCCCGGGACGATTGTCCCAGGGTCCGATTTCGCGTTACAGGGTCCGGTAGCGGATTTCGATCTTGAACGCTTCGATGACGTCGCCGATTTTAATGTCGTCGAAACCCGTGATCCGCATCCCGCACTCGTACCCTTCGCGAACGTCTTTCGCATCGTCCTTGAAGCGCTTGAGCGAATCGAGGCCGACGACGCGGTCGCCGGTCGGGAACAGGATCACACCGTCGCGGATCACCCGGACGCGAGCCGAACGCTCGATCGTGCCGCTGGTGACGTGGCAACCGGCGATGGTTCCCACTTTGCTAACCTTGAACGTATCGCGAACGATCGCACGACCGAGGTGAATGACCTCTTCGACCGGCTTGAGCTTGCCTTCGAGTGCCGCTTTCACGTCGTCGGTCATCTTGTAGATGATGTCGTACTCGCGGATGCTGATCCCGCGTTCCTCGGCGAGCGCCAGGGCGGCATCGTCGGCAGTGACGTTGAAGCCGATTACGAGCGTGTCTTCGGGGGAAGTCAGCGCGAGGATCACATCGGATTCGGTGATGGCCCCGATACCGGCGTGCAACACGCGGGCACAGACTTCCTCGTGGACGAGCTTCTCGAGTTCCTTCTTGATCGCCTCGACCGAGCCGCGGGCCTCGGCCTTGATGATGATCTTGAGTTCGGTCATCTTGATCTTGGCACGCTGGGCCGTCAGGCTTTCGAGGCTCACCGGCGCGAACGCGGTTTGCGACGATCGCTGCATCACATCTTTGCGCTTCTCGGCAATTTCGCGAGCCGTGCTGACGTCGTCGACCGCGTAGAACGGATCGTCGGCGTTCGGCACTTCATCGAGGCCCGTAATCTTCACCGGCGTACTCGGACCGGCTTCGTCAATCAGCAAGCCCATGTCGTTGTACATGGCCCGAACGCGACCGTACGACGAACCGCACAACACGATATCGCCTTTGCGGAGCGTACCTTGGCGGACGAGCACCGTTGCCATGACGCCCTCTTGGCCCACCATGTAGGCTTCGAGGCAGGTACCCGTGGCCTTGTGGTCGGGGTCGGCAGTCAGCGGTGGCTCGGCGAGTTCGGCGACGAGCAGGATTTGCTCGAGCAGTTCGGAAATCCCCTGCCCCGTCATCGCGCTCGTTTCGACGAACGGGATGTCGCCACCCATGTTGTCGGGGAGCAGGTTCAGACTGTAAAGCTGGCGGCGCGTCTTTTCGAGGTTCGCGTTCGGCATGTCGATCTTGTTGATCGCCACGACGATTGCCACCTTGGCCGCGCGGGCGTGGCTGATCGCTTCTTCGGTCTGCGGCATGACGCCATCGGTGGCGGCTACGACGATGACGACGATGTCGGTGACGTTCGCCCCGCGCGCCCGCATCTTGGTAAAGGCTTCGTGACCGGGCGTATCGAGGAACGTGATCTGCTTTCCTTCTTTTTCGACCTGCCACGCGCGAATCACCTGCGTGATACCGCCCGCTTCGGTGGAAACGACGTCGGACTTCAGGCCGAATTCGATGCGAATCTTGTCCAGGAGCGACGTTTTGCCGTGGTCGACGTGTCCCATGATCGTGACGATCGGGGCGCGGGGCTTGAGCAAAGTCGGATCGACGACGTTCGCTTGCTTGACGAATTTATCGAGCAGGATGCCTTCGGCGGTCTGCACGACCTTGAGGATCAGCTGAATGCCTTTATCGACCGCGATGAGTTCGGCGACTTCAAACTCGACGGGCGAGTTATTGCCGTACAGCTTGCTGGTTTCTTTCAGCAACCGCTTGCTGAGTTCGCCTGTCTTCATGCCGATCGCTTCGGAGAGCGAACGCACGGTGATCGGCGGCGAGATTTCGACGGGGCCTTCTTTTTTCAGCGCTTGAAGCTGCTTGTTCCGCTGCATCTTGCGGAGGAGTGCGGCCCGCGGCCCGCGCTGCGAGCCGTACTTGGTATCGTTGACGTCGACGGTGCCGCCGACGCCGATCGTGACCGAGCCGCTCGATGGCCCGCGTTGGCGGCTGCGGTCCTGACGGGCCTTGTGGCGGCCATCGCGGCCAGACACGCCGCCATCGGAACGCTTCTTGTCGCCTTCTTCGTCGCTGACCATCGGTGGCGGTGGCAAACCATCGTCCGGACGGGGCCGGACGGGGCCGCGCGCGACTTCGGTACCACCTGGACGGGCGGGCGATTTATCGTTCGGGCCAGCGCCTTGTGCCGAAACATCGCCTGTCTTTTGAATGTCGGCGATCGAAACTTTCTTGCCTTGCTGTTGAAGTTTGCGGAACTTCTCGAGCATCTCGGGCGTGAGCTTGACCTGTCCCGTGGCACGCGGCGCGACGACGGGCGGCCCCTTGCCGGTGCTAGGTGCTCCGGCAGGCTTAGGCGGACCGAACGGAGACGGGCCGCCACCAGGACTGCCAGGGCGAGGCGCACCGTGCGGTTGTTGCGGTCCCGTATGGGGGCGGGCACCGGTGTGGCTGCCGATCTGCGAACGCGGTCCACTTGGGTTCGGTCGATTGTTGTTGCCTTGCGGCGACCCGCCACCGCCACCCGCTGGGTAGTTCGGTCGTGGCGTACCGGAGAGCGTGTTGATTTGGCGATTGCCCCCGAGGTTCGCGGGCGGTCGTACGGGTGCGGGCGGAACGAACGGCGCGGGCGGTCGTACGGGCACGTCGGCCACGACCGGCTTCGGCGTCTCGACGGCCACGACTGGTGGCGCAACAACGACTTCCGGCACTTTCACCGGTGCAATTTCCGCAACTACGATAGCGGGCACTTCGACGGGGACCGGTGCGGCCACTTCTGGCTCGGCAACGACTGCCACAGGTGCGGCCGTCTTTTCGACCGCTGCGGGTTTCTTCGGTTGGGCGCGACCGCCCAGGTTTTGGATCTTTGAACCCGCGAGATTCGGCGACTTTGCGACGTAAGGTGCGGGTGGGGCAGTCGGTTCGACAACCGCAGCCGGTGCCTTTGCCTTCACGGTGGGAATCGCAACCGGCTCGGGTACCTCAACGGGTGCCACGGGTTCCGCAACGGGCGCGATCTCTTCCGCGACTGGCTCGACGGCAACCGGTTTCGGCGGCGCTTTCGTCTTGGGTATCGTGAGAATTTTCGCTTCGGCTTTAGCGGGAATTGCCGTCTTGACGGGTGCAGCGGGGGCCGAAGTGTGGCTGCCCTTCTTGCCTTTCGATGCGATCCGCTCTTTGAGCGAATCGACCTGATCCGCGTCGAGCGTGCTGAGTTGGTTCTTGACCGACGAAAAGCCGAGATCCTTGCAGTGGTCCACCAATACGGTGACTGCCAGATCGAGATCTTTGGCTAAAGCGAAAAGGCGGACTTTGGCCGCCTTGGATTCTTTCGTCTGCGTATTCGACAAGCGCTGCTCCTTTGGGATTGTTCGCAACAATCCCTGGTCCACGGACGGGGAGTGAGGCACTCCCGGCCGAATCGATCATGTAGTATTCTAACGGCGACACGTGTCTCGAACAGGGGGCATCGGGTTGTCATACCGATGGCTCCACCACAACAGTGGGTTCGGATCCGTCCACAATCGTGGCTTCGGCCCCGTCCACAACTGACACTCCGGCAGGTTCCAAGTTCGCAGCCGCAGCGGCGGCTTCGTCGGCGGCACGTTGCCGTGCGGCGATTTCCTCGGCTTCGGCTTCTGCCTCCGCTTCAGCGATCGCCTGAGCCGTTGCGTTTCGTTCGTCTTCCACGCTGCGTTCCATATGGTCGGCGTATTCTTCCGCGTAAGCGATCACTTCGTCCGCTTGCTCCAGCGGCAGCCCCGTAAAATCGGCAAGTTCCGCACCATCGATAAAGGTTAAGTCGTTATACGACAAAAACCCATCGCCAATCATCGCCTGTACGTGTTCTTCGCTCACGTTCGGTAGCTGCGCGAACCAGCGCTCGGCCCGTTCGAGGCTCTCGGCCAGCTCCTCGTGGGTCATAATTTCAATGTCCCAGCCGACGAGTTTCGAGGCCAGTCGCACGTTCTGCCCGCGTCGCCCGATGGCGAGTGAAAGCTGGTCGTCGGCAACGAGCACCACCGCCCGCCCGAGCCGCGTGTACGTGAAGACTTCGCTGATCTGCGCGGGGGAAAGTGCATTCGGAATCAAGACTTGCAACGAATCGTTCCAGCGAACGATGTCCAGCCGCTCGCCGTTGAGTTCTTCGATGACGTTCTTGATTCGACTACCGCGGACACCCACGCAGGCACCCACGCAATCGACTTTCGTGTCGATGCTCGACACCGCCAACTTCGAGCGGTAACCGGCCTCGCGGGAGATCGCGCGGATGTCGATCGTGCGGTCTTCGATTTCGGGAATTTCATCTTCGAATAAAGCGCGAACGAAGTCCGGGTGAGCACGCGATAACACGATCTTCACGCGCTGCCCCGCCTTGCGAACTTCGAGCACGACGGCTTTGACTCGTTCGCCGACGTGGTGCGTTTCGCCGGGGATTTGCTCGCTCCGCGGAAGGAGGGCTTCGCTTTTGCCGAGGGAAACAATCGCCGTGCCCGCATCGACGCGGGTGACGGTACCTTGAATCAACTCGCCCTTTTTGCCTTGATATTCGTTGTAGACGGTGTCCGATTCGGCTTCGCGAACCTTCTGATAGATGATCTGTTTTGCCGATTGTGCCGCAATGCGACCGAGCGTGACGGGATCGACGTCGGTTTCGTTGAACTTCGCCGAAATATCGCCGGTGGCCCGGTCGATGAGTACTAATACGCCTTCTTCGACGGCGAAGTGGCGCTCGGCGGCGAGTTTAATCGCCGATTCGATCGCGCCGAAGATGACTTCGCGGGAGATTTTCTTCTCCTCGTGCATCTTGTCCACGAGCTCGAGGATCGCCTTGCCGACTTCCCGTTTGGGTTCGACGACGATCTTGGCGGCTTTGGTCTTTGCGGTCTTCATGTTGAAACTCCCGGTCGTTTACGGCGACGCGTCGATCCGCTGGCCAGTAAGGCTATCGAACCAGTGGCACCGGTCGGCGGGTATCCAAACGCTGTGGGATTCGCCGACCCGTGGCGGCGTACCGGACGGCATACTCACCCGTAAGCGGTCCGTACCGCGAACGAGGGTGAGGAACCACCCGCTGCCGACCGGTTCGGCCGAGACTGCGTACCACCCGACGAATTCCGCCCCTTTTACAGAGCGATCTTCCGGTGGCCGCAAATGAATGTCTTCGGGCCGGATGCCGAGCGTCAGACTCCGGTTCGAGCGCTCCGCGACTATCCGACCGAGGGCCGGGGGAAGAGGCATGAGCATCGAACCTTCTTCCGAAGCAAACGTCGCTTCGGAAGGGTCGCCGCCACTCGCACGACCGCGAATCAAATAAAACTGGCCCACGGCTAACGCCACGAAACGATTGTTAGGCAATCGAACCAGTTCCTCGGGCGTACCGAGTTGCTGCATCCGACCTTCGCCTAACACTCCTACGCGGCGACCCAGGGCCAAAGCATCGATCGGGTCGTGAGTGACAAGTAGCATTGTGGCTACCGAACGCCCCAGTAGCAAGTGCAGATCGCGACGAAATTCCGAACGGAAAACCGGATCGAGCGGCGCGAACGGTTCGTCCAGTAGCCAAATCGGCGCATTCCGGGCCACCAAACGAGCCAGCGCCACCCGATGTTTTTCTCCACCGGACAGTTGGTGCGGGTACCGATCCTGGAGCTGTGCGATCTGCAAAACATCATCAATTGAAGGATTCGCACGGCCTGCCACCTGCAAATTGTCGCGCACGGTCAGGTGCGGATAGAGCGCCGGACGTTGCGGCAGGAACGCCACGCCGCGACGGTGAGCCGGTACGTTCTTCATCGAGCGGCCATCGATGAAAATTTCGCCCGAATCGGGGGTTTCCAGCCCGGCAATCAGCCGCAACAGCGTCGTTTTCCCCGAACCCGACGGCCCGAGTAGCGCGAGCCGTTCGCCAGTGGGAACGTCCAAATCGAGCGAATGCAGCCCCACCGTTCCATTCGGGTACGCTTTGGAAATGCCGCGAAGCGAGATCGTTGCCATACGCGGTTTTGTACGCCAGAATCGACGTAAGTCACAATTCCGGAGTCTCAAAAACCGGTTTTTCGTGTTTTTCGGGTCTCAAAAGTCGCCTTTTCGATCGCAAATCGCCGATGCCAACTGGGCTGGTTTGCCGCATCATCGACTCGTATCGTGAGTTATGTCGAGGCCCTCGATTACACATCAGCCGAAACGACTGGTCGAAAATCGACCGGACCCGACATAAAATCGACCAACATTGACCGAAATGCGACCGGATGCGACCGAAATGCGTCCAAACGCGACACTTTTGCGTCACTTTGCGCACGACACGAATTCCGGGTTACGTCGGATCGCCTTGGATTTTTTGACTTTGTGAAATCGCGTGGGTGATGCCGAATCGGGGCATACACTCACCTGAAAATCGCGTTGCGGTCCGAGGCATCGTGCCCACGCGCTTCGCTCCGAATACGACGCGGCGAAACGGGGACGCGAATCGCGGGGTGGTTGGGAATGTAAGAAAATTCTTGACGCGACATTCGGAAGGCCGGTATTATCTCATCTGTAGATTCAGAATATGTTGTTTATCCCATGTCGGGATTTTGATAAACACCTGTTAAGCGGCAGGAGGGTGTACCCTTGATGCCATACTTTTTGATCTCAGCACTTGCCATGTCTCTCCCCGTGGCTGGCGTGGATAGGTACGGCGACCCCTTGCCGACAGGTGCGGTAGCCCGCCTCGGGACAGTCCGGCTCGGCCATTCCGGTGTCATCCACGCCGTTGCATTCGCACCGGACGGCAAGACCCTGGCATCGCAAGCTACCGATGGAACTCAATACTGGGATACCAGGACTGGCCAACGGATCTCGAATCCTTCGGCGGAGAATCGAACTCGAATCGGCTACTTGCTTGACAGTGCAATGGGCCGCAAGGCGGTCTCGCCCGACGGGAAGATTGAAGCGACTGGCGGAGATGATGGCGTCATCACTTTTTCGGGTGGTCAGCCGCGGACGTTGAAATACCCCAGCAACTTCGAGTATGGCCGGTTTCGATTCCTCGGTTACGCATCCGGCGGGAAGCACTTGGTGTCGTTCGTCTACATCGCGCGATCGACACCCGTGGCCGAATGCCTGCTCTGGGATTTGGCCACCGGAAAGGTGATCCAGCGGTGGGATGCAGCGTACTCGCCCGTGGCGATCTCGCCAGATGGCAAGCTTCTCGCCATCGGAGCGAAGGGGCATCACATCCAGCTTCGAGATTTGGCAACGAATCGGTTGCTTCGACAGTTCGACGTGGCCAAGAGGCCGTATGGTTCCACCTTGACCGTGGTCGCGAAGTGCGCTACGTTCTCCCCGGACGGCAAGCTGCTGGCGGTCGCGGACGAGACGAATCGAGTGTACGTCTGGGAAGCCGAAACGGGCAAGGAACTGTACCGGTCCCCGCCGTTACTGAATTGGGTGTCGTACCTCGCCTTCTCCCCGGACGGGACGACCCTGGCCTTGGGAAACTGGCACCGCATCCTGCTCTGGGAAGCGACAACGGGCAAGGATCTTCTCACGCTCGGCGGGCATGCCAACCAGGTCGGCCGTGTCACGTTTGCCCCCGACGGCAAAACCGTGGCGACCCAATCCGAGGATGCGATGATCCTGTGGGATCCGCAGACCGGTCGGGAGCGGCAGAGGTGGTCGGACAAGAAGATTATCGCCTTCTCACCCGGCGGGGACATGCTCCTGCAAGTCAAGGGTTCGATCGTGCAGTGGCAGCCTGCGATGGACAAGACTCTCCGCACGTTCAAGGTGTACGAGCGCGAAATTGCTGAAGACATCGCCCAGATTAGCGTCGTCTTCTCGCGGGACGGGAAAGCAATGGTGTCGGGCAGTAGTGATCGGACGATCCGCCTGTGGAACTTCGAGACAGGAAAGGAACTCTGGAAGGCGAAGCGGGAGAACAAGGACCGCCGGTTCCCGGCGGACATCGGAGGTCACTGGCCGCTCGGGTTTACCCACGACGGGAAGGCCGTTGTCTCGATGGCCGACGATGCGGTCATCCGGATTTGGGACGCTGCGACAGGCAAGGAACTCCGGTGGTTTCGGATCGATTCCTCCGAGGCCGCCCTTTCCCCCGACGGGCGGTTCCTCGTAGCCATTGGCCAGCACGTCGCGGCGCTGGATGGCAAGAGCGAGACTAGATCGCTCGCCCCGCCGCGAATATGGGACTTGACGAAAGAAGGCTCGCAGCCGACCGAGTTGTCTCCGCACTCGGCGGCCGGAGCGCTGGCCATTTCCCCGGACGGCAAAGTAATAGCTCTCGCGTTCGGGCCAGACATCGTTTTGGTGGATCGTGAATCCAAGAAGGAACTTCGCCGGCTGAAGGAGCACCAGGATTACGTCCTCGATCTCGCCTTCTCGCCCGACGGTCGGTTGCTGGTTTCGGGGAGTTTCGACCTGACGGCGCTGGTATGGGATTTACGCTAAAGAGGGCGACCTGATAGCTTCTGAGGCAGACGCCGCCGCAGGAAATTAGTGCAGTCAGTCCCAATCCAATCGCGTAAGTCTTGCGTCCGATATGCTATGCGATTATTATTGCGAAATGCGATTCTCGGCGAACCACTTTTTGACTGTACGCATTCGTTTAAGGTTTCGTTTAGCCGCGCCGCGAAGGCTTTGCGAAGCGAAGCGCGGGGCGCGAACTCTCGGATCAATCGCGTTGCAATCCGACACATCGTGCCCGCGCGCTTCGCTCCGAAGACTACGCGGCGCGGCTAAACGCAGACGGAAAGTACATCGCATCGATCCGCGCTAAGAACGCCTGATTCTGCGTGTTCGCCGCCACTTTCCGCTCCGCGGCGAATCGTCGATTGACGCCGTTCGCTTCGTGCCGTAACCCAAAGGAGAACGAATCCTTTACGGGTACACGCCATGCCGAGTTACAACCCTGCCGACATCGAACGTCGGTGGCAGCAATATTGGGACGCGAACCAAACCTTCCGCACGCCCGATACCGATGGCGACAAGCCGAAGTATTACATCCTCGACATGTTCCCGTATCCGAGCGGCAGCGGGCTGCACGTCGGGCACCCCGAAGGCTACACGGCGACCGATATTCTCGCCCGCTTCCAGCGGATGCGCGGCTATCACGTGTTGCACCCGATGGGCTGGGACGCCTTCGGTCTGCCAGCCGAACAGTATGCGATTCAGACTGGCCAACACCCGCGAACGACGACCGTTGCGAACATCAATACCTTTCGGCGGCAAATCCAGTCGCTCGGCTTCAGCTACGACTGGAGCCGCGAGGTCGACACGACCGACCCGAGTTACTTCCGCTGGACGCAGTGGATTTTCCTGCTGATTTACGACACGTGGTACGACCACGAGTTGCAAAAAGGCCGGCCGATCGGCGAGTTGCCGATACCGGAAAGTGTCACGGGTGAAGCGGCGATACGCAAGTATCAGGATGGCTTCCGGCTGGCGTATCAGGCCGAGCAACCGGTGAACTGGTGTCCCGAATTGGGCACGGTGTTGGCCAACGAAGAAGTCATCGACGGCAAGAGCGAACGCGGCGGTTACCCCGTCGTGCGGACGCCGTTGAAACAATGGCTCTTGCGCATCACCGCGTACGCCGAACGGTTGCTCAGCGACCTCGAACCGCTCGAATGGTCCGAGAGCATCAAGCACATGCAGCGCAACTGGATCGGCAAAAGCGAAGGCGCAGAAGTGATGTTTGAAGTGGTGAGCGGGGGTGGACCGGAGGGCCTGGGTACGTATGCACCACCCATTTATGTTTATACGACGCGGCCCGATACGCTTTTCGGCGCGACGTACATGGTGCTGTCGCCGGAACATTCCTTCGTCGATTTCATCACGACGCCAGAACAGCAAGTGGCGGTGAAAGCGTATCAGCAAGTCTCCTCGCGCAAGTCGGACTTCGAGCGCACGCAGTTGGTGAAGAAGAAAACCGGCGTCTTTACCGGTGCCTACGCCGTCAACCCCGTGAACGGCGCGAAGATTCCAATCTGGATCGCGGACTACGTGCTGGCGACCTACGGGACCGGCGCGATC
This sequence comes from Limnoglobus sp., assembly GCA_043780595.1. GTDB lineage: Bacteria > Planctomycetota > Planctomycetia > Gemmatales > Gemmataceae > Limnoglobus. The sequence continues at coordinate 38,484 of JAYWCL010000261.1, forward strand.
ATGGCGGTGCCCGCCCACGACGAACGCGATTTCGCGTTTGCAAAGCAGTTCGATTTGCCGATTGTCACCGTGGTGACACCGAACGAAAAATGGCTCAAAGACACTGGCAGTGTGATCGATAACTTGAAGTCCGCGTACACCGATGATGGCGTCGCGATGAACTCCGGAATGCTGAACGGCATGACCACCGATGAGGCGATGCGGAAGATCACCGCATGGCTGATCGTCGAAGGAAAGGGCGAATCGCGTACGAATTTCAAGCTGCGCGACTGGCTGTTTAGCCGTCAGCGCTATTGGGGCGAGCCGTTCCCGATCTTGCACGGCGACGATGGCAGTGTCATCCCGCTGTCAGTCGACGAACTGCCGTTGATGCTCCCGGAAATGAGCGATTACAAGCCGACGGGCAGCCCCGATGGTCCGTTGGCGAAGGCGACCGACTGGCTGACGGTCGTGCGCGATGGCAAGACCTATCGCCGCGAAACGAACACGATGCCGCAATGGGCCGGTTCGTGCTGGTACTTCCTGCGCTACATCGATCCGCACAACGCGAACGCCTTTGCCGACCCCGCAAAGCTGAAGGAATGGCTACCCGTCGATCTGTACATCGGCGGCGCGGAACATGCCGTGCTGCACCTGCTCTACTCGCGATTCTGGCACAAAGTGCTCTACGATCGCGGCCACGTCCACTGCCCGGAACCGTTCCAGCGACTGGTGAACCAGGGGATGATTCTCGGCGAAAACAACGAGAAAATGTCGAAGGCACGCGGCAACGTCGTCAATCCCGACGACGTCGTGAAGGAGTACGGGGCCGACAGTTTGCGGCTGTTCGAGATGTTCATGGGGCCACTCGAAGCGGTGAAGCCGTGGAGCACGAAGGGCGTCGAGGGCGTGTACCGCTTCCTCGGTCGCGTCTGGCGGATGATGATCGACGATGCCGCCGAAACGCCCAAGTTGCACGCGAATGTTCGCGATGTGCCACCCGATGCCGAGACGCTTCGCCTCTTGCATCGCACGATTCAAAAAGTGACCGAAGACACCGACGCACAGAAGTTCAACACCGCGATTTCCACGATGATGGAGTTCGTCAATCACACGACGAAACTCGAATCGCGGCCGTTGTCCGTGCTGTCGCCGTTCGTGTTGTTGTTGGCCCCGTACGCGCCGCACATTGCCGAGGAACTCTGGGCCGCGCTCGGTAATACCACCACGCTCGCCTACGCGCCGTGGCCGCAATTCGATCTGGCGCTCACGAAGTCGAGCACGATCGAAATCCCCGTGCAAGTGAACGGCAAAATGAAGGTGATCCTGACCGTGCCACACGACATCGACGCCGCCACGCTGGAGGCCATCGCCAAAGCCGACCCGAAGATCATCGAAGCGATCGCCGGGAAAACGATCCGGAAAGTGATCGCAAAACCGCCACAAATGCTGAACCTAGTCGTGGGGTGAAAGGAGACGAATATGAGCGTATCGGGTGCCGAAGTCATCCCATGGATATGGGGTAAACGCGATGATATTTACGAAGCCTTGAAGAAGGTGTATGGGTACTTTCGTAAGCCGAAGCCGACCGATCCGCCGATGCGAGGGATTTTGATCATCGGCCCCGGCGGCGCGGGAAAGACGACTCTCGCACGGATACTTTCCGGTCAATTCGATTGGTTGCTCGACGAGCCATGGCGTTACGACGAAAGCTTCGGTATCGAGCAGTACGCACTTAAGGACGATCCGAACGTCAGTGCGATCGTCGCGCCGGGTCAGTCACTCGAACGCACGCTGTTGTGGGACGGGTTGGGGAAGCGAATCGCGAATGGCGAGTTCAGCGGGATTCTCTTCGTTACAGCATTTGGTTATCATTCGATGACATTGCACAGCCAACGGAGTTACAAAAACCACAAGTTGTATCGGGGTAACAAAGCCGAGTTTCTTGCTGCGTTTACCGAGGAGCGTCGAGCCGTGGAACTGGCGGCGTTGCAGCAGTTAATTCCACACATCCGCCAATGTGCGAGCAAACTCTGGCTGTTCACCATCACCGCGAAAGAGGATTTGTGGTACCATGAACGCCAGTCGGCGACAGCGCATTACGGCGATGGTCCGTTCGGCCAAGCGGTTCGCGAAGTGAGTGTCGAAAAGGGATTGCAACTGTTCCGTGCGGAACAACTACTAGCATCGTTGGTGATCGGAAACTGGACGTCGCTTGCAAACGAGAATCTGCAACAGAATGCCGCAGGTTACGACCATCGCCAACAAGTGGAAAGCGTACGACGGATATTTGAAGTCGTAAAAGCTTTGACCGACTGGGGGAAAGCAACGTGAACGCGATTCATACCCAAACAGAACCCGAACGTCTGTGCGATCTAATGAAAGAATATGCGGGAAAACTCAGGTCGAATGTCGAGCAATTGTTGCTTATTCATAAAAGTTACGATTGGGGCAACGAAACTTCCAGGCTCGCATGGCTGATCGATTCTGTGAGCATCATCATGAAGCCGCTCGAAACGATCATGTCTCGAGCATCTGGCCTGCTCGAACACGCGGAACTCGACTCGTTTCTCGTCGATGAACTCACACTTCGTTTGACGGAAATTAAACTCGAACGACATCATGCACTCTCCGCCGTGATCGAGATCACAAAAGTGCTGGGTACGGAAGTGAAACCCAGCGTTGCGAAGGCATCGTATGCGAGTGGCTTGGATATGAGTCCCCTTCGCAAAATGATGAGCGGGAAGGTTGAAAATTGAGTTAGGCCGCTTCACCCAGACGTGCGATTGCGATGGATGTCGTTCGCTGCAATCGCAGTAACTCTCTCACCAAGCGGGGGCGTTTTGCCATCGCGAAGAACAGTTTGCCGATGCGGACGTGGCCATCGGGGGCGATTCGTTCCAGTTCGATGGGCAGGCTCTCGGTGGCGGTGTCGCTGATCGCTTTGATTGCGGCGAAGGGGATGCCGCGTTCGGCGCAGATGGCGGCGATGCTCGCGGCTTCCATATCGACGATGTCGGCGGCGTGTTTGATGTGCAATCGGCGTTTTTCTTCGATGGAAGTTACGATGCGATTCACCGAGAGCAATCGGCCGGTTGCGGGGAGCGCAATCGGCTCGCACTTCCACGATTGACCATCCGCTGTCACCACTTCACACGGCACGATGAGATCGCCGACGTTCGAGCCATCGCGTAGGCCACCGCAGATGCCCACGGAAACAATCCGCGATGGCGGGGGCGAGGCACGCAGCAGGCGTTCGGTGTTTGCGCGGGCCGCATCCGGCCCCATGCCGATGACCTCAATGCGAACATCCGTACGGCGAACGCCGCGCGTTTCCCGCTTTAACGCGAACAGATACCAGACCGGTGACAGGCTTACGTCCAATGGCACTTTCTTTCTTATGTAGCTGGCCTCTATGAGGCCGGTGGGGATGCAAACTCTCCATGATTCCAAGGCGGAAAACTCTTAATTCTGGTAGCCGCAGGTCTTTAGCCTGCGTTTGCCACGAGCAATCGCTGAGGGTCGTGGTGAGTCTGCGAAACACGACGGTTCGTGCGCCCGGAATGAACGTTTTGGCGGATCGCGTCGCGTCTCGAAGACTCGCCACGACTGGTTTTTGAGGGTGGAAGTCACCGTCCCATGGTACCACCATGGGCTGAGAGAGCGACACCTTCAGTGTCGAGGTTCTGTTTTTCGGTCCTGAAAGGATCGCTCACGTAGCCCTGGGAGGGGCCGCACCCATCGCCCGTATGGCTTTTCGCGTCG
>JAYWCL010000262.1:0-11878 GCA_043780595.1 Limnoglobus sp.
GCCAAGCAACGCGGCGTCGACTGGCAATTCAAACTCGCAGACGCACGCATAAAGTTAAAGCGACTTTACCCCAAAACCAAGACTTGACGACGCACTAGAGTCGCGGATTCCCTCTTTCTTGCCCGCGCTACTGAAAGGCTGGCAAGGGAATCCTCCGGTAAGTAGTTCGTGCGGCGGTATCGTGTCAATAAAATGTTGTACATCCCCTTCGTGAAACGTTTCGCCCCCGAACTGGTCGCGATACACCTTGGTTGCTTTCGGGCAGATATCGTTTGCCCAAAGGGTTTGATGAAAACGAAGGTCGGATGCCACGCGGAAACCGCCGATACCAGAGAAAAGTTCGACAGTGTTCATACGATCCTATCCATCTATCCGGATCAACATAATATCTGAGATTCTACTGTACACACTTCCGGTGTCGATCAGATTGATTGCAAACGGCAGGCTCTTGCTATCCCAGAGACGTAGTCTTACGAATTCGGCTACCTCGTCAGTTTGTGTGTCATTCGTCGGGCGTCCAGTTCTTGGGTAGTTGCAGCGACCAGACTTCGCTGTTCAGCGGTTGGGCGTGCCCGCCAGCGACCCAGATTTTATCTTGGAAGACGTACGCGGAATGTTCGTGTCGCTCTTTCCACATCGTCGGTGTTTTCAGTGATTTCCAGTCTTTGCCGTCCTTCGAGTGCCAGACGTCGCCCCAGTTTTTTGAGGGGTTGTTCGACCAGCCGCCGATCGCCCACATGCGGTCGCGGTAGACGACCGAGGAGAACCACAACCGCGGCGACCACGGGGCCGCAGCCGTCCCTCGCTCCCATTTGACGCCATCGCTCGAACTCCAGACGTCGTTGTTCGCCGCATATTTCGGGACGTAGTTGCCGCCGCCGAACACCCAGAGTTTGCCGTCGAAGGCGACGGCGGCGTGATAGGCCCGCGCGCTCCATGGGGCGTTGGCCGTTTCGAGTTTCCACGTCTTGCCATCGCTCGAAGACCAGACATCGTTCTTCAAGCTCGCATCGTCGCCGAAGTAGTAATTCTCGGTGCCGCCGAGGATCCACATTTTGTTCTGAAACACCACGGCACCGGCTGCGATTCGCGGACTCCATCCGGCGTTCTTTGCGGTCAGTTCCCACATTTCGCCGTCCTTCGACGACCACACTTCGTTCGTTGCACCGTGCCCCTTCAGCCGCCCGTTATACCAACCTCCCATCATCCACATGCGATCCTGGAACGCGACGGTCATCGGTAAGTCGCTGTATTTCCAAGGTGCTTCTTTCACGGCGAGCGACCACGATTTCCCGTCGCGGGACTTCCAGACATCGCGTGGCGGTGCGGCGAACGAATCGAACCAGCCGCCGAGGATCCAGAGTTGATCGTCGAAGACGACTTCGCCCGAAGAATCGCGAGGCTGCCACCCGGCTTTGTCGGTGACCTTGACCCAATCGGGCTTGTCGGCAGCGACGATTTGCGTCGATGACAACGCGATGACAATGCTGAGGCAAAGGAAGTGTAGGTAGTTCATGGCGTAGCTCTACGTGTGAATTCCCGCCGAGTTACGATGCGTATTCGTCGGGCAGGGCGTTTCGCTTAATCGGCGTCTCTGGCACGGGCTTGCCCGCCGATTTCGCTTCGGGTTCCTCTCCGAACATCACCTGGTATTTGAAGTTCGCAATCGCCAGATTGTCGTTGGGCAGAAGCGCCGCACGGCGGATGCGCTGACCGTTCACGCGCGTGCCGTTCGTACTGCCGAGATCGCGGACGAGAATCAGCCCTTCGGTCTTCACCAGAATGCAGTGCTGTTTCGACACGCTCTTGTGATCGAGTTGCAAATCGCAATCGTCGTTCCGCCCGACGAGCGTTAGATCCTTTTTGAGTAGGAGTGCGGGGCCGCCGTCGATCGGAACGAGTTTCGCGTTCATGTGCATACCTGCATGGTGATCGGGACACGAAACGTGGGTTACAGAATCCCCGGCGCGGCCACCTTGATACCCTTGAGCGCCATCTTGAGCTGATCGGGGTTCGGCGCGAATTCGAGTGCCGTCGCTTTGTCCACGTCGCCGCGGTCGACCAACTGACGCAGGTTTTCGGTGAAGTCCACCATGCCTTCGAGGAAGCCGATGCGGATGGCATCGAGCAACGATTCGTCGCGCTTATCGAGAATCAGTTTCCGGATCGTCGGGTTGACGATCATGATCTCGTTCGTCGGCAGCCGACTCGTGCCGGGTTTGATCGACGGTAACAACTTCTGTGCGACGACGGCCTTCAAGTTGAACGCCAACGATTGTCGAACGGCGTGGTGCATCATCGGTGGGAACAAGTCGAGAATACGGCTAATCGTACTCGCGGCGGTCGAGGCGTGAATCGTCCCGAACACGACGTGCCCCGTTTCCGCAGCGTGAATCCCGGCCTCGAAGGTTTCCTGGTCGCGCATTTCGCCGACCAGAATCACATCCGGGTCTTCGCGCACGGCATGTTTCAGGGCGGTGTGCCAATCGACGACATCGAGGTACACTTCTCGCTGATTAATGACCGACATTTTATCCGCGAACACGAATTCGATCGGGTCTTCGATCGTCAGAATGTGCAATGCCTCGCGACCGTTCATGTAGTCGAGCATCGACGCAATCGTCGTCGATTTCCCCGAACCGGTCACACCCGCAAGGATAATCAGCCCTTGGTCGTAGTGGCAAAGTCCTTCGATTGCGGCCGGCAGCCCGAGCTTCTCGAAGGTCGGGATCGTCGTATTCACACGACGGGCCACCATCGCGAGTTTGCCGCGTTGTTTGAGAATGTTGACGCGGAAGCGGCATTCGTCGTTGCCGACGACGTGGGCGAAGTCGGCCCCGCCGTGTTCGTCCATCTGCTTGCGGGCCTTATCGTTCATGATCGCCGCGAACAGCTTTTCGCACATATCCTGCGTCAGCACCGGCGTATTCATCTTCTGGATGATGCCGCGTAACCGCATCATTCCCGGCATCCCTGCCTTCAGGTGAAGGTCCGATCCTTCGTGCAGCATGACGGTGCGGTAGAGTTGATTGATCTTCGGTTCGCCGGGCACTTCCTCGGCCAGCTTCAACCCGCCCGATTCGTTGATGTAGTACGGGCCGGTCGCGGCGGTGCCGTCCTTGATACCCGATGGCGGCGCGGTCGATGGCCCAGCCGGTTTCGGCGGTGCCACCGCAGCGGGCTTGGGAACGGCGGCGGCGGCAGGTGCCGGACGCGCCGTTGCGACGCGCGGGGGATTTTCGGCCATGAGTCATCGCCTCGGAAGCGGGATGTACGAAGATTATGAAACCGAACTATGTGAGTATACCCGCGATCCGCACCGCCACACCGTGCGCGGCCAGGTATTCTTTCGTCGCGGGGATCGAGTATTCGTCGTAATGGAAGATACTTGCAGCCAACGCGGCATCGGCACCGGCCTCGAATGCGAGCCGCAAATGCTCCGGGCAACCTGCGCCGCCACTTGCCACCACCGGCACGTTCACCGCCGCCGATACCGCACGTAACATCGGGATGTCGTAGCCATTTTTCGTGCCGTCGGCGTCCATCGACGTCAGCACGATCTCGCCTGCCCCTAACCGCTCGACTTCCTTCGCCCACTCGACCGCTTGTATCCCCGTCGGTACGCGACCGCCGTTGACGAACACTTCCCAAAACTCTTGGCCGTCCTTCACGACCCTTCGCGGATCGATGTTGACGACCGTGGCACAACGCCCGAATTTACGCGAAATCTCGGTAATGAGTGCCGGGTTCTTCACCGCCGCCGAGTTGATGCTCACCTTCTCCGCACCCGCTTGTATCAGTTGCGTGGCATCGTCGATCGTGCGGATTCCCCCGCCTACGGTGAACGGCATAAACAACTGCTCGGCTACGCGGCGAACCATGTCGAGGAGGATCGCCCGCCCTTCGTGGCTTGCGGAGATGTCGAGGAACACGAGTTCGTCCGCCCCTTGGCTTTCGTAGCGTCGTGCGACTTCGATGGGATCGCCCGCATCGCGTAGGCCGACGAAGTGGATGCCCTTCACGACCCGCCCACGGTCGACGTCGAGGCACGGGATAATGCGTTTGGTTAGCATGGGGTTATAGCTATGGCGAATCGACGTAAGTCACAATTGCGGACGCTCAAAAACTGGTTTTTGGGGTATTTTTCCGGTTTTCGAGGCCACTTTTCGATCGCAAATCGCCGATCTGTTCCGATGGTTTTTGCGTTATCCTGCATTCCTGTCGTGGTTTGCGTCGAGGGTCACTCGATTCGCACTCGCCGCAACTACCGACCGAAAATCGACCGAATGCGACCGAAAATCGACCGAATGCGCCTTTTCTATGTCATTTGCGCGCACTTCTATGTCATTTCGCGACAATTCTATGTCGCTCCGTGTACGACGCGAATTCCGGGTTACGTCGGATCGTCTGCGATTTTTTGACTTCGGGTTTCTGTGTAGGTACAACTACGGAATCGGAATCGACTTCATGATAAACGCACGACCAGTCGAATTCAACGGAACCGGTTCTGTCGAATAGCTACTTCGGAGGAGATGGAACTATGGGACTTGCAGTCGAAGTCGGAATACTCGCATACCTGAATGTGAACGATGAGGAGGGGGCGGAATGGCAGCGTGAGGCCTTGACCAAGGTTAACGCCGTACTGGTGGAAAATCACCTGCCGACTCACGTTGAACCAGAAACGCTTCCGACGTTGGTCAGTCGCGCCTCGATCTGTGGCTACCCCTACTCGTTCCTGCACTACCTGCGGCGGTTCGCGGCCCATGCTTCAATCACACCCAACTGGAAGCCGAAGCCATTCCCGGAATCGGAAGATCCCGCTGCCGATCCAGTGATCGAAGATGAATCCTTCAAGTTTAGCAGTCACCTGCTATGTCACTCGGACTGTGAGGGGTTTTATCTACCAATCGATTTCAAAGACCCGCTGTTCGCTGACGAGGATCAGATTCCGGGCGGCATGCTCGGCTCGTCGTACGGGCTGATGCGAGAGTTGGTCGTGGTCGCACCGTTCCTCAGTATCAAGTTAGTTGGCGAGAGTCTGCCGGACGCGGAGGCGGACCGAATCAATGGCGTAGTTGAGGCCGAGGGGTCGTTCTGGATCGAACTGGCGGTTTGGATCTCACTGTTTGAATCTGCGCGGTTGAGCATCGAACACCAAACGGCCATCTCATTCGGATAACGCCGATTGATGTAGCAATGCGATTTCCCCGTTTATAGCTGCGCTGAGTAGGCTTTGCGTAGCGAAGCGCGGGGCGGAAACTCCCGAAAATGCACGTTGTTATCCGATACATCGTGCCCGTGCTTCGCTCCGAAGACTGCGCGGCGAAATGTCATCCCGCGTTCAGAATGGACTTCATGCCGGCGGTCATCGTGGCGTCGATCTCGGGAGCGCAGAATGCGACGCTGACTTCGTAGCCGCCGTTGGGGTACTCTTCTTTCGTGGGGATGTACCACGGGCCGCCATCGCCGTAGGCGGCGGTCGCGACGAACCGCTTCGGTTGCAGTTCCTGCGCGCGAAGCTGATATTCGACGAACGACTCGGCGGGCAGGTGCAGCATCGAAACGTCGTTGATATGCAAGGCGCTCAGCACGATCGGCGGTTGCTTCGCTGCGTGACGCCGCATCCAGGCGAGCTGGTACGATGGGCGATTGCGGTTCGCGACGGTGTTATTTTTGTTGGCGATTGTCCGTTCGATTTGCTCGGCAGTGATACCCGGTAATGGTGCCGGTAACATCTCGGATGTCAACCATTTCGCGTCGCCGATGGCATCGCGGACGATCGCTTTCTCGGCGGCGATCATGCCCGCGTGAATGCGCTGCGTCAGGATCGGCCGCACTTCCTTCGAGCCGTCGTTGTACTTTCCCGCCGAGATATTCCCCGCACACCCGGTGAAGTAAATGTGCGTGCAACCCGGCTCTTCCTGTTGCCGTTGCTTGCGTGCCAATCCGGTAAAATCGCTCGTCACGCGGCCATCGCCGTAGTAGCTCATCGGGTGCGTGGCGTAGTAATGGCACGCCGCGAGCTTGGTGTCTTTGTCGTAAAAGGCAACGGTTCGCAGATACGGATCGATCAGTCCTTCGGGTAACGCGATCAGCTTCGCATCGCGGCTGGAACTCCCGCGCATCGCCAAGACTTTGCCATCGGGCGAACGCGACACGCGCCGATTCGATGCGACTCGATCGACCATCGCTTTACCGCTACCGACGTGCGTGATCCGTCGCGTTTTCTTCATCCCGTTCGCGACGGCTTTGCGGCCGCGTTCGAGGCAGGTGCGGAAAAAATCGAGTTCGACGATGTGCGGAAGATCGCCCTGATTTAACACGATCCGCTCGGCATCGAGGCACGCGAACGGCGCGTTGTGCTGGTGGACGCACTGCACCGCCACGCGGTCGGGTGTGGTGCCCGCCGCCTCCGCGAGTGCCGTCCGCCAACTGACGTGCGCCTCGTTGAGCAGCCCCGTCCAATCGACGGCGCAAATCACAATTGGCTGGCCCGCACCGTGCAGCACGAAGCCGATCGCTTCGAGCGTATCGTCGACTGCTTCGACCGGTTTGATCCAGCCGCCGCAAAGTGAATGCCCCATCGGCGGCGTGACATCGAAACGAAACGGCGACAGCGATAACTCCGCGAGGCGCTTCGCGGGCGATTCCGCGAGTGCCGACTGCGCGATCAGCCCCGCCGCCGTCGCCTGGAGAAACCCCCGCCGATTCTGCTGCGTCATGTCCGATTCTCCATTCTTGGCGAGCGGTGGGTGTAAGCCGTGTAAGCCGTGTAAGCCGGTTCATCCCGGTGGGAGTTTCATAAGCGTGAGACTCCCACCGGGATGAACCCGGTGGCTCGTAGGCGACCTCACGTGTAGCGGTTCGATAGATGCTCTGGATCGAAGAACGTGGTGAGGTGGCGATCGATTTGCAGCAACCCGGCGGGTGTCAGATCGACGCCATCGGCGGACACCGTTAGCCAGCCCTCGGATTCGAGCTTTCGATAGCCATCTGCGAACTCTTCGAGGATGTTCGCGCCGAACTTCTTCTGGAAGTAGTCGGCACGCAGATGGCCCGTTTTCAGTTGCAGGATCATCTCGCGAATCAGACGATGATGCGGCGTTGTCGGGAAGGCGCGACCGAGCGGAATCTCGTTTTTATCGAGCTTCTCGATGTACTGCTCCCAGGTATCGACGTTCTGGATGTGTACGCCGTTGATGTGCCCGAACGAGGCCACGCCGGTGCCGAACATGTCCGCCCCACTCCAGAGCGCATCGCGATACACGAACTGCGTTTTCACCTTGCTTTTCACGACGGTGTAGGCACTCGAAATCTCGTAACCGGCGTTCTGGAACTCCTCGAAAGCATACGCGACCCACGCGCGTTTCGTCGGCCAGTCGGCGATACCGAGTTGCGGTTCGTCTTGCCCGATCACCTTTAATTCGCGCGAAAAGACGGTGTTGTACGGCAATTCCATCTGATACACCGTGACGCTATCGGGCGACATCGCGATGGTCTTTCGGACGCAGTCGCGCCAGTTCGGCCAATCCTCGCCGACCATCCCTGCGATCAAGTCGATGTTGATTTGCTCGAAGCCGAGATCGCGTGCCCAACCGTAGGCGCGGTGAATTTCTTCCTCCAAATGCGCGCGGCCGTTGAACTGGAGAATCTCCGGTTTGAAGTTCTCGACGCCGAGCGACAGGCGGGTGACACCGAGTTCGCGAAGCGTTTGCAACTTGTGCTGTTGCAGGGTGCCCGGCTCGCACTCAAACGCAATTTCGCGAGCGCCATCCCACGGGAGAATCGCCTGGAGTTTCTCGATCAGGCCACGCAGTTGCGTCGCACTCAAATACGACGGCGTGCCACCGCCGAAGTAGACGTAATCGAGTTTCCGCCCACCAATACACGGCGTCTGTGCCAGCAGTTCGACTTCCTTGACGATTGCGTTCAAGTACACTTCGACATCTTTGGCGTTCTTGTCGGTGTAAACGCGGAAGTAGCAGAACTTGCAGCGTTTGCGGCAGAACGGAATATGCAGGTACAACCCGAGCGGCGTGCCGGGAACGGGTGGCGAATTGAGTGCCGCCATCGCGTCGGGTAGGTAACTCGGCTTCCAGAACGAAAACGGCGGGTAGTTCGCGATGAAGTAATTGCCGAGGCCAGTTTTTTCGTCTGCAACGGGGTTCATGTTTTAACCTAGATGTTACCGCGAGCAGGTTTTTGCACAATTCCACACGGTCGTGTCGTTACGCTAAAAGTATATCGTTACCCGACACCGTCGACCGATTTGGATACCCGAAAACGGCGGCGATCTTACAGTCGAATTCGAGATCTTATACCTCACGCGGCAGAATCTGACACGTTCAACGAAGGCGAGAATCTCTTATTCGAGCGATTGGAATAAACGTTGTGCCGTATTGCGTCGCGTCTCGAAGACTCGCCACGACTGGTTTTCGAGGGTATTTGCCCCCGTCCCATGGTTACACCATGGGCTGAGAGAGCGACCCCTTCATGGTCGGGGTTCTGTTCTTCGGTCCTGAAAGGATCGCTCACGTAGCCCATGGTGATACCATGGGAGGGGGGGTCGCACCCATTGCCATCGTGCCGTATTGCGTCGCGTCTCGAAGACTCACCACGACTATTTTTCGAGGGTATTTGCCCCGCGCAGGCTGAAGACCTGCGGCTACCAGAATTGATACGTCGAGCCATCTGAAAAGGTATCAATTTCTGCCGCGAGATCTTAACCTCGCATTATCCGGATTATCGTTAAAGATTACCGCGCGAACTGGCCGAATAAACGAGTGTGAAACGCTTCGCTCCGATCGTGTTCGTGCTGTGCATTGGCTGCGCGGACTTCCGTTCGTCGCGCGGGCCGATCGTGGTGCCGCTACCGGCACCGGCGGACGCGCATCACTATCGAATCGGCTGCCCGGACGTGCTCGAACTGAGGTTCGTCGATCGTCGCGAGTGGGATGCCATCGTGACGGTCGATGTCGATGGGCGGATTTCGATGGGCGAATCGGGCACGATTCGCGTGGAAAATCTGACCGCAACTGAGGCGAGTGTGGAAATCGGGCGGGCAGTCAATGTCGACGTCGATCGTCTCCAATTGAAGGTCATTTCGTACAAAGCTCACCGCGTCTACATTACCGGCCCCGACAACAAACGCACGCGAACGGTGCCGTATCGAGGGCCCGATTTCGCGGTCGATTTCTTGTTGAACGCCGGTGCCATCCTGCCTGCGACGACCCAGTTGAACGACATTTCCATCGTCCGCGCGAACGTCGCGGAGGGGAAGCCGAGCGAGTTGTTTTACGTCGATGTGGAAGCCGTCATCCTCGATGGCGATCCGCGAACGAATGTTCGCATACAGCCTTCCGATCATATCTACGTCGGCGAAACCCGAAGATCGAGTTTCAGCCGACTGCTACCGAAGTGGCTCCGTCCGTTCTACCGAAGTCTCGTCGGTCTTTGGCCGATGGATGCGGCTCGCAGCAGAATGGATGAATGATGGACTTACCTCCCCGCACCTTGGATTCTCCCGCCCGAACGTCTACAGTGATGGTGTCACGCCAGGGGTGCCGACTTCGTACGAGTCGGCTGAGAACAAACCCTTAGAACCTGACCCGGATTCTGCCGGGTGAGGAAGGCTATCGGAAATGCGGAATACGACCCGTTTCTCCGCTTTTCACAGCACGTTTTGTAATGATCCCATGACACAACTCGAATCGGCTCGTGCGGGCACCATTACCCCAGAGATGGCATTCGTCGCCAAACGCGAAGATTTGTCGCCGGAACTCATTCGTTCCGAAATCGCGCGCGGGCGGATGGTCATCCCCGCAAACATCAATCACCTGAAGGGCCGCCTCGAGCCGATGTGCATTGGTGTCGCGTCGCTATGTAAAATCAACGCCAACATCGGCAACAGCGCCGTCACTGGCAAAGTCGAAGACGAACTCGAGAAGTTGCACACCGCCGTTCACCTCGGGTCGGACACCGTGATGGACCTGTCCACGGGCGGAAACATCGACGGCATCCGCCAGGCACTAATCGAGGCATCGACCGTGCCGATCGGCACCGTGCCGATTTACCAGATCATTCAGAACGTCAAAGATCCCAAGGATATTACGATTAAAATGATGCTCGACATGGTCGAGCAACAAGCGAAACAGGGCGTCGATTACATGACGATCCACGCGGGGGTGTTGCTCGAACACGTACCGCTGACGCGCGATCGCGTGACGGGGATCGTCAGCCGCGGTGGGGCGCTGATGGCGGCGTGGATGATCGGCCACCACAAGCAAAATCCGTGGTACACGCACTTCGGCGAACTGTGCGAAATCATGCGGGCGTACGACGTGACGTTCAGCCTCGGCGACGGGCTTCGCCCCGGTTGCCTCGCCGATGCCAACGACGCGGCCCAGTTTGCAGAACTCAAAACGCTCGGCGATCTGACGCTCAAAGCGTGGGAACACGGCTGCCAGGTCATGGTCGAAGGGCCGGGGCACATTCCGATGCACCTCGTGAAAATGAACATCGAGAAGGAACGCGAACTGTGCCACGAGGCCCCGTTCTACGTGCTCGGCCCACTGGTGACCGACATTGCACCGGGTTACGACCACATCACGAGCGCCATCGGTGCCGCCCTCGCCGCCGAGGCGGGCGCAGCGATGCTTTGCTACGTAACGCCAAAAGAACACCTCGGGTTGCCGAACAAGGACGATGTGCGCCAAGGCGTGATCGCGTACAAGATCGCCGCCCACGCGGGCGACATCGCGCGAGGCCGCAAAAACGTGCGGAAACGCGACGATGCACTCTCGAAGGCCCGCTTCGAGTTCGACTGGAATCGCCAGTTCGAACTGAGCCTGGACCCCGAAACCGCTCGCCGAATGCACGACGAAACGCTGCCTCAAGACGTCTTCAAAAGCGCGAAGTTCTGCAGCATGTGCGGGCCGAAATTCTGTTCGATGCGAATCACGCAAGACGTGCGCAAGATGGCCGATGACGCATCGCGCGTGTCGCTGGGCCTCACCACCATCGGCAACGCATCGTGAACGAACTGCGGATTTCGCGAACCTGCGAAGCGGAATCCGCGTCCGTGTTGACAACCGCCCGAACGCGGCTATAAAGCATGAAACAAGGGTAGTTAGCTCAGTTGGTAGAGCGAGCGACTGAAAATCGCTAGGTCCCCGGTTCAACCCCGGGACTGCCCACTCTGGAAAACAAGGGGTTTCGCAAGATCCCCCAAGCCCATCCAGTCCTTTCGGCAGGAATGAGCAAATCCCCGCCCCGCAAGCAGCGGAAGCGGTGGAACGCTCCCCCGTCCATCCTCGAAGCGTTCCACAAACTGATGGCCGCGAAGCCCGGCACCAAGCCCACGCCTCCGCGCCAGCAAGGTCATCGGCTTGACCGGGACCGGCAAGGCCGACGTTTTTTCCGACCCGGTCGTCGAGTACGTGATCGATGGCTCCGACACATACGAGCTGCGTTTTGACACACTGGACACGAACTGCGTGTACGGGTCGGCTTCGCTTGAAAAGCTCGCTAAAACGTACGCCGGATTCGCTAAAGACGACTCGATCAGCGAGGCGGCCAAGTGCAAGATGAAGGACGTTTTCTGCGACCCGAATCAGACGGCCAATGTCCACCTCGTCCACGTACAGCGCCACCTCGTTCCGAGGCAGGCCCTCCACCAGACGGCGGATCTCGTTCAGGCGTCTGGTCTTCTTGCCCTTGGGCCAGGGGCAGCCCACCGTCGGGCGGGGTCTGCCCCTGGCCCAAGAAGAGATCAAATTTGGGCATGGTTCAAATCGCGGTAGTTTTGGGTAGCAGGTGCGTACGTTTACGGGCTCGCGGGGGGCGCGAGTAGCGTGGGGTTTCGGGCGGTGGCGAGGCA
>JAYWCL010000263.1:0-60081 GCA_043780595.1 Limnoglobus sp.
ACGAAGCGCGGCGAAATTCTACCCGTCGAGATGGAACCGATGATCCTGGAAATGGAAGCCGGGCAGGTCAGCGCACTGATGCAAACCGCCACCGGCTACCACCTCGTCAAAGTCGTCGAACGCGACAAGGGCGGCACCCGCCCGTTCGACGCCAAAGTGCAAACCGAAATCCGGGGCAAACTCTCGCGGCAGATCCAAGAGAAAGAGTACGCCAAGCTCGTCGACGAACTCTGGCGAAAATACCGCCCCCGCGCCATCGAACCGTAACGGTTAGTAGTTGCGAGTGAATAGTTGATAGTTGATAGTGCTTCTAACAACTTACCACTCGCAACTATGAACTACTTTGGCCACAACGAAACGATCAATACCCGATGTACTTCGCATACAACGTGCGAGCGCGTTCGCCGCTATCGGTGCCTTTGATGATCGCGCGGCCGTCGGGGAATACGGTGAACTCGTAGTCGTCGCCGCCATCGGTCACCTGAAACTTCAGCAAGAACTTGTTCGATGTCACGGTGCCACTCGATTTTAACTGGCTACTGAGCTGCGTGAAGTCGATTTTCGTGCCGGCGCGTTGCGTGACTTGCACCGCGTTGCGTCCGCACAAGCTCGTCGTTTGCGTGCCCTGGCCGCCGTCGAGCCAATCGAACTGCTTGAGGGCGCAACAGGGGCATTTGCCCTTACGGCCCATCAGCGGCGCGATCTTCACCCGCTTGTACGTGTTCTCCCACAAATTCAGCATCACCAGTTCGCGGTTGATCGTTTCCTTCTTGCCCGCAAGGATTTTCAGTGCCTCGGCCGATTGCATGTTCGCGATCACGCCGACCGCTGGCCCGAGCACGCCCGCCGTTTCGCAGGTGCCGACTTCGCCCGGTCCGGGGCTGGCTTCAAACACGCAACGCAGGCACGGCGTGTCGCCGGGGACGATCGTCATCGTCATGCCTTCGGTGCCGACCGCACCGCCGTACACCCACGGTTTGCCGAGCTTTACAGCCACATCGTTGATGGTGTAACGCACCTCGAAGTTATCGGTGCCATCGAGGATGAGATCGGAATCCTTGCAGAATTCCTCGATGTTCGTGCGATTGATGTCGGCGACGATCGCTTCGAGTTTCACACCCGAGTTAATCTGCCGCATCTTGATTACGGCGGCCTCCGCTTTCGGCATGTTGTTCGTCACGTCGGCTTCATCGAACAACACCTGACGCTGGAGGTTACTCGGTTCGACGAAGTCGCGGTCGATGACGCGGATATGCCCGACACCCGCGCGCACGAGATTGTTGGCGAGTACCGTACCGAGCGCGCCGACTCCGCAGAGCGTCACGCGGCTATTCATGATGCGTTCTTGGCCCGCTTTACCGATACCCGGGACGCGCATCTGACGGGAATATCGTTCGAAAGTGTTGTCCATAATCGTCGGGGAATCGCTACCCTACTCCGTTTTCGGTGAGAAACTCTTGCAGGAATCGCACTTGTTGCTTCGGCCATTTTTCGTCTTTAGCGAACCGGGCGAGGACGTCGAGATCCTCCTTGATCCGCTTCAGGTCGGCCCCTTCGAGGCGTTGCACGTACGTCACGAGATACTGCATCGCCTCCTCGGCGACGGCCCCGTTGAGCACGGCGACTTCGGAGCCTTCGAGAAACACATAGGCGTGCAGCATCGCCAACAGCAGCGGGTGAACGCCGAGTTCCGCGGGAATCAGCGGAAACACCGCCGCACCGTCGGGCGTTTCTTCAACGGGAGGTTCATCGGGCATCAGGTGGCCTCGGCCGGTAAGGTGGGAAGATGACGCACCGCATCACGTAAACAGCCCGCTCGGATCAGCTGAATGTAGAACCGAAGGAGGGAGTCGTATCTCGTCAGGAACTTGACGCGAGGAATCATATCCCCGTCACTGCCGTAGTGTTTGGTTCCTCATCCACCGGCCACCGCGGGGATCAGCGCGACGACGACGCCATCGCGGAGTTTCGTGTCCATATCGTCGAGGTAGCGAATGTCTTCCTCATCGATGAAGACATTCACGTACGGTCGAATCTTACCCTTGTCGAACAGCTTCGTACCGAGGCCGGGGTGCTGCCGAACGAGGTCGTCGAGCGCGGCTTGCACCGTCTCGCCGACGACGGTCACTTCGGCTTTGCCGTCGGCTTGATCGCGCATCGGCGTCGGAATTTGAACGAGAATCGCCATGGGAAATCCGATCGTGGTGTTACTTACCGAAGTTCTTGGGGCGTGCCACCGTCATGATCACTGTGCTGCCATCGATCTTGAATTTCGATGTTTTCACGATCGCTTCGATCACGTCGATCAGTGGCTTGGCTTCCGGTGGCAGTTGCCCGCCGAGTTGTTGCTTGATCTGCGGCAAACCGAAACTCGCCAGCGCCAGCCCACCCTGCAATGCTTCTTTGATCTTCTCGGCTCCTTCGGCGCTGTCGGATCGGAACACGCCCTTCAACAGCGTCGGTTCGCTCAGGTCCACCGTCAGCGTGGCGGCTTCGAGCGTCTTCGCAGCAAGGTAGAACGACTCCGCAGCGGGCGGAATTTGTTTGTCGAGGTCGCCGTACTTTTCCTTCAGCGCGGCCATCAATGGCTTCGCAGCCAGTACGATCACCGCATCGTGCTTCAGGTCGGCTTTCTCGAATTCCTTCGACAAATCGCCTTCCTTCGCGTCGGCTTTGAGGAGCGTCTCCATGATCGACTTGACCCCAAAAAGCACGGTCTTGTCGTTGATCGCGATGCCGAACGCATCCTGACCCGCGATTTTGTCTTTCAACTTGAGGCACGTTTTACCCGAGATCATCTCCTCGGTTGTGCTTTCCAGCAAGTTCGGCAGATCGGCCTTCGCGGTCGCCTCTTTCATCGTGCCGACGACCACCGGTGCGACGGGGCTGGTCGCATCGGGGAACAGCTCGAGAAACATCGCGAATTTGCTGATGTTGTCGAGTTCGAGCTTCTTGTCGGCTTTCGCTTTGGCGAACGCTTTCTCGACGGGCACGCCGAGGTCGATCAGATTCTTCTTCAGTTTGACCGCATCGACGAAAACCGCGACCGGCGAATTCGTCGGAATGTATTTCGCCTCACTCGGCTTTTCGGCCAACGTCACCGAGGCAAAGCCAGCCGCAGCCACCGCAACCAGGAACAATCGACGCATGGGATATCCTTTTTTAGTAAGTGTTATCAGCTTTCAGCCAATCCCAGAGGGTTTTAGCTGACCGCTGACAACTGACCGCTGAAAGCGGACTGTTGAAAATCGATCAGGCAGGACAGTTGCTCGAACTCGGCGAGCGTTGGTTTGATCACGTCCGGCTCAGCCAGTGTGCTGAACACGGCATCTTGGGTTTTCAGGCCGTTGCCCGTGATGCACAAGACGATTTCCTCGTCGCGCGGGATTCGCCCGGACTCGATGAGTTTGCGTGCCACGGCAATGGTGGTACCGCCTGCGGTTTCGGCGAAGATGCCTTCGGTTTGCGCGAGCAATTTCATGCACTCGACGATTTCATCGTCGGCGACATCTTCGGCCCAACCGCCGGTTTCGCGGACGAGTTTCGCTGCGAAAATGCCGTCGGCAGGGTCGCCGATCGCGAGGCTCTTGCAGATCGTGTTCGGCTTGCGAATCGGGCGATGCTTTTCGCGGTTCTGCTTCACCGCATCGCTGATCGGGTTGCACCCGGATGCTTGTGCCCCGTACATTTTCGTCGTCACGGGCGTATTGACTATGCCCGTCGTGTAGAGTTCGTGGAACGCCTTGTGGATCTTGCCGATGAGCGCGCCGCCCGCCATCGGTACGACGACGTGTTGCGGGAACCGCCAGCCGAGATCTTGTGCAATCTCATAGCCCATCGTCTTGGAACCCTCGGCATAGAACGGCCGCAAATTGACGTTCACGAAGCCCCAGCCGTACTTCATGGCGATCTGCGTACACAGTCGATTGACTTCGTCGTAGGTACCCACGCAGCCGATGACTTTCGCGCCGTATATGGCGGTGCCGAGGATTTTCGTGCGCTCGAGGTCGGCGGGAACGAGGATGAACGTATCGAGGCCCGCACTCGCCGCTTGGGCCGCCACGCTGTTCGCAAGGTTGCCCGTACTCGCACAGCCAACGGTCGTCATGCCGAACTCGCGGGCCTTGCTGAGCGCCACCGAGACGACGCGATCTTTGAACGAAAGCGTCGGGAAGTTGACCGCGTCGTTCTTGAGCCAGAGCTTGCGGACACCGAGCGCATCGGCGAGGCGATCGGCCCGAACCAACGGCGTGCCACCGACGTTACGGCCAACGGTCGGTTCGCCTGCCAGTGGTAGGAACTCGCTGTACCGCCACATGTTCGCGGGGCGGCTGTCGAATAGCTTTCGGCTGATTTTCGCTTGAATCTTTGCGTAATCGTACGCGACTTCGAGCGGCCCGAAATCCTCGATGCAGAAGTTGATTGCCGATTCGGGGTACAGTTTGCCGCACACGCGGCACTTCATACCCACTACGAATTCAGATGATGGCACGAAACACCCCTGCCGTGGATGACACGTACGGAACCGATAGGGATATTCATCCAGAACGTGTACACCCTCGTGCCGAGTCGCGATGAGGGTGAACGGTGAGATAAGAAACTGCGAGTCCGCTTGGGAAAGCGGGTTCGCCGCATCTTATCATCCCCAATTCGCAAGCGAATCGGGTAGGAGTTAGCACCAGCGTTCGGGCAAGCGTTCCGTGAGAACGATTGTCGAACCGGTTGCTGTGGCGTCTTAGGGCCTAACCCTCAGCCACTCTGGATAAGATACTCACCGGTCAAATATTACCGCAACGAATCGCGGTATTGAGCAGGATATGCGTTCGCGAAGCAGAAGGCAACAGCGCCTTCGCGTTTTGACGCTCACATAATCGACGTAAGTCACAATTGCGGTGGCTCAAAAACCGGTTTTTTTGGCATTTTCGCGTCCCAAAACGCCACTTTTTGATCGCAAATCGCCGATCCGTTTCGAGTAATTTTGCCGCAACTCGAACTTCTGTGATGATTTGCGCCGATGGCCATCGATACGAGACTCGGTGAAAGTACCGTCCGAAAATCGACACAAAGCGACCGAAAATCGACCGGAACCGACACAAAATCGACCGGAAGC
The DNA here is from genome assembly GCA_043780595.1 of Limnoglobus sp. Lineage (GTDB taxonomy): Bacteria > Planctomycetota > Planctomycetia > Gemmatales > Gemmataceae > Limnoglobus. The sequence continues at coordinate 5,111 of JAYWCL010000263.1, forward strand.
GACCGAAAATCGACCGGAAGCGACATTTCTATGTCACTCCGTGCAGAACGCGAAATCCGACTTACGCCAGATCGCCTGCGATTTTTTGACTGCGCGAAATCGTGTGGGTGAGGCCGAATCGGGATTCGTTTCGCCGCGCCGCGAAGGCTTTGCGTAGCGAAGCGGGGCGTGAACGCACCGATACGCCGTGCCCGCGCTTCGCTCCGAAGATTACGCGGCGCGGCTAAACGGAGACGCCTTTTCGTGCCAGCCCGCAGCGCAAGCTGGGGAACCCTCGCGAAACTTCACGCAGTGTCCCTTGCTTGCGGTTTTTGAAGTTGCGAGATTCAAACCGTAACACTCACTTTGGCGATGTTTATTATCGAAAACCCGGCGAGCGGTACGGCGTAAGCGTGTCCGTGTGAACCATCTGCGGGAACCACGGCACGCTTACGCTGTGCCGCTCGCCGGCGCGCGATTGTGCGTGAAATGCCTGCGATTTCATGCAGACGTGCTTGAAATCAAGTTAGCGCAACTTCAAAACTTGTGTTCCTATCTGAACCGTAATCCTCGCGCCCTTGCGGTCGTTCGTTTGGGGCGTATCTCTAACTATAACGATGGATTTCGCACTCTCTGGGGGTTTTGCCGTGTCGAATACCGTTAAAGTGGCCGTGACTGGCGCGGGTGGCAATGTGTCGTATGCCATGTTGGCGCGGCTGGCGTCGGGCGAGGTGTTCGGCGCGAACACGAAGGTGATTCTGCACCTGCTCGAAATCCCCAAAAAGGACGGCTGGACGCCCCCAACGCCGACGGCGCGGCAACCTCTGGAGATTGCCGAAGGCAACGCGATGGAGTTGCTCGATTGCGGCTTTTCGACGCTGCTCGATGTCGTCGTCACCGATAATGCGGCGACGGCGTTCAATGGCGTGAATTATGCATTGCTCGTCGGTGCTGCGCCGCGTGGGCCGGGGATGGAACGCAAGGATTTGCTCGGTTTGAACGGCAAAATCTTCGTCGGCCAGGGCAAAGCCCTTGCGGCCAACGCAGCGAGTGACGTGCGGATTCTCATCGTTGGGAACCCGTGTAACACGAATTGCCTCGTGGCCTACCTCAACGGCAAAGACATTCCGGCAGATCGCTGGTCGGCGATGACTCGGCTGGACCACAACCGCGCGGTGTCGGCACTCGCGGTGAAGGCGGGGGCCAAGAATGCGGATGTCACGCATGTGACGATCTGGGGCAACCACTCGAACACACAGTACGTCGACTTCACCAACGCGAAGATTGGCGGCAAGGCGGCCACCGAAGTGATTCCGGATCGTGCGTGGCTCGAAGGAACGTTCGTACCGCAGTGCCAGAATCGCGGTGCGGCGATTATCAAAGCGCGGGGACTTTCGAGCGCCATGTCGGCCGCGAACGGTGCGATCGATCACGTGAAAACGATGATTAACGGCACGCCGAATGGCGACTGGACGAGTGCAGCCGTGGTTTCCAAAGGTCAATACGGTGTACCGGCGGGCCTCGTTTTCGGTTACCCGTGTACCAACGACGGCAAGGGAAATTGGACCGTCACCGAAGGCGTGCCGCTCGATGCCTACGGCAAGAAAATGTTCGAAGCGACGCTCAAGGAATTGCTCGAAGAACGCGATGCTGTGAAGGATTTACTTCCTTCGTAAACCACCCCCCCAGATGCCGCGATGTGGCCCCATCGCGGCGAGTTCGGAGCTTACTGTGTCCACTGCAAAAAACGTCCTCGGCACTCCACTGCAATCGTGCTCGACGAAACCGCTGACCGGCTTTTACCGCAACGGCTGCTGCGACACCGGTGCGGAAGATCGCGGTTTGCACCTCGTCTGCACGCACGTGACCGCAGAGTTTCTCGCTTTCTCCAAAGCCGTCGGCAACGACCTCAGCACGCCGAACCCCGCGTACGGCTTCCCCGGTTTGCGCCCCGGCGACCGCTGGTGCGTCTGCGTGACGCGCTGGAAAGACGCGATGGAAGCCAACGCCGCCGCGCCGATCGTCCTCGAAGCGACGCACATTTCGGCGCTCGAGTTCGTCGATCTCGAAGACCTCAAAAAACACGCCGTGTAAACGTGCCATTTGTGACATCATTAAAAATGGCACGTTGATTCGACAAGGAGCAACATCATGAAGTGGGAAGATCAGGAAAAGAGCGAGAACGTCGAAGACACGCGCGGCAGTCGTCGTCCCGCGATGGCGGCGGGCGGGGGCATCGGCGTGATGCTCATCATGGCCGTGGCGTACTTCATGGGCATCGACCCGAACAAGGCCAAGCAAGTCGTCGGTGCGCTCAATGGCGGACAACAGCAACAGCAAGCGGGGCCGCCACCCAACGACAAAATGTTGGCATTCTCGTCGTCGATTCTCGGGATGACCGAGAAAGTCTGGGGGAAGTTATTTCCGGAAAACTACCGCCAGCCGTACGAAAAACCGAAGATGAAGCTCTTTGAAGTCGAAGTGAACACGAAGTGCGGTTTGGCTCCGTCTGCCGTCGGCCCGTTCTATTGCCCGGCGGATCGGCAAGTCTACCTCGACCCGTCGTTCTTCGACGAACTCGAAACGAAACTCGGCGGCTCGAAGGCGGACTTCTCCAAGGCCTATGTGATCGCACACGAGGTTGGCCACCACATCCAGAATCTGTTGGGCTACAACGAAATGGTCGAACAGTTCAAGGCACGCGAAGGTGAAAACTCGGGGATACGCCTCGAATTACAGGCCGATTATCTTGCGGGTGTCTGGGCGCACCACGCCGAGAAGAACTATAAGATCATCGAGAAGGGCGACATCGAATCGGCACTGAAGACCGCACGTTCGATCGGCGATAATCGCATCCAAGAGAAAATGCGCGGCAAGGCGTGGCCCGAGTCGTTCAACCACGGACGCGACGATCAGCGCATCAAATACTTCAGCGAAGGCCTCAAGACCGGCGACGCGAGCAAGGCCGCACTCGACCGATTCTTCAACAAAGATATTCCGCCACTCAAATTGTAATTGGCGGAGGAACGACCATGTCGATCGAGGCGCAAGGTTACTTCCAACGCGGATTCGACGCCTTCCAGCAGGGCGATTTCCGCGAAGCCATCGAGTGTTACACCCGCGCGATCGCGTTTCAGCCGCGCGTGGCGAGTGGGTATCGCTACCGGGCGAAAGCGTACCTCGCGATGCACGACCGGGCGAAGGCCATCGGCGATTACGACACCGCAATTCGCCTGTTGCCCACCGATGCCCAACTGCTTGCCGAACGTGCGGGCGAACTGCTGAAGCAGAAGCGTTTCGACGATGCCGCACTCGATTGCAACTCGGCGATGGAACTCGATCCGGGCCGCGCCGACGTTCACGCGATTCGGGCGCATTGCCACGCGGAGCGCGGCGATTCGACGACGGCATTCACCGATTATGGGACCGCAATTCGGATGGATCCGCCGAACGCGGAGCAATATCTGGCGCGGCGTTCAAAACTGCACACCGAGTGCGGGAACTTCGCGGCAGCGATCGAAGACGCCGACCTCGCATTGATTGCCAACCCGGATTTCGCACTCGCATACGAGGCGCGTGCGGCTGCCCGCCAAGCGATGGGCGACCGCGCCGGGGCACTCTCCGACTTTGCCGAAGCCTCGGCACGCGACCCGCAAGATGTCGCCGCCATCTTGCAACGGGCGATGATCCAAGTCCAAATGCGCGATTACACCGAAGCCCGCGACGGTGCGGAACGCATCTTGGCACTGTCGCCGAAAATGCCAATCGCACTGGAATTGCGCGCGATGTGCGACATCGAACTTCATAGTTGGGATCTTGCGATCAACGAACTCAACGACATCCTCGCCGCCGACCCGAACCGCGTCAGTGCTTATGCACTGCGGGCGGGCTTGCACTACCGCCGCGGCCACGATGCGCTCGCGGTGGCCGATCAACTCGAGGTGCTGAAACGCGATCCCGACTCGGTGCCGTGCTACAACCAGATCGCGTGGATCTGGGCAACTTCGCCCGATGCCACGATTCGCAACGGCACGCGGGCGATCGAGTTCGCGACGCGCTGTTGCGAGTTAGGCGGCTGGAAAGAGCACGGCCACATGGACACGCTCGCCGCCGCACACGCTGAAGCGGGCGACTTCCCCAAAGCGATCCACTGGATCGAAAAAGCGATCGCGCTCGCCGAGGCCACCCCCGCCACCGACATGCCCCCCACAACGGGCCTCGCCTACGATTACCGCACGCGCCTGATTCTGTACCGGAACGGAAAGCCATACCGGCGCACGATGTGAGTATCGGCAAGCCCCAACGTCAGAAGTCTCACGACTTCTGCTACGAAACACCTCTCACGGGCAACAGGTCGCGTCCGCGCTGGGGTACACCTCGCGATTCCACCGACCCCGAATGGGGTCGTAGCGGCATCATCCCATCGTTCGCAATGGCTGAAATCCCGTTGGGATAAAGAAACCAAAACCAGGACGAACTGAAAACACCGCCAATCGTAACTTCACTTCGCCTGGGGGTGACCCTGCGTATGATGGAATTGCGCCAACGAACTCCGGACGCGACGGTTAAACCTGTCACGCGGTCGTGCGGGATATTCGTCGCGACCAGTCATGACAACGTTTCCGGTCGCGCCTGCGCGATTTGCGGAAGTCGCGCGGCTTACCGCACCAAATTCCTTGTCAAGGTCGTCGCCATCCGTCACAATCAGAAAATCGCGGAATTTCTGGGCGACGATCCGGCTCGTGTCTCGTAGCCGAACTGCGAAGGAGCAGCCAGTCATGTCGATGCTGGGAAAGATTATGTTGGTCGTGAACCTCCTCGCCGCTGCGGGGCTGTTCTACTTCGCCACGCAAGACTGGGCGAAACGCCAGGAAACCAACGGCACCGTGCTGCGCTATCGCCTGACGATCGACGGGATGCCCGTCGATCCGGCGGCGACCTCGGGCGAGTCGGACCCCGATGCGATCCACATCTCGGTGACGACGCCGGCGGGCCACACGACCGAAACCGTGACGAAGAAGTTGCTCGATGCGCACTTCAAAGATGCCGCAAGTGGCACGTATGGTGGTAGCGGTGCGGTCGCTTCGCAGATCGCGGAAGTGAAGACGGTTCAAGATAAAATCACTACGGAACTCGACACGAAGCCGAACGAACAAGCGAAAGTGGCGTTCTTGTGCGGGAGCGTCGACGATAAGCTGACATTCGTGCCGGGGCTGTTGATGAAACTCGCGGAGTCGTTCGAGGAACGCGCGGCGATTCGTAAGCTCGCGTTCGGCACAGCCGCCCAGATGCCTGCGAATCGCGAATTGGCGACGGCACGATTCAAGCGGAAGTTTGAGGCGGTGCTGAAAGCCCCAGATCCGAAGTCTTTGGATGCCGAAGCGACGCGGGTGAAGGAACTCAAGGAAAAGATCCTCGCCGCTCCCGACGATGCCGCTGCGAAAGCCGAACTCGCCGCGATTTCTGCCGAAGGTTCGCCGGCCTACACTCGCGATGATTCGGATCGACGCCGCCGCATCGCGAAGTTACTGATGCTCGTCGATCCCCTCGCAGGTTGGCAGAAGCGCGTTGTGATCGTCGTAGGGTTGCAACAATATCTGACGGCGATCATCGACCAAACCGGCCGCCTCGAAGAAATGACGCGCCGTGCCGAACGATCGTTTGAAATCGATCAGAATGCCTTCGACGAAGATTACGAATTGCTCAAACGCCTCGCGTTGGCCCGCGACCAACGGGTGCTGCAACAAGAACGCGTCAATTCCGGTTACACGGCACAGTTGACTGCGGACATCGACATCGAAGCGAAGCGGATGGTGCAACTGAATGCGATGAAGGACGAGATTGCGGCCCTCACCAGCGAGATCAATGCCGACCTGAAACTTCAGGCGGAGGTGGAGAAGGCACTGTTTGAAGTGCAGAAGAAAGTCGGCGACACCCTACGCGGGAATTTGAATCTGGAAAAGGATCTCGGCAACGCCGAAGGCAAGTAGTGTACCACACGGCGAGGTTAGGGAGCGACGACCATGACAGGCTTCGGTAAATTGCTCGTGTTCGCGAACTTGTTCGTCAGCGTGGCGCTGTTTGCGTGGGCGTTCTCGCTTTACGCCAACCGCATCGACTACCACGATCGCGAAGTCGGCGAAGGCGATAGTAAGATCAAGATCGACGGCCAACTGACGCTCCTCGGCAACGAGGTCAAGCGGTTGTCGGACGCGATCAAAGGTTCGCAGGGCGTCTACGCACGTTCCGCCGATCTGCTGCGATTCCAAGAGCAAACGCGAGACTATCGCCAAAGCATTCTGACGACGTGGCTCAACGAGGTGAAGAAGGAAAACGACCCGAACGCGACGTTCCGCATCATTCCCCGGCAGCCGAGTGGCCTCGCCAATATCGAAGCACCGAGTCCGCTGCCGCCGTTCCTGAGCCTGAATAACAAGCCACTGAGTGGCCTCGGGGCGCTCAATCGCCAACTCGATAAGCTCGTCAAAGACGAAACCGAGAGCATCAACAAGATCAAGATTTCCCGCGAGAAGACGTTCGACTTCGAGAACCAGATCCTCGTCGAGCGAAAGTCCGGCTTGCAACTCGAAGTGACGAAGCTAAAAGTGATTCGCGACAACTTGAAAGACGAAAAAGCGTTCGTGGCCGACGCGCAGATCAACTGGGAAGAACAACTGAGAACGCTCGACCTGCGTAAGAATCAACTGCAAATCCGCATCGACGAACTGAAGTCGCGCGTGGGTGCGGGCAAGTAACGAACGCTCGCCCATGGTAACACCATGGGCTAACAGAGCGACACCTTCAGTGTCGGGATTCTGGCTCTTCGGTCCTGAAGGGACCGCTCATGAAGCCCATGGTGTAACCATGGGAGTTGTTGTATAAGACATTACCCGAGGGTGTGACGGCGAACCGTTCCGGTTGCCGCAAGAGGAGACGACGATGACCGCTCTTGGCAAAATTCTCGTGTTCTTCGTGCTGATTCTCAGCGTCGTCTGGAACGCGCTGGTCGTGAACTCCTACGTCACGCGGACGAACTACAAAACCGAACTCGAGAAGGAGCAAAAGCTCCGTGCCGAGGCTGCCAACTCGGCAAACTACGAACGGAAGCGGGCCGATGAGTCGAAAGCCGCCTCCGATGCCGTGATCGCCCAAAGCGAATCGGCGATTAAGCTGCTTCGCGGCGAGATCGCAACCTTGAAGGCGAACGCCGACAAGGCCGACGCCGTCGTCGCTGCCGCACAAGATGTTAAGGAAAAAGAAAACACCGACAACCGGGCGACGTTGAACAACACCGTCAAAACGCAACTCAACCAGATCGAGTTACTCCGCGAAGGCGTCAACCGCCTGGATAAGTTGCTCAACGATGCGGTGATCGGCGAGCAGAAGGCGAAGAACGATGCGCTTCAGGCGAAGATCAACGAAACGGCCGCACTCAACCGCTCCGACGACCTCGAAAAGAAGCTACTGTCCGCAAACGATAGTTTGAACAACAGCCGGAACGGCCAACCCGGTGGCCTGGGTACCGCCCGTATTCCCACGACCGATCCGGGCTTCCAAGCGCACGTGATCAGCGTCTCCGGCGACCTCGTCGAAATCTCGCTCGGCACCAACGCGAAGCTCCAGAAGGGAGCCGTGCTGCAAGTGTGGCGATACACGCCGAAGGCGAAGTTCGTCGGCACGCTGACGATTTCGTCGGTCGATCCGTTCCGCGCCACGGGTAAGTTCACCCCGCTCGCATCGGCGGCATCGAAGCCGACTGCCGAAGATCTGCCGATGAAGGACGACATCGTCGGCGTGTTGAAGTAGTGATGAGTGGCTTCGGATGTGGCGAGTGGCGAGTGGTGAGTGGTGAGACAAGAATATAGTCGAAGCGAGTGATGCTTGTTTAGCCGCTTCTGAACGTAACTTCAAAACGCGGAGCCTGACATGGCGAAGAAAACGAAGAAAGTCGTCGATAAAGACGATGCTGACGACAACGAAAAGACGCCGAGCAACGCGCCGCGTAGCACGTCGTTCGTGGGGATGTTGATTCTCTCGTCGATCGCGCTGATCGGTGCCGCCGTCTTTCTGTACCTCGATCACGACGCACTGGCGAGCGCGAAAAAGGTCGATCCGCCGAGTGTGGTTTTGTCCGATGCGGGGTTGAATATCCCGTCGGCGATCCCGGCACCGGTTGGCGGCGCGAAGTAATCCATAAGGAGCGATCTCATGGCAACCGAAACGACCGCACGCCCGATCTCCGAAGGTTACACGGGGATGCTGTTGCTGACCCTCCTGGCGATGGTCACCGGCATCGGCCTGCTCGTATTGGAAGCGACCGAATACGATTGGGAACAGAAGCCGAAGAGCGCGGCTGCGATTGCGTTACCCGGCGCGGTAGCGAAATCGCCCGGCATCGCCTCAGTGGAAGTACCCGCGCCCGCCGTTGCGAAACGCGACGAGCCGAAGCCGGAGGCCAAGCCCGAAGTCGCAGTAAAGCCGGCGGCACCCGTGATTGCTCCTGCACCCGTGGTTGCGGCCATTCCCCCTGTCACGGGACCAACGCCCTCGCCACTGTTGACTCCGCAACCCAATAGCGCGGTACCCGCTGCTGTCCCTGCTGCGCCGACGCCTTCGCCACTCATACTGCGATAGTGGCGAGTAAAGAGTGATAAGCGTAGAGTAATCAGTGGTGAGCCGGTTTGTCTCGCCACTCGACACTCACCACTCGACACTACGGACGGACGCGATGGCTGCACCGGTAGTTTGGACCATTCGCGCACTTCTCGCTTGGACGACCGATTTTCTGGCAAAGAAGGGCATCGACTCGCCGCGGCTCGATGCGGAACTGTTGCTCGCACACGTCCTGAAATGCAATCGCATCGACCTCATCGTTCGCTACATCGAAGAACCGACCGCTGCGGAGCGAACCGGTTTTCGCGAACTCGTGATGAAGCGGGCCGAACGCTGGCCGACGGCGTACCTGATCGGCAAACGCGAATTTTACCTGCTGTCTTTTGAAGTGACGCCCGCCGTTCTCGTGCCGCGCCCGGATACGGAAACGCTGGTTCTGAAGGCAATGGATCTGCTCAAAGGCATCCCGCACCCGAGGGTTCTCGAACTCGGCACCGGCTCGGGTTGCATTGCGGTCAGCCTCGCGCACATGTGCAAAATCGCGAACGTGACGGCCGTCGATATTTCACCCGATGCGCTCGATGTCGCCAAACGCAACGCTGTCAAACACGGCGTCGCGGACCGCATTACGTTCCTGTTGGGCGATTGGTACGCGCCCGTTCCCACGGGTGAAATGTTCGACCTAATCGTCAGTAATCCGCCGTATATTCCGCCTGCGGAACTCGCCGACCTGTCACCGGAAGTGCGCGATCACGAACCGCGTTTGGCGCTCGATGGCGGCCCCGATGGCCTCGCGTTTTACCGGCGTCTGGTGATGGGGCTACCTGCATACTTGAAGCCCGGCGGCACGGTTGCCGTCGAGATCGGTTCGACGCAAGAACCCGACGTGCGCGCGATCTTCGCCGCCACACCAGGTCTCGCAAACATCCAGCTTTTCAAAGACATGGCCGGTCGGCCCCGCGTCGTGACCGCGACATTTACGGCGTGAACCGGCGACCCTGTTTCGGGCGCAGCTTGCGAAAGTCGTGGTTGCGGTACACCGTCAGGATCCGGTCGTCATCGGTGGCGCACACCACTTGCACGCCTTCAAATTCTTCCAAGTGGATGCAATCTTTCGCCAGAGCTTCGGCGACTTCATTTCGGCCAATCGCGTAGATGATGGCCCCACGGGTGTAAACGATCCGCCCGTAATTCAGCACCATTTCCACGGCTTCGGACGGAATGCCCCGGTTGCCCATACGGCTTTCCGCGTGGCGGCTGAGCGGAGACCCAGGTTGAGGTAGACGCGGTCGCATGTTCAGGCCCTCTGTGAAGGAAGGGACGCAGGAACGACACATCGCGGATCGAAAGGGAGAGAGTAAAGCGTGATGTACTTGAATTCTACACACGAACACCCCCCTCGTGTCAAAGCCGAAATGTGAGAACGACGATAGAATGGGCGAAATGTCGGTCTAGAGTGGCGATTCTCCCACGTCGTAACGATTGCAGCAATTGCGAAGAGCGGTAGCGACGATCCGGCAAGTATCCAGAACGAAGAGGCTCATAACGCCTCGGGATCTTCGTCCAATTCACGACGATACTCCTGCATCGCTTCGCGCCAAGACTGATAAAGGGGGTCGTCGGCTAAGTATCCCGCATCCTGTTTCCATGCCGCGTCGCCGCCCGCCCCGGTCACACGATACCCCCTGCCAACGACCGGCTCGATGATGACAGGTACTTCCACGGTGTGCCCCTTGTTTTAAATCCTAAACTACCACGTTCATTCTACTCCGAAGTTCTGTGCCACCTGCGCTCTTTCGCTTTGCTTCGCGAATGTTTACACTATCCCCATCGAACTCCTGCCGGACGAATTTCTTTCGGAGCCTTTCCTCATGATTCCTCGATGGTTTGCCGCACTGCTTGCGGTTCTGCTGGCGGCTGCGAGCGCTTCGGCCCAACTTGCGCCCGATAAGGCGCTCGCCAGTATGAAGGCGGGGGATGGCTTGCAGGTCGAGTTATTCGCATCCGAACCGATGGTGATTAACCCGACCGCGATCGACGTCGACCACCTCGGGCGGGTCTGGGTGGCGGAGGCGGTGAACTATCGCCGCAAGAACTTCAATCGGCCGATCCTGCGCGAAGCGGGCGACCGCATTCAAATCCTCACGGACAAAGACGGCGACGGCGAAGCCGACGACGCGATGACGTTCTATCAAGGGCCGGAACTGTACGCGCCGCTCAGCGTGTTGGTGTTACCGCAAGCGAACTCGAAAGCGTTGCGCGTGCTGGTGGCACAGTCGCCGGACATCCTCGAATTCTGGGACAAAGACGGCGACGGCAAAGCCGACGGCCCGCCGACGAAGTGGATGTCCGGGTTCGGCGGCTACGATCACGATCACGGCGTTCACGGCCTCACCACTGGCCCCGATGGCAAGTTGTACTTCACGGTGGGCGATGGCGGCCTCACCGGGTTGCAATCGAAGGATGGCAAGGGCCGCAAGTTCGTTAGCAACACCACTGACGTGCAAAAGGGCACCGTGTGGCGCTGCGATCTGGACGGCACCAACCTCGAACTAATCGCGCACAACTTCCGCAACAACTACGAAGCCTGCGTCGATAGCTTCGGCGAAATCTGGCTGAGCGACAACGACGACGACGGCAACCAGCAGACGCGGATTTGCCACGTGATGCCGGGCGGTAACTACGGCTACGGCCCGCGCGGCCCCGGCCAAACCCACTGGCATGAAGAGCAACCCGGCATCGTCCACAAGACGATGCGAACGGGCTTCGGCTCGCCCACTGGCATCTGCTTCTACGAAGGCACGCTGCTGCCGAAACAGTATCAGGGCGACCTCATTCATTGCGACGCCGGCCCGCGCGAAGTCCGCTACTTCAAACGCAAACCGAAGGGTGCGGGGTACGAACTCGAAAAGACCAACATGCTGACGAGCAGCGACACCTGGTTCCGCCCGAGCGATGCGTGCGTCGGCCCCGATGGCAGCGTGTTCGTCGCCGACTGGTACGACCCCGGCGTCGGCGGCCACGGCATGGGCGACTGGACCCGCGGCCGCATCTATCGGCTCACACCAACGGGGCACAAGGGCTACAAGGTGCCGGAGGTGAAGCTGGAGACGAAAGAGGGCGTGCTAGCGGCGTTGGGGAGTCCCAACGGAGCAACACGAGGGATTGTGAATGAATTCTTCAAAACAAACGCTGAAAATAGTGTGACTCAGCTAAAGGAGATGTGGAAGATAGCAGACATCTCAACGCTCCACGGACGGCTAGCATGGCAAGCCATTCAGTTGACAGACACGCCTCAATTCGGTGGAGAACCGCCAAACTTTGACCCTGCTAGTGGGATTCAACTCTACCCCATCCGAGTACACGATGTTTTCTCATACCGACTCGGCCAAGACTACATCAAAGTTCCCGCGATGAAATTTGGTGATCCAAAAGCAGCTGCGGGTATCACGAAGTTACCAATTGCTTTTCTGCGTGAAGCATCATTACTTTTACGAAAAGTCGAAGATGTTAAGATAGTCCATGCGGCTTTCTACACGCTTGCGAAACGGTACGACGGCCAAGACATTTTCTACCGTGCCGCGCTCAACATTGCCTGTGGTACGGATCCCGTTCGGCGGGATGCGATTCTTGCGGATTTCGAGACGCACTTCCCCGAATGGAACGACAAGGTCGCGGACCTCGTGTGGGAACTGCGACCGAAGAGCATGTTGCCGAAACTTGAAAAACTGATGAGCGATAGCAAGATCACCGCGATGCAGAAGGCGCGGATCGTGGACATTCTCGCATCGAGCGACGATGCCGCCGCCGGGAAGACGATGCTGAACTTGCTGAAGGGCGATCACCCCGCCGAAGTGAAGGCGAAGGCGATCGAGAACCTGCGGTTGTTCCTGCCGACGAAGTGGAGCGCGATCGCCAAGAGCGACGAACTCAAGGACAGCATCCGTGCGCTGTTAGCCGACACCAAAACGAGCGGCACCGGGCTGCAACTCGTGTCGGCGGCGAACTTCATTTCGGCACTGCCCGACGTCGTTCGTATTGCCAGTGACACGACGATGTCAGTGGATGTCCGCAGCGATGCGATTCGCACGCTCGGCAAGCTCAAGGACATCAAAGCGGTCGAGGCGATCTTCGCCATCGGCCACCCGGAGAATCCGCTATCGCTCGTTTGCGTGCAAGCGTTGGGCGAACAACTGCCCGCCGGTGGCAAGGCATCGGCGGCTGGCGAAAAAGCGCTGGAATACGTGCAAAAAGCGGTGAATTCGCCGACGGCCACCCGCACGCTGAAACTCGCGGCGGTGCAAACCCTCGCCGGTTCGCGCAGCGGCACGGGCTGGTTGTTGATGCAAGGCGAGAAGAACGCGCTGCCGAAAGATCTCGTCGCCGACACGGGGCGACTGCTGCGGAACAGCCCGTTTGCGGGCGAACGCAGCAAGGCGATGATCCTCTTCCCCGCGCCCGGCAAGCTCGACCCGAAGAAGCTGCCACCGCTCGCGGAACTCGCGAAACGCACCGGCAACGCGGACAACGGCAAGGCGATTATGGCCAAGAGCCTGACGAGCGAAGTCCAGTGCATGAAGTGCCACATGGTCCGCGGGCAGGGTGGCCAGATCGGCCCGGACCTGTCGATGATCGGCAAAAAGGGCAGCAAAGAAAACCTCTTCGAGAGCCTGTTGTACCCGTCGAAAGCGATCGCCGATCAGTTCGTCAGTTGGAAGCTCGATAGCGAAGATGGCCAGTCGATCACGGGGTTGCTCGTCGGCGAAACCGAAACGACGCTGACGGTCCGCGATGCGAACGGCAAGGATTACCAATTCGCGGTGAAGGGCACCGAGCGCAAGAAATCGTTGCAGTCGATCATGCCCGAAGGCCTCGTAGCCACACTTACCGAAGACGAACTCGTCGATGTCGTCGAGTATTTAATGCAACTGCAAACGCCATCGTTCACGCCCGATTCGTGGATGGTCATCGGGCCGTTCGCATCGCCGGGTGGCAACGATGGCTTGGATAAAACGTACGGCCCGGAGCGTGCCTTCGACTTGGCCGCAAAGATCGACGGCAAATCGTGGTCGCTCGTTCGCCCCGAATCGGGTGGCTACATCGACCTCGCGAAACTCCACGGCGACAAGGCGAACAACACGGTTTCGTTCGCGTACAAGGCCATCGAATCGCCCGAAGCCGCCGACGCCACCGTGTTACTCGGCACCGACGACGGCGCAACGCTGTACGTGAACGGCAAGGAAATCTTCACGCACAAGGAAACCCGCGCCGCTTCGCCGGAGCAAAACACCGTAAAGGTGAAACTGCAAAAAGGCAAGAACGACATCCTGTTAAAGATCGCCAACGGCAACAACCCGCACGGCTTCTACTTCACGATCGTGGGCGCACCGGAGTTGAAGGGGAAGTAGTTTTGAAGTTGCGCTATTTTTCAGATCGAAACCGGTCTTTTGGAACACTTGGGTTTCCAAATGCCAATCTTTCGGCCTGTAGGGCCGGTTCTGTCAGCCCAAGGCAAAGCCTTGGGTATGGTGCTGGAATGTTCACCGGCCCTGAAAGGGCCGTTCAGCTGTTTGCGGTGAGGTTTTGCTATGGTCGATGTTTGAACGGCCCCTTTCAGGGCCGAATCGTGGGCGGTAGGTACCCAAGGCTTCGCCGACTTCGCCTTGGGCTGTAGGAACGAGCCTTTCAGGCTCGAAGATTGTCTTGTGCCTGCTCCCCGGATCGCAAGTAGCGCAACTTCAAAACGCGCAAGCGAGGGGTCGGGCTAACTATGGTCTTTCTGAGGAGTTGCGATGAACAAGTTGGCGATGATCGCTCTCTGCTTTTCGCTCATTACTTCTGCTAAAGCAGTCGATCCAAAACTGAGCGATGCTGCGAAGGAATTCAAGGCGATCAATAAGGAATGGACCGTTGCCCAGAATGAATATGCTCGACTTTCCGATGCGGCGAATACCGCAGCGAAACGCAAGTTATTACCCGACAAAAACCTGATCAAGACCGCATTTGCCGACCGATTCCTGAAATTCTCCGAAACGTGCCCCGGAACGAAAGAAGAGTTGGCTGCACTCTGTTGGGCCAGTCTCAACGTTCCGGATTCCGATGTGGGTAAAAAAGCAACGACGATCCTCCTCGGTGGAAAGATCGCGAACGCGGTTCCGGACGACCTGTTTTATGCTTACAACGCATCGAGAACGAAATTCGATCAGGATTGTCGCCCATTCATCGCGGCAACGCTCGCCTGTGCAAAGAAATCACTCAATCATCCTCAGGCCCCGCGACTGCTCGCATGGGTCTGTTCTTCTTCGTCTCGTACCGATTTTGAAAAGCCACCCGAGGCATTCGTTGAGGCGGCCGATTTGATCGCTGCCAAATTCGCATCGGACCCCGGCATTTCCCACTTTTGCGAATCGCTGATAATCGATAGTTCTCCGCCATGGGTCGGACGATTCGAGAAGCATCTCCAGTTGATCGTAGAAAAGAATAAAACGCCACTCGTGATGGCGACATCTCGGTATGCTCTCGCCGCAGTCGTTCGTGCCGGTGGAGTCGATACTCAAAGCAGAGCGGCGGAGTTATTCAGCCAATTTATCGCTGAATATGATGGGAAAGCCCGTCCTGGTGTGGAAAGCACTTTACTTGCTGAAGCCCAACAAGCGTTGAAGGAAATCCAGAATTGCGGACTCGGTAACCCGGCGAAAGCGATCGATGGCGAGGACATCGACGGGAAGCCACTCAAATTATCGGATCACAAGGGCAAAGTCGTCTTGTTAGTGTTTTGGGCGTCGCGCTGTGGGCCATGTTTTGCCGACGTTCCACACGAGAAGGAGCTGGTCGAGAAGTTCAAAGGACGTCCGTTCGTATTGCTCGGGGTAAACTGCGATAGCGACAAGAACGAAGCCAAACTGGCTGCCAAAACCGCTTCGCTACCGTGGCAGTCATTTTGGGATGGACCCACGGATGATGCGGGTCCAATTTCCAAAGCTTATGTCGTCGGCGCTTGGCCAACATTGTATTTGATCGATCATGCCGGAATCATTCGCGAGAATCGCCTGCGCGGGAAGCGCCTCGACGGGCCGCTGGAAACGTATATTGCCAAAGCCGAGGCTGCCGCAAAGGCCGACAAACGCTGATTGCAATTGGATTCCCGAGGAACTGTCAGGTATGGCGAACGACACTTTTACCATCGCGCTCGTTCAGATGAAGTGTGCGCCCGATGCGCCGACGAACCGGGAGCGGGCGGTGGCGGCGATTCGCGAAGCGGCGAAGCAAGGTGCGCAGATCGTCTGTTTGCCGGAGTTGTTTACGGGGCCGTACTTCTGCCAGAAGGAAGATGCGGCCCTGTTCGATCTCGCCGAACCGATCCCAGGGCCTTCGACCGACTGCCTCGCGGCGACGGCGAAAGCCAACGGCGTGGTCGTGATCGGCTCGCTGTTCGAGCGGCGGATGTCGGGCGTTTACCACAACACCGCAACCGTTCACGATGCCGACGGCAGTTTCCTCGGCATCTATCGCAAGATGCACATCCCCGACGATCCGCTGTTCCTCGAAAAATTCTACTTCACCCCCGGCGACACGGGCTGGAAAGTGTTCGACACCAAATACGCGAAGGTCGGTACGCTCGTCTGTTGGGATCAGTGGTACCCCGAAGCGGCACGACTGACGGCACTACAAGGTGCGGAAGTCATCTTTTACCCGACCGCGATCGGCTGGCACCCGAAAGAGAAAGCCGAGTACGGCGAAGCGCAGCACTCGGCGTGGGAAACGTCGATGCGCGGGCACGCCATCGCGAACGGCATCTACGTGGGTGCGGTCAATCGCATCGGGCACGAATACCTCGTCGGCGATGGCCTGGAGTTCTGGGGGCAATCGTTCGTCAGCGATCCGTTCGGGCGAATGCTCAAGCGTGCGACGGTGGACGCGGAAGAGATCGTGTTGGTGAAATGCGACCGGAAAGTGATGGAAGACGTACGCCGAAACTGGCCGTTTTTCCGCGACCGACGCATCGATTATTACGGCAACATTACCAAGCGGGTCGTGGACAATTCGATCTGAACGATGCAGCAAGTTTCACATTTAGCACGTTTGAGTTGAAATCTTGTGCGGCTTTCCATCGAATGACGGTACGGTGTCTGGCGAGAGAACCCAGCACCGTTAACCCGAACCGATCTCACACGCAGGTTTCCGAATGTCTACACCGATCCCCCCACCCGTTGCCGTCGCGCCGCCCGTAATTCCGGCGAAGACCGGTCCGCGGGAAATCAAACTGATTAGCCACTCGCCACTCTTTTACTGGTGGCCCGTCTGGGTGTTCGGCTTCGGCATGGCGATCTGGACGTACATGGAAAACCATCGCTTCATGGTCGTGCCTTCCGACACGGCAGTGATGACGCAAAAAGTACCGAATGGCACAGCGTCCACGTACAACCTTTCGTCGTCGAAAGATATGACGAAACCGTTCAAGGAAGCGGTGAAGTTGTCTGAAGCCGATATGAAGATCGAAGCCTTCCCCGTTCGCGTTTCGCAACACGCCTGGCTCGGCACACTCTACGCATTCGTGCTAGTACTCACGGTGTTCATCACGAACGTACCGCTACGCGGTTTGCTGTCGTTCATGGTGATCATCTTGCTCGTAGTTGTCGCGCTGTTCGTCACCGTGTTCCACGGCTGGGATGACGTGTACGAGAAGGTGGAGAACCTACGAATTTACATCAATTTGGCCGGTTACTTGTTGATTTCTACTGCCGTGTTCACCATCTGGGCCGTGGCTACATTCTTCTTCGATCGTCGAACGTACATCTTGTTCAGCCCCGGTCAGATCAAAGTCTGCGAGCATATCGGCGCATCGGTCCGGACCTTCGATGCCTCGGGCGTCTCGTTCGAGAAACAACGCGACGACCTTTTCCGCCACTACATTCTGGGCTTCGGTTCGGGCGACTTGATCGTGCGAACTTCCGGTGCCGAGCGAAGCGAAATCCGCATGCAGAACGTGCTCGGGATCGGCTGGAAGCTGAAACCGGTCGAAGATCTGCTCCGCGAAAAGATTACGACTTCCAATTAATCGAGAAGATGCCACGATGAACCCAGGTTCAATAGGGCGTTGCCCTGGGTTCCAATCGCACGATCGTGGTGTACGATGACGCTGTGAGATCCGTCGACAAAATGAGGAATCCTTTCTATGGCTAAGCAGCATTCGCCGGGTTTTTTGAAGATCGTTGCCGATGCGAAAACGCGCGTGACGGAATGCACGGTCGCAGACGTGGCAATGCGGATCGAAGCGGGAGAACCGCTATTAATTGTCGACGTCCGCGAAGAGAGCGAGTACGCCAACGGACACATTCCGGGGGCGATTCACATTAGCAAGGGCGTCATGGAACGCGATGTGGAAACGGCGATTCCCAATCCAGCGACGGAGGTAATCCTCTACTGCGGCGGCGGTTACCGCTCGGTACTCACCGCCGATAACCTCATCAAAATGGGCTACACGAACGTCATCAGCATGGACGGCGGCTGGTCCGGCTGGACGAGCAAAGGGTTAGCCGTGCAGAAGGGGTGAGGACGCAACTAGGGCCGCGCGGGTGGCACGATCACGGGCGTGGCGGCGAGTTCGGCGGCGGGTTTCTCGCGGACGTGTTCGCGGAACTCGAAGGGATCGGGCAATAGTAGCTTCAAAAATGGGGCCGTGAGCGCGGGTGCGGTCAGCATCGTTCGGATGATTCGCTCGGTCGAAATCTCGGCAGTCGGGTCGTCGATGGCGGCGCGCTCCGCCACTTGCTGGGCGAGCCGGGGCACGTCGGATCCACTCGGTTCGGGGCGCACGGCACCGCGAATTAACGGCGATTCGGGCATACGAATGTGCGACAAATCGACGGTCGCTGCGTTGCCGAGGGTGCGCGGCACGCCTTCGTTGGGCGGCGTCGGTAGGTTCGGTTTTCGCACGAGCGGCGGCAGTGTCGCCACCGTCACCAACGGCTTCGTCAGCGTCAATTCGCCGCGATCCGCCGACGATGTACGCGATTGCGGTGCCGACACTTTCGGGATGACGGGCGACGCCGGTGCGGTCGGCACCGAGACATTCGCGACTTGCTTGCCGGCGAGGTCCGCCGTAAACGCGAACGGCTTCGGCGCAGGGGCTTCGACCGGTTTCACGGGCGTCGTATCGGGGATGGCGACGACGAGCAGCGGTGGCGTGGTCTCCGCTTTCGGCGCATCGGCAGGGGCTTGCGACGAACAGCCGCTACCGATGGCAGTGGCGAGGGTCAGCGAGCAGAGTGCGATTCGCATTATTTGCCCACCACTTCGAGGACGAGTTTCACGGCGGTGCCTTCTTTGGGTAGCGTATCTTTGTTCGTTTCCAGCTTCAAATACTTCTCTTCCTTCATCGTCAAACTCGATTGTAAGACGGTTTCGTCGGTCACGGGGAACACGGCAATCAGCGTTCCGGTGAGGTCGGCACCGTACTTTTTCTCCGGTTTATCGGGAGCTTCTTGCGACATCACCGATCCGGTGAAGCGGAACTTGACGTTCTTGGGGAACGGCTTTTTCGTCTTTGGATCGACGAGAAATTTGTCGACGCCGAGCTTTTTCGCAGGGCCATCGCCGGCCGCAACTTCAATGAAAACTGCCACATCCGGCCCTTCGGCCTGCGTGCCTTCACCGCGTGCGGGCTTGCCCGGTTTGATGCCGAGTTCTTCGAGCGCTTTGTGAACATCGCTCGGGTTGGCTTCGATAATCACCACCGTTTCGTGGGCTTTCTTGCCCTTGGGGTGCGCCCAACCGGCGATCAACTCGATCGGGTAAATTTCTGCGAGATGGGCTAGTTTTCGCGGCGCGATCGTCGCATCGACGATGACGGCTTTCTTCTCTTTATCGACCGTCACCATCGGCTTCTTCGGATCGACCGCGATGGCGGGGGACACCGCGAAGATAAGCACGAATAAAAGCCAGATTCGACGCATCATGACGATCACTCCGAGGGAAATCTATCTTTAGAATCGCACGAACGAGATGCGAAGTCAATGGGCTACACTTCAAGCGGGGGGATTCGATACGTTTTTGTATGTTATCGTGCCAGCCCGCAGCGCCAGCAAGGGTTGCGCGATTTGCAGGTACGCCCAGGGGTACGACGTAAACGTCTAACCCTGGGCTAGTTGATTTAACCCCGTTGGGGTACAGAATTGGCTGTGCATTTACCCCAACGGGGTTCCCTCTTTTAGCCCAGGGTTAGACGCTTCGTCGTACCCCTGGGTGCCTGTGAACCAAACAAAAACGCGAAAGCAAGGGTTGCGCTTTTCCACTTTCGAGGCACAGCATGGAGATTCGAGTGGGTTCCCCTTGCTGGCGCTTTTTGAAGTTGCGCTGTTTACGATTCAGGTAGTACCACAGATCAGACCGTCTTTGAGCCTGAAAGGCTCATTCCTACAGCCCAAGGCGAAGTCGGCGAAGCCTTGGGTACCGGCAACATACACGATTCGGCCCTGAAAGGGGCCGTTCAAACAACATCCATAGCAAAACCTCATCGCAAACAGGGCGGTGAACGGCCCTTTCAGGGCCGATGAACATTCCAACACCATACCCAGGCCTCCGCTCGCTTTACTCGCTCCGACCTGGGCTGACAGAACCGGCCCTACAGGCCGTAAGATTGACATTTGGAAACGCAGGTGTTCCAAAAACCTGTGTCGGAACTGCAATTTGGCGCAACTTCAAAACGCGCAAGCGAGGGGAACCCGCGAGAAAGGCACGACATCGCAGGACGATAATAATCCCTCGCTAGCGCGTCGGGCTAACGGGAATGCACTCGTACGAGAGTTTATTTCACAATGTGTCCAACGCGCGAAACATTCGCGTTTACCAGTCGATCTGTAGTTCTTGTAAGCGTTTGCGTAATGCGGGTAGATCCCAAGTGTGGATGCCATGCGCTTCCTCGTGCAGCACGAGTAGCCGACTGCCATCGGGGGTGAAGGCGAGTTGATGCACGGCCAGCGAACCCGATGGGTAGAGATGCGCGAGGCGTTGCAGCGTCGCGTTTTGCCACGCCCAAAGTGTCACTTGCCCATCGCTACTGGCACTGGCGACGAACTCGTTTTTGGGATGGACGGCAAGACCGACGATGCGGCCATCGTGGGCTTTGAGATTCAATCGGGATGTCGCTTCTGGCAATTTGTAGCCGAGAATGTTCCCCGATTCGGTTCCGACGAGAACGGCCGATTCATCGGGCAGTTGTGCCATTAGAGTGGGAGTTTCGTTCGGCATCTCCCAGTCCTGGATCGGGTCGGCGGTCTGGCTTTTCAAATACAGGAATCGTCCATCGCGACACCCGGCCACGACCCCGCGCGAACCGGCGGCCAGAGCGACGATGCTACCGCGACCGCTCGACACATCGAGGATGTTGCTCCACTTTTTTTGCACGCGACCATCGGTAGCAGATCGCAACTGAACGGTTGCCGCCTCCGCCGTCCAGAACGACTGTCCATCGGGATCGTACGCCAAGGCGACCACAGGTTTCGTCGGCTTGACGAGCGTTTGATGCGCCAATGTCTTGCGATCGAGGGTATACAGCTCGGTGCCATTCAGCGAGAGAATCGGGCAGTTCGCTTTCGGCGTATCGGTGAAGAACTGGACATCGGTACTTGCAACGACTCCGAGTATCTTCTGTACGTCTTTCGCTGGTTTTTCCTCGCTCCATTCGGCATAAATGGCCTGCAATACGCCGAACTTCATACCGCCGAGCGTCGCCACGCGCCGTTCGCCGTTCGTTCCCGTCGTGGGGGTCAATTGCCAGATCGAGTAGCTACTCAGTTGAGTCGTTTCCGGCTGGCTGGGTCTGCGTACGGCGAACTGCAACACGCCCGCATCGTTGACGATGAACAGGCTCCGCCCATCCCGGCTGAACGCGAGATCGTAGATGTGGCCCACGTAAGTTTCGGCAACGGTTTTCGCCAACCGGGTGGTTGCGAGCAGCAACCGATTTTGCTTCGTGACACCCGCGAGAAGTTTACCGTCGGGGGAACAGGCGAAACGGGATGTCACCGCGTCTTTGCGTCCTCCGAAAAACGCTCCCGATTGCACGTGCGACGAGCCATCGAAACGATGAATCGAATCTCCAAAGTGCGCGTACATCGCGGTCGTCGATGGGTCGAAATACGCTGACATCAAACCGTGCGATTCGCTCGTTCGATCTTGCCAATAAAGATACGGTCTGGGGATATCCTGAAGCGTGTCGGGATTCAGCAACTGGTTCCGCCCCGACGCGGCCACGTGTAATGCGTAGGGCGAGGCGTTTCGCTGTGCTTCCGTGGCATCGTAGCGGACGGGACTGGTTGCCAGAAACGTCGCGCGCGGTTCGTTACCCGTCACATTCGCTCGAATTTGATGCGTAATTTTACCGTCGCCGGCGAGTTCGCGCCGCGTGACCCGGTAATCTTTGTGCGTTGCGAACACGATCTTCGATTCGGGGTCGAACGCCAAACTCGTCGCTTCGGACTCGATACCGGTCCACGTCGTCATCGTTTTTTGAGGATCGTCGAGCTTCCAGCGGTGAATATGGCCACTTCGTGTGCCGATCAAAAGCCATCGACTGTCGGGGCTAATGGCGATGCAGCGCGTTCCGTCCGGTCTGTTGACGTTGAAAAGATCCCCGTTGGGAAAGTTCAGATCGTGCTTCAATTCGAGCGTATTCGCATCGATCAGTCGCAACCGGCACGTCAATCGGCTCGTTTCCACGCGGCGATCTCCGACGGCGAGCCACTTTCCGTCGGCGCTACATGCGATCATCGCTGCCGAATACGGCGAAACTGCACAAACCGTACACGCGAGTCGCATATCGACCGCGGCATCGGTTTCCAGCACGGCGGAGCGCAGTTCGACCAAATCCTTGAGTGTCGTATTCACTTTCGCCGCCGCTGCTAACTCTTCGCTGGCCTCCCACGTCCAACCGGCTTTCGGTAAGGCGATCCGCCGCAACACGCGATTGAAGTTGGCGAAATACTCCTGGGTGGCCGCTGCCCGTTCCGCCGATTCGCGAGCGTTCTGTTCTTCCTGTCGACGGCCAGATTCCGCACGAAATTGTTTCTGGTAAGACCAAAGGACCGGCGGAACAATGATGCACAACAGCAGCAATAGTGCCATCAACGCCGTCAACGCGGGACGTCGGGCACACTTTCGCCAGAAGCGTTCTGCCCAAATCGTCGGGCGAACGGTGATGGTTTGGCCGCTGAGGTATGCTCGCAAATCGTCGGCCAAAGCCGCAGCGGTCGCGTACCGTTGCGAAGGTTCCTTTTTCAGACAGTGCATGCAGATCGTTTCGAGATCGCGCGGCGTTTGCGCCACCGTTTTTCGGATGCGATCCGGATCGCGTTCGATCACCATCTTCATCGTCTGCATGACGGTGTCGCCGCGGAACGGCGGTTTGCCAGTCAGCAATTCGTAGAGAATGACGCCGAGCGAATAGACGTCGGATGAGGTGCCAATTTCGTGCGTTCTTCCCGCCGCTTGCTCGGGACTCATGTAAGAGGGCGTGCCCAACACTGCGCCCGTTGCGGTGAAGTCCGCATTCCCACGTTTCGCAATCCCGAAGTCGGTGATCTTCGGCGAACCGTCCGACGTCAGCAGAATGTTCCCCGGTTTTAAGTCGCGGTGTACGATGCCTTTCGCGTGCGCGGCCGCCATCGCTTCCGCGAGTTTGAGCACGAACTTTGCTGCGTCTTCGGGAGTAAAGCGAACGCCCTGGGCGATTTTTTCGGCGAGGTTACCACCGTCGACATATTCCAGTGCGAAGTACGGTTGGCCTTCATGTTGGCCGAACCCATAGACTTGCACCACGTTCGGGTGCTGGAGCATCCCGATCACTTCGGCTTCGATGAGGAAGCGTGCTTGCGAGATGGGATCGGTGTATCGACCACCGAGGATCATCTTGATCGCAGCCAGTCGGCCCAGGTTCGTGTCTCGGGCTTTGTAGACGACACCCATCCCACCGCGACCCAGTTCGTCGAGCAGTTCGTAACCGGGCGGCGGACTCAGCAATGCCGATCGCGTCGACGAGTCGATCTCCATCTCGGTCGTTTGTTTGAGAGTGCCGCGGACGGCATTCCCCGAAATTGTCGTATCGGATATGGTTCCGTCGGGCGTACTCACATTTCAACCTCTTGCGGCAACTACGTACATTATTATACGAAATGAGGGCGAGGTTCAAATCGTAGTCGTTTCGGGTACCGCGTTTCGACTTCACCTACACGAACGCCATCTGTCAAAAAATCGAACGCGATTCGACGTAAGTCGAAATTTGGACGTGCGCGAACGGACTCAAAACGGTCGCGTTCGGACGCAAAAGTGTCGCGTTCGGACGCAAAAGTGTCGCGTTCGGACGCGAAACGGCGCTCTCTGCGAGGAGTGTCGAGACGATTCCACTCGACGCAAATCGCAAAGAGGGTTCGAGATACGGCCAACCGCCCGCAAACAGATCGGCGATTTGCGATCGAAAAGTGTCGCGAAATCCGAAAAAACACCCGAAAAACCGGTTTTCGAGCCTCACGAATTCTGACTTACGTCGATTTTGCACGTATTCTCGGATTTTCTGCGTGGCATTGCGATTTGCATCGGCTATCATCGGCGATCTGTAAGATGACAGTCCCGCCTTTAACGGCCAGATGCCGCAACTTTGCGTGCGTGGCCACCTTCCTCACCGGGAGTAGGACTTTTCGATGAACAAACGATTCGCGCTTCACCGATTGTTGCTGTCCGCATTCGTGCTGATTCTGGGGCCACTTTCTGCGAATGCAGAGAACAACGTGCCGCCGAAAGGCTTCACCGCCGTATTCAACGGGAAAGACCTCAGCGGGTGGCATGGCTGGGCAGTCCACTCGAAGGGTGGCAGCCCGTTCGAGATGGCCAAAGCGAGTGCCGAAGACCGAGCCAAGATGATCGACGGTTGGACCGCCGACGCCAAGAAGCACTGGAGCGTGCAAGACGGCGACCTCGTCAACGACGGCTTCGGCGCGTACCTCTCGACCGACAAAGCGTTCGGCGATGTCGAGTTCTTAATCGACTACAAAACCGTCGCGAAAGCCGATTCGGGCATCTACATGCGCGCGACGCCCCAAGTGCAAATCTGGGATTCGAGCGAAGCCGATCCTTCGGGCCTCGGCAAGAAGTTCGGCAGCGGCGGGCTGTGGAACAACAGTAAGGGTACCGCCGGGAAAGACCCACTTTCGCTGGCCGACAAGCCACTCGGCGAATGGAACCAATTCCGGATTATCCAGGTCGGCGAGCGTACGACGGTGTACCTCAACGGCAAACTCGTCGTCGATCATGCCCGCCTCGAAAACTATTACGATCGCAAGTCTCCCCTTCAGAAGGCGGCCCCAGTTTTGCTGCAAACGCATGGCGGCGAGATCCGCTGGCGGAACATTTTCGCACGCGAAATTCCGGCGGAAGAAGCGAACGCGATGCTCGCCGCCAAAGCGGGCACGGGCTTCACGTCGGTGTTTAACGGCAAGGATTTCGACGGTTGGGCAGGCCCCGTTGAGAACTACGAAGTCGTCGATGGGGCGATCGTTTGCAAACCGAAAAAAGGTGGCACACTTTTCACGAAGGAAGAGTATTCGGACTTCGTTGCACAAGTCGAATTCAAACTGCCCAAGGGTGGCAACAACGGCCTCGCCATCCGTTACCCTGGCAAAGGCGACCCAGCGTACGCGGGCATGTGCGAACTGCAAGTTCTCGACGATGATGCCGAGCAATACAAAACGCTCGACAAGCGCCAATACCACGGTTCCGCCTACGGCATGGCCGCCGCCGCACGCGGGTATCAGCGACCGATCGGCGAGTGGAATTTCCAACAAGTGACCGTGAAAGGTTCGACCATCAAAGTCGAACTCAACGGCTCGCTGATCCTCGATACGGACCTCGCCAAGATCACCGATTACATGGCAAAAAGCCCACACCCCGGCAAGGAACTCACGACGGGCCACTTCGGCTTCGCCGGTCACGGCGACGCTGTGGCCTTCCGGAATGTGAAGATCAAAAAGATCGTCGAGTAATTACGCTCCGGTTTCCACGCCCGAACGACACATCGTTCGGGCGAGGTTTTTCAAGTCCACCATTTCCACAACAGGATCCAAACATGCCCAGAAAATTGTCGCGACGCACGATGCTCAAAGGCTTCGGTGCAAGTATCGCGGCCCCGTTCGTGTATCGCACTCACGCGACGGCGGCCCCGAGCGAGACGTTGTATCACGCGAGTTTCGGTGCCGGCGGGATGGCCGGTTCCGACATTAATTCCATTACGGAAAGCAAACACGTCAAGCTCGTTGCCGTCGCCGATGTCGATCTCGAACGTGCGGAAAGCCTCAAAAAGAAGTTCCCCGACGTCAAAATCTATCAGGATTGGCGCGAGCTTCTGGACAAGGAAAAGCATCTGAACTCGGTGAACGTCTCGACGCCGGACCACATGCACGCATCGATCACCATGCGGGCGATCCAGCAGGGCCTGCACGTTTACACGCAGAAGCCGCTTACGCAAACCGTGTACGAAGCGCGACAACTTACGAAGGCCGCCCACGACAAAAAAATCGTCAGCCAGATGGGGATTCAGATTCACTCGCACGGCGTCCATCGAACCGTCGTTGCAACGATCCAGGCGGGGGCGATCGGCAAAGTGAAGGAAGTCCACAGTTGGAGCGGAAAGATGTGGGGCGACAAAAACCCGCGCCCCGACAAGAAGGACGCGACGCCCGCAAAACTCAACTGGAACGACTGGCTCGGCGTGGCTTCCGAACGCGATTTCATCACTGGTTATTACCACCCCGGCAACTGGCGGAAGCGGCTCGATTTCGGCACGGGAACCTTCGGCGACATGGGCTGTCACATTCTCGATCCCGTGTTTTCATCGCTCGCACTCACCGCGCCGACCTCGATTCGTTCGACGGGCGATGCACCGAACGCGGATAGTTGGGGCCTCGAAACTGCCGTGAAGTTCGTCTTTCCCGGCACGAAATTCACGACCGACACCGTCGCCCTCACCTGGACCAACGGCAACGCCCGCCCACCCGAAGCGGTTCAGAAACTTCTCAATGACATCAAGATCATCGATCAAGGTTCGATCTACATCGGCACCGAAGGCGTGATGTATTCGCCGTATATCGGGCCACTCGTGTTGCTCCCCGAAGAGAAGTTCAAAGAGTACAAGGGGCCGAGCCTGCCGAGCGAAAACCACTACCTCCAGTTCGTCGAGGCGTGTCGCGGTAACGGCAAAACCTCGGCCCCGTTCAAGTACGCCGGGCCTCTCACCGAGTCGGTGTTACTCGGCTGCCTCTCGACCCGTTTCCCAAACGAAACGCTCGACTGGAACGCCACCGACATGAAAATTACGAACGTGGCGGCTGCCAACCAGTTCGTCCGCCGCACCTACCGCAAAGGCTGGGAAGTCGACGGGTTGTAATTGCAACATCGACGGCGGAAACGCAGCGAACCGCGTTCCTGTCGTCGACGATTTCCCGGTCGGCGATACACTTTTCTTCATGAAATCACTCGAAGAACTTCAGGCGATTTACCGCCTCCCGTTACCCGAACTCATGCACCGCGCGGCGGAGGTCCACAAGGCCCACCGCGACTACTCCGACATTCAGCGGTGTGCGCTACTGAGCATCAAAACCGGTGGCTGCCCCGAAGACTGTACGTATTGCAGCCAAAGCGCCCATTACGATTCGCCCGTCACGCGCCAACCGCTGATGACCGTCGACGAAGTTCGCGACAAGGCCCAGGCGGCACGCGATGCGGGCGCGACGCGGTTCTGCATGGGTGCCGCGTGGCGATCCCCCAAAGATGGCCCCGAATTCGACTCCGTGATCGAGATGGTCAAGAGCGTGCGGCAACTCGGGATGGAAGCCTGCGTTACACTCGGGATGCTCTCCGACAGCCAGGCCGAACGCCTCGCGAACGCCGGATTGACCGCGTACAACCACAACATCGACACCTCGCGGCGCTTCTATCCGAAGGTGATTACGACGCGCACATTCGACGACCGCATCCGCACGATTCAGGCCGTCAGCCGGGCGGGAATCTCCGTGTGTAGTGGTGGCATTATCGGCATGGGCGAAACCGAAGAGGATCGCCTGATGATGTTCGCGGAGCTTGCGGCACTGGAAACGCAGCCCGAAAGCGTGCCGATTAACTGCCTGATGCCGAGCCAGGGTACGCCACTCCAGATGGCCCCCGCCGTCGATTCGATCGAGATCGTTCGCCTGATCGCGACCGCACGTATCACATTCCCGAACGCCCGCGTACGCCTGAGTGCGGGCCGGGACCGCATGAACCGCGAGCTACAAATTTTGTGCTTCCTCGCGGGTGCGGATTCGATCTTCTTCGGCGAAAAACTCCTGACCGCGCCGAACCCCGCCGCCGACGCGGATGCGGCACTTTTCCGTGCGATGGGTTTACCCGAACCGGCCGACTGCGGGACAACGACATGTCACTAATCCACCGCTGGACGCAAACGCTATACGAGCTGCATACGCAGGGGCGAATCCGTAAGCTGAAGTTGCCGAGCGGCATCGATTTCACGTCGAACGATTACCTCGGGTATGCCTCGCGGGTACGCACAACCGACCCGCAATCGGGACTTTCACGTTCGGGAATCGCATCGCGATTGTTGCGCGGGCACCACGAATTGTGGGACCGCGTGGAGTCCGAACTGGCCGCGTGGCACGGTGCGGACGCGGTGCTGATGATGACGAGCGGCTTCAGCGCGAACGAGGGTTTGATCTCCACCGTCGTCGAACCGGGCGACTGGGTGGCGACCGACGAACTCAATCATGCGTGCATTATGGAAGGGCTGCGAGTTTGCCGCCCGCGCAAGTTTTCCTATCGCCACAACGACCTCAATCACCTCGAAGACGGCCTCAAAGCGGAAGCGACGAAGCGCCCGCCGGGACGCGAGATGTTTATCGTCACCGAGTCATTGTTCAGCATGGACGGCGACCGTGCTCCGCTAAAAGAGATCGTCGAACTCGGCGAAAAATACGGCGCGGAAGTGATCGTCGACGAGGCGCACTCAACCGGTTGTTACGGCCCGTCTGGCTCCGGCTGCGTCGATGCGCTCGGGTTACGCGAACGAGTGTTGGCGTCGGTTCACACGGGCGGGAAAGCTCTCGGCGTGTGCGGGGCGTACATCTGCGGCAACCCTGTGCTGAAGGCGTTTCTCGTCAACAAATGTCGCCACCTGATCTTCACGACTGCCCTGCCACCGGCCATTGCGCCGTGGTGGCTGGAGATGTTACCGCAAGTGCGCGACGACGATTCATTGCGAAACGCACTGCACGAAAACACGCGACGATTCCGCGCCAAGCTGCGTGAAAAAAACATCCCGACCATCGGCGATAGTTACATCGTGCCTGTCATTCTCGGCGACGATGTCCGTGCGGTGCGCGTGGCGACTGCGTTGCAAGCGCACGGGTACGACATCCGCGCGATCCGCCCGCCGAGCGTACCGTCCGGCACCGCGAGATTACGGATTTCGATTCACGCAGATCGCGACTGGAATACACTCGAAGCATTGGCCGACCACCTTGAGGGGGCGATGGCGTGATGACGGACGTCGTGATTGTTGGCACCGATACCGATGCGGGGAAGACGTCGCTCTCGCTGCTGTTTCTCGCTGCATTTCCAGAGCAATTTGCATACTGGAAGCCCGTTGAGACGGGTGAATCCGACACCGAAACCGTGCGGCGACTCGTACCGCATGCAACGATATTCGAACCGCTCGCACGCTTCCGCGAAGCGGTGGCACCGGCGCTCGCAGCATCGCGTGAAGGGCGCGCGATGCCGAATGTGGCCGAGATGCTGGACGCGAAGCCGGCGTCCGCAATACCGCTATTCATCGAAACCTTCGGCAGCCCACTGTCACCGCTCAGCGACGAGGTGTTACAGGTCGAACTCATTTGCAGGTTTCACTCGCCGATCTGGCTCGTCGCAACGTCCGCCGTCGGTGCGATTGGCCGCGTACTGCAATCGCTGACCAGCCTAAAAGCACACGGGCTGAGCGTCAATGCCGTAATCCTGATCGGCCCGCCGGACGAATATGCGGCATCGCAAATTCGCAAACACTGGGCGGAACCATTGCCGTTATTTCAGTTGCAACAGCCACGCGGCCGAACGAGCGATGACTTGCAAGACGCCGTTAAGGAACAACGTGCGGAACTGATAGCGTTGCGAAATACGCTGGAAATCAAGCAAGAAACGACATCGGACATCGATTGGGTGGCACGAGATCGTGCTGTCGTCTGGCACCCGTATACGTCGCTTGCGGACCCGATTGCCCCGTTACCCGTTGTTGGCGCAGACGATGAATTCTTACACCTCGCCGACGGCCGTCGCATCATCGACGCGATTTCATCGTGGTGGACGATTCTTCACGGTCACAACAACCGTCAGTTGAAGCAGGCACTTCAAACGGCGAGCGAATCACTCGATCACGTGCTGTTTGCGGGCGTAACGCACCCGGCCGCAATCGAGTTGGCGGAACGTTTGTTAAAGTCCACGCCGTGGGATGGCGGGCGCGTATTTTACTCCGACAACGGCAGTACCGCCGTCGAAGTCGCGTTGAAAATGGCCTACCAGTATTGGTGTCATCGAGGCGAACCGCAGCGTACGCTCTTCATCGGTTTCGACGATTGCTATCACGGCGACACGTTCGGCACGATGGCGATTAGCAGAGACCCGACCTTCTTCGGTCGCTTCGAGCCGCTACTGTTTCGCACTGAGCGCGTGCCAATATCGGCAGACGCACTCGATGCGAAATTGCTTGCTTACAAGGGAAAAGTCGCGGGCGTGATTATCGAACCGCTCGTACTCGGTGCGGGGGGAATGAAGATGTACCCGCCACGTGAACTCAAAGCGATCGAAGCCGTCGTGCGGAAACATGGCGTCGCGTTCATCGTCGATGAGGTGATGACGCGTTGCCGAACGGGTTCGCTCTGGGCGTTCTCGCAGGCGAAAGTCATTCCGGATTTCGTCTGTTCCGGGAAGACGTTGACAGGCGGAATTTTGCCACTTGCTGTCACACTGGTGTCACCGCGAATCGTCGCAGAATTCGAAACGACAGATCGTGCCAAGACGTTCTTCCACGGCCACTCGTTCACCGCAAATCCGCTCGCGTGTGCCGTTGCGGTCGCCAACGAACGTCTCATGGAATCGGGCGAATGGCAACGGCAATCGGATCGCATCGAGCAGTTCTGGCGAATGCACCTTCTTGAGTTAAAGTGTCAGCCGGGTGTCAATGATGTGCGGATTTGCGGGACGATTGCCGCCATCGAAATCGAATCGCGCGGCGGGTATTTGTCTGAAATTGGCCCGAAACTGCGTAGTTTTAGCATCGAACGCGGTGTGCTACTTCGTCCGCTCGGCAACGTGCTTTACGCGATGCCGCCACTATGCACGAGCGACGAGTCGCTCGCGAAGATCGTCGACGTCATGCGGCTGTCAGTGCGGCAATTCGCATAACATCGACGGCGGGTTCATCACGACAGCATCTGTTTGACGACGGTACCGTGAACGTCGGTCAGTCGGTAATCGCGGCCCTGGAAGCGATACGTCAGCTTCGTGTGATCGAAGCCGAGTTGGTTCAGAATCGTCGCTTGCAGGTCGTGGATGTGGACTTTGTCTTTCGCGACGGCGAAGCCGAGGTCGTCGGTTTCGCCGTGCGTGTAACCGCCCTTGATGCCGCCGCCCGCGAGGAACAACGAGTAGCAATCGGGGTAGTGGTCTCGCCCCAAAACGCTGCCACCGGCGGTGCGGCCTTCGCGGAATGGCGTGCGCCCGAATTCGCCGCCACAGATGATCAGCGTATCTTCGAGCAAGCCGGTTCGCTTCAGGTCTTTGATGAGTGCCGCAATCGGCTTGTCCATTGTTTTACACTTCGCCGTAAGGCCATCGCGAATGTCTTCGCCCGGCCCCGTGCCGTGGAAATCCCAACCCCAATCGAACAGTTGCACGTAGCGCACGCCCTTTTCGACGAGCCGTCGTGCGAGCAAACAGTTGTTCGCAAAGCTCGCGCCGCCGGGGGTCGCGCCGTAGTCTTCGATCGTCTGTTTCGTCTCGCGGGTGATGTCCATCACCTCGGGTACGCTCATCTGCATTCGGAACGCGAGTTCGTACTGCGCGATCCGCGTCGCCGTCTCGGGGTGGCCGAGTTCTTGCCCCTGAATTTCGTTGAGATCTTTCAGCGCATCGAGGCTCTTGCGGCGCATGTCGCGGTCCATGCCCTGCGGGTCGGACACGTACAGCACGGGGTCGCCCTTGCTGCGGCATTGCACGCCCTGATAGACGCTCGGCAAGAATCCGCTTCCCCAGCAGCCCTGGCCACCGCTCGGCTGCACGCCACTCGAAATCAACACCACGAACCCCGGCAGGTTTTCGCTCTCCGAACCGAGGCCATACGTCGCCCACGTGCCCATACTCGGACGGCCCTGTCGGGGCGAACCGGTGTAAAGCAGTAGCTCGGCGGGGGCGTGGTTGAACTGGTCGGTGTTCATCGAACGCACGACGCACATCTCGTCGGCCACATCGTGAAGTGCGGGAATCGCGTCGGACATCCAGACGCCGCCTTTGCCGTACTGTTTGAACTTCCGCGGCGTGCCAAGCAGCTTCGGTACGCCGGACGTGAACGCGAACCGGCGACCTTTCAGATATTCATCGGGGCAGTTTTGGCCGGTCCGTTTGACGAGTTCGGGCTTGTAATCGAACAAATCGAGGTGCGGCGGCGCACCCGACATGTGCAGGTAAATGACTCGTTTGGCTTTCGCGGCGAAGTGTGGCTTCTTCGGTGACAGCGGATTGTCATTCGGCCCCGCCGCCTGCGATGTCGCGCCCAGCGATGCCAGCGCGAGCGAGCCGAGGCCGACCGAGGAATCGCGGAAAAAGTGTCGCCGCGTGACCGATTGCAGTCGTTCGAGTGCGGGGTGCATGGGGAGTATCCTGTTCGGCAGAGTGTTCGGGATTTAGCGTTTCATCAGCGTTTCATCGAGGTTCAACATCACGTTGGCGACGACGGTCCACGCCGCGAGGTCTGCGACTTCGACGCCTGTCGGCACAGGGCCAATCGGCTCGGTGGCCATCTTCTTGGCCTTGTCGGGCGCTTTCGCGAACTCGGCTTTGGCGCTCTCGTACAACTTCGTCAGTCGTGCCGTTTCGTTCGGCTGGATCGGACGAGAAAGGGCTTCGCGGAAAGCGAACGCGAGCTTTTCCTCGGTCGTTTTGCCGCCGTTTTTGACAATGTTTCGCGCGAATGCTTGTGCCGCTTCGATGTAAACGGAGTCATTGAGCGTGACGAGTGCCTGCAATGGCGTATTCGTACGCGGACGGCGAACGGAGCAGATGTCGCGGTTCGGGGCATCGAAGGTGGCCATCGATGGATACGGGTTGGTGCGACGCCATTCGGTGTAAATTCCGCGTCGAAATTTGTCTTCGCCGTCGCTGGTACTCCAGTCCATCGAACGGCCGAATGCGGCACTGAGTCCGAACGAGGGTTGCGGCGGTTTTACCGATGGTCCGTACATCTTGGCACTCAGTAGCCCGCTCACCGCGAGCGCCTGATCGCGAACCATTTCCGCAGTCAGGCGGACGCGCGGCCCACGACCCACCCAGCGATTTTCCGGGTCGCGATCGAGTAAATCGGGCGTAACTTTCGACGTTTGTTTGTACGCGGTCGACGTCACGAGCAACTTGATCAGCGATTTACGGTCCCACGGTTTCCCGCCCGATGCCATCGGTTCCATCAGTTCGACGGCGAGCCAATCGAGCAACTCGGGGTGGCTCGGGAGTTCGCCTTGCGAGCCGAATTCTTCGCTCGTCCGGACGAGGCCGACGCCGAAGATTTGTTCCCAATCGCGGTTGACGATCACGCGTGCCGTGAGCGGATTGTTGCGGTCGACGAGCCATTTTGCGAGTGCGAACCGATTCTTCGTGGACTCTTTCTGGATCGCGTGAAGTGACGAAGGCACGCCTTCGTTACACTCTTCGCCGAGGTCTTGGTAGTTCCCGCGAAACTGCAGTTTCGTCTTGCGACGCTGCTCTTTTGGCAGTTCTTGCATGATCGGCACCGTCGTCGGTTTGATCGCCGCCAGCGACTGATACAGCGTTGTCGCTCGCTGTCGGTCGGGCATCGTTTCGGGGGCGAGCGACGTTGCGTAGAAGGTGGCCAGTTCTTCGCGTTGAACCGGCGTTCGCTTCGCGGCTTCGACATTTAATACCTTTAGTATTCGCTCGGGCAACTGCGCGGCAACGATCGCTTTCGGTTCGTCGGTGACCGCGATTCGGAATCGGCCCAAGACGTGATCGACGTGCGTCGATTGTTGTTCGATCGTCACAACTAGCTGCGAGCCAACCGGGACATCGATGGCACTCGGAGGGTACACTGACAACGCATGGTCAGTCCCGATCGCCCCGCCCACGGCCCAACCCGTTTTGCTTACGGTGTCGAGCACGTTGATTGCAATAAAACCGGGCTGCGAGAAATCGGCGACCGCGTTCGTGAAGTAAATCGGTTTGGCACCGCCGAGTTCGTAACTGGCACTCGGGTTCGGTACTTCGGCGATCGTTTTTTCCCAGACCGCGTTTCGTTTCGCATCGAGTGCGCTGATCTTCGCGCCTTTCATCCGAGCGCCAACACCGCCATCGGTGCGGTTCCAGATTGCGATGCGGTCGATCGGCTGTTCGGACCCGAGATCGACTTCCCACCAGGGATCGTTTGCGGAGGCGGTATGCGAAACGGACTTGCCCACGAAGTATTCGCCGTTGGTGTTGCCATCGATGGCGAGCTTAGCGGGGCCATCGTACGCGGTGCTGATTTGCGTTGCGGTGCCCAAGGTTGCGATATTCTTGCCGCCGCTGAATACCTGCACTTCTGCGAGCATCAAATAGGCGTTCTTTTCGGGCTGCATGATGCGTATGTATCGGGCAACGGGCACGACCGACTTCGGCGGGACGAGACTTGCCGCGATGCGAGTGACGATGAAGTTCCCGCCACCGTGGCCCGGCCCACCACCGGGAAGTTGCTTGTCCGCAAGCGTAACCAGGCGTATGCCCGCTAACCTTGCAACATCTAACGGCAGTTCGACGGTGTACGTGTCTTTCTTTGCCGCTTTCGCGACGAACACCGAGCCATCGTCGCGAATCGTCGTAGCGTTCCCCGATTGGGCTTTGGCGCTCGTTGGCTTTCGCTCGCTCCATTTCGGGTTCAGCGCGAGCGATTGCTCCCACGTCGCCATGCTTTTCAAAATCACGGGCGCGGGCGATTTCCACTTCGCCACGATGCTTGCGACTTCGGCTTCGATTGTGGCTCGCTGCTTCTTCTGGTCGTCACCGTAGAAGGTGTGTAGCGGTGTTTCGTCCGTGCGGTCCGCGTCGGCCGAGTTGTTCAGGAACGCGTAAAGCTGGAAAAATTCCTTCTGCGTAATCGGGTCGTACTTGTGCGTGTGGCACTGGGCGCAGGCGATCGATGTCCCCATCCACGTCGTCAGTGTCGTGTTCACACGATCGATCACGGCGACATTGCGGAATTCTTCATCGCTGGTGCCACCCTCGTTGTTCGTGAGCGTGTTACGGTGAAACGCGGTGGCGATCAGTTGCTCATCGGTTGGGTTCGGCAACAGGTCGCCCGCGATTTGTTCGATGGTGAACTGATCGAACGGCTTGTTGGAATTGAACGAACGAATCACATAGTCGCGGTACGCCCAGATCGTGCGTGCGGGGTCGTCGGCATACCCGGCGGAGTCCGCGTAGCGTGCCAGATCAAGCCACATTCTCGACCAGTGTTCGCCGTAACTTGGCTTCGCCAGCAAACGATCGACGAGCTTTTCGTACGCATTCGGCGAGGCATCTTTGACGAAGTCTTCGACTTCTTTCCAGGTCGGAGGCAAACCAGTCAAATCGAGCGAGACTCGCCGTGCGAGCGTATAGCGATCCGCTTCGGGCAGGAATGCCAGCCCTTCTTTTTGCAGTTTCGCGAGTAGGAATCGATCGATCGGATTGGGCAAACTGCCTGCTGGCACGATGGGCCGCAACGGCTTCTCGTACGCCCAGTGTGCGGCATACTTTCCGCCTTGCTGAATCCAGGTTCGCAGCAACTGGATTTCGTGCAGCGTCAGCTTCTTATCCGATTTCGGCGGCGGCATCACCTTACTGCGTTCAGTCGACGTCACGCGATGTATCATCTCGCTCGCATCCGGTTTCCCCGGCACCACGGCCACAACGTCGTCGATGACCGCACGCGAACCGGCCTCGGTATCGAGACGTAAATCGCCCTTGCGCTCGTTCTCGTCGGGGCCGTGACACTGGAAGCATTTATTCGAAAGGATCGGCCGTATATCGCGGTTGAAGTCGATCGTTACCGCTTTCGCATCTTCCGCACGCGATGCTTGCATGGAAACGAATAGCGCGACGACAACGAACGAGAGTTTCCGGAACGGAACCATGCTGAGAGCCTCGTTGGGAGACCGCAATGCGACGGACGGTAGGCGGGGAGAACGTAAGCATTCTCATAACAACAGTATACCGACTTTATCCACGTGTTGCGAAACCGAATTCGGCGGTATTTATGCGACCGCCCGGAGTGATTCGTCTTTATCCGAATGTGCATGCACGACGTAGTCCGATGCAAGTGGATGTTCGATGCGCCCGTTGCGAATTCGCTTCCGTGTATCGGTGATTTCTAGTGGCGTTGCGAGGCCGCGGCGAACGACTTCGGTGAAATCGGGTGCGATCGAATCGCAATAGACTTCGATGCCGCGGATCGCGTAGTCGGCGATTCGCCGTGCGAAAGTGGCGTGTTCGCCGATGAAGCCGACCCGTTGCGGAAGTTCGCGATATTCCTGTTGTTGGGCAGCCCGTGCGATGGCTGCGGGTGTGTCGGCCGCGAGCATGGCGGCTACGAAAGTGGAACGCGGTGACATGCGACACTGCGGTGTCACACGCCGTTTACGCGGTCGCTGTTGCAGGTTATCGAGGACGGTTTGCAGATCGATTTTCGCGCGGCGTTCCGTGCAAACGTGGTCGATCAGTCTTCGCGAATGCGCTTCGCGGGCGCTAAAAATTTCGCCGGTGTACGACCACTCGCCCCAGCACGGCGGCACCGTTGCGGCGAATGCCCCGAAGCCGATCTCGGTGGTCGGGTTCGCAACCGCGAAGCGATAGTCGCAACTCAACGCGAGTTCCAGACCAGGGCCGAGGCACGGCCCCTGGATCATCGCGAGGCTGACGAACGCCGCTTCGCGCAACTGCCGTAAAACGCGCTTGCCAGTTGCGGCAAAATCGCGACATTCGGCATCGGATTTCAGTTCCGCCAACGCATCGAAATCGTATCCAGCACAGAAGCCCGACGGCTTGGCAGAGCGAACGACGAGAATTTCGAGGCACGGATTTTGGGCAACGATCTCGATGGCTTGCCCGATCGCCAGAATGCGCGGCAAGTTCAGTCGATTCGCCCGCCGGCCAGGGAAATCGAGCCATAGCGTCGCGATGCCGCGATCCGCTTCCACCCAAATATCGTCCGTTTCGTAAAGCATCGTTGTCGTCAAATTTTCGCGGAAACAGCGGCACCGCGTCAAGCCGAACTTGCTTCACAAAAGCTCTGCCAGAATGCGGTCGATCGGCCAGAGTTTCACGCCGCCATCGCCGCCGCCGGTTGCGAGCGTTCGCCCGTCGGCCGAAATCGCCAGC
This sequence comes from Limnoglobus sp., assembly GCA_043780595.1. Lineage (GTDB taxonomy): Bacteria > Planctomycetota > Planctomycetia > Gemmatales > Gemmataceae > Limnoglobus. The sequence continues at coordinate 42,407 of JAYWCL010000263.1, forward strand.
GAACGGATCGGCGTGATGTGCCAGCCGAGCGAGAATCGCGGTTCCAGCGTATCGCTATCCAACACGTAGAGCAAGCCATCGCCATCCGCAACAAACAAGTGTTTGCGATCCAGCGACAACGCGATGGCCGTGATTTCCTGCGATTGGCAACCGATGGCACCGAATGTGGGGTCGGACACACTAACACCTACATTCGAATTGCAAATGTCGAAGTAAATGATCGTACCGATAAAGCCGAGGACACGACCATTGATTTCGTTGTAAACGGCATGCGACCAAAGTTCGTGCATCGAGCCAACAAGATACTGTACGGGTGTAGAGAACCCAGCCGCCCAATTCCACTCCAGCAAATCGACGACTTGAAGTCCGGTTTCCTGAAAAACGATAGCATATCGCTCGGAAGGAGAGGAATTTCCTGACATTAGACTGTGACTTGTGCATGGCAATCTGCGATCTGTCAACAAGTTTGTTAGATGCGAAAGTACGATCTCTGATCCAGTTGACACTGCAAATACATTCGATTCACAACTGGAAATTAGCCCGTGATGTGCTGACGTACCATATGTTTCCGAAAAGTAGTGGTTCGAAGTATCAACGAGAAAAACTCTGCGATACTTTAATACTGTGACCGCATGATCATTATCTGACAATTTTACGATGGATAATCCTGAAGTTCGTGACTCCTGCCTACCCACGATTAGCCCATCGCTGCCAGCAAATGCGATATTCGTTGAGTCATTCACATTCATTCTAAATCTGATCGTTGGCTGTAAGCCATCGAGTGCCCACATCGACACGTATCCGCCTTCTTCGACTCCCGCGATTCGTTTGCCTTCGCGATCGAAGGCGAGTGCGTGGATTGTGCCGTGTTGTGCGGGGAGCATTCCGGGGCGATGTTGTCGCAGGGCGTCTGGGCCGAGTTCTTCGCGTTGGTCGTAGCAGGGGCCGCAAGTTTCGCCCATCCAGCCGAGCGATTCGGGCGTACCGACCGTGCCACAACCGCATGCGGCGAGCCATACTGACGACGTCTCATCGCGCTTGAGAAACAGGTGATCCGGGTAGCAGTGCCAGAGTGGCGGGCGTTCGTCGGTACGTGTTCGGCGAATCAGATCGTTTGCCGATTCGTCTTCGAGGCGACGACCGCGAACGACGACGTGCTTGCGGCCGATGTGATCGGTCCACCACGAGCCGACGACTTGCGACGTCGGCAACCGCCCTCGCCCCGCAACGAAATCTTTACACCCGGCCGCGCTCGTTTCCAAAGTGCGGGCGAACTTGTGCCACTTCGCGTCATCGTCATCCAACAAGCGCATTTCGTGGAAACCGTTCGCGGCGGCGGTCGCGGCCGATAGCAGTGCGACGACCTCGCTGGGTGTCGGGTCGATCCGGATCGCGTGATATTGTTGCATCGGTTGGCACGCGGAGGGGGAAGGAATCGGGGCGATTGCTATAACGCCAACAACGTTGTTCTGGGAGTTATGCTATGTCGCCGGCACCGCTACTGCAAAGTCGAGTCGAGGGCTTTCCGCTCCGCCAGGGGAAGGTGCGCGACGTTTACGATCTCGGCGACACGCTCGCTTTCGTCGCCACCGACCGCATCAGTGCGTTCGACTGGGTGATGCCCGACGGCATTCCCGGCAAAGGCGTCATCCTCACCGCCATGTCGAAATTTTGGCTCGACTGGCTGCAAGTACCGAACCACTGGATCAGCGACGACATTGCCGATTTCCCTGCGGCATTCCGCGATCAGGCGGCCACATTTCGCGGGCGAACGCAACTCGTGACGAAGACGAAAGTCATCCCGATCGAGTGCGTCGCACGCGGTTACCTCGCCGGTTCCGGGTGGAAGGAATATCGCCAGCACGGCACCGTTTGCGGCATCCCCCTGCCACGTGGCCTGCAAGAAAGCGAACGCCTGCCGGAGCCGATCTTTACACCCGCGACGAAAGCCGATACGGGGCACGATGAAAATATCGCATTCGCGCAAATGGCCGCGATCGTCGGCGAGAACGTGGCCAACGAGCTGAAGGAACGCACGCTCGATATTTACCGCCGTGCCACAACGTATGCCGAGTCGCGCGGCATTATCCTCGCCGATACGAAACTCGAATGGGGCACGTTGCCGAACGGCGAAATCATCCTGATCGACGAAGTGCTGACGCCGGACAGTTCGCGATTTTGGCCGAAGGAATCGTACCGAACGGGGATCTCGCCGCCGTCGTTCGACAAACAGTTCCTGCGCGATTGGCTGGAAACGACGCCGTGGGACAAAGCCAGCCCGCCACCGAATTTACCGCAAGACGTCATCGAAAAGACCGCAGCAAAGTATCGCGAAGCCTACGAGCGATTGACGGGCAAGTGATTACGCTGCGCCGCCGCCGTTGCTTTTGGGCGTGAGCATTCCGAATAGGCGTTGCCAGATCGACTGGCGTTCTTCGTTGAGTTGGTTCATTCGCTCGTAGACCCAGTTGTGGTTCTCGGCGGACTCTTCCGTCATCGCGGGGACATCGTCGGGTGCGGGCAAATTTGAAGCGGGTTCCATCGGAGTTTCGGCGACTGCGACGGGCGCTTCCTTCTTCGCGTTCGACTTGGTCATTTCAAGTTGAAGCTTTTGCAGTTCGATATTCAGCTCGGTCATGCGGCCGAGTTCGCTTTGCACTGCCCCCATTTGTTCGCGGTGCATTTGGCCGAACATCTGCATCATCATCATCAGCGATTGTTGGAATTGCGCGAACATCTGGTTCTGCATTTCGCCGAGTTGCTTCAGCATCGGCACGACGGACGCATCGGCGTCGCCCGTGGGCACCGCAATCGTCGAAAATGCCATCGGGCGGAACGTCGGCATCGCCATCGCTTGAAGCGCCGCCAACGGCGATTCGACGCGCGGTGCGGGTGTGCGGGCACTCGCCGTGATGTGCTCGGGGCCGGTCGGGTCGGGCGTCTGTTGCAAAAAACCCGAGTCGAAGTTCGTACCGAGATCGCCCGATGAACCCGTCACTGTCGCGATGATTTCTTCGATCTGCTCCGTCGTCATCGGCACGCGAACGGCTGGCGAAATCGGCTCGCCGGCTAGGTTTTCGTCGTATTCGGTCTGTGCGGGTTTGTATCGGTCGCTGCGTCCGGAATGGTCGGCAACGAGCGGCGGCGATGACGCCCCGACATCGAACGAAATCATCCCGTCGTCGATTTCCGCCATGACTGGTGCAGGTTGCGATTGATGGTATCGCGCCTCGATCACGAACTCGCCGACTTGAAGTTCGTCGTTATCCGATAGCCGTGCCAAACGAACGGGTTCGCCGTTGACGAGGATGTGCCCCCCGGTCAGGTCGACCACCCACAGACCGTCGGGCGAATGCAATAAGTAGCAATGGAACGGCGCAATGTCCTTGCCGACGAGGTGGATTTTGCACGACTGCGAGGCACCGATGAACGTCAGGACGCGATTGACTTCCCACTCGGTTCGCGTCGCTTGGCCGTTGCGGAACGCGATCGTACACTTCGGCAGCCCCGTCGGCACATCGGGGCCGGCGGACAGCGGGTGGAACGTCGGGCCGAATTCGGCGGGGTGCGGCGACACGGTCTCGACGAGATGGATGCGGAACGGGCCGATCTGCACGGGCGCATCGGGTGCGAGCCAACCGTACATTTCGCGACCGTGCGGCCAGTAAATCCCACCGCGGCTACCCAGATCGCCCACAAACACATGACCGCCGATGACTTGCAAGAATGCGTGAATCGGTTCGACATCGGCGGCGTTGAGATGGATGTCGCACGCTTCGTGGCTGCCGATGAGCGCGAACGGGTAATCGAGCAATCCACGGGCCGCCGCCGTCCCATCTTCTTGCTCGATCATGACTTCCATCGGGGCGTAAGCCCCGCAGGCCGTCGCAAATCGTTCGGTCGACGTCGAATCCACGTTGGGCGTGCCCTTTGTTTGCCATCGCAGAAGACCGCGTCGCGCGACGTCTGCATCGGACAACTATAGATGCTTCCGCAGCGCGGTGCAAAAGCGAACTGACAGAACTTCGCCGAATTCGGGCCGGAAATCAATCCCGTTCCGATCAGCCGTCTTCGTCGATGGGACGTTCCCAGATCGCGAGTTGACGCTGGAGTTCGGTAAAGTCGATGCGCACGTTCGGCGTCGGGAGCGGGTCTTCGATCTTTTCGTCGTCGCCGTCGGAAGACCGAACGCCGCGCAGTTTCCGCAATTCGTCTTCGAGCTTGCGTAGCCAGACCGGCACATCGAGTCCAACGCCCGATGGCGAGGCGGCCAACGGTTGAATGGCATCGAGCAAGCTGAGGAACACCGGCGAATTTTCCGGTTCGGTCGTCGCATTATCCCGGACGGCAGCGAGTGCGGGTGCGACCCGAGCGACGGCGCGATCGATTTGCAGCGGATGCAGGAAGCGCTCTTCGAGGCGGTCGCGGATCGTTCGCACGCGAATGCCGTGCTCGGTTTCGCGGGCCGCGAGTAACGCAAGCAGTTCGTCCGCTGGCTTGGCGGCATCTTCGAGCATGATGTCCCGCCAACTGACGGCAAGGCGATCGTGACCGCGGCGACACAGCATCTCGTGCGCGAACACCATCGGCTTCATCCGCCAGGCGCGACGATCGTACACGACTTTTAAGCGAAGGAAATCGAGCAAGATGAACAAATTCTCGCCGTAATCCGATTGCGTCGTCGTCGTGTTGTAGTCGCGGTATTCGTCGTAGTGTTCGATCAGTGCTTGAAGCACGATCTCTAACAGTCGCTTCGTATACGGCTTGTCGACCGCACCGTTTTGCCACGCGACGACGAGCTTCAGCGGTTCGGTTCCGCTCATCGGGTCGGCTTGGTTATCGGGGTCGGCCATGCGTTCGAGCCATTCGTCGACGCCTTGCGAGAGAATGCCGCGAATGTTCGAGAGCGTCAGAAACCGCACGGTGAAGAGATCGCCGCCGTAGGTGCGGATGAACGCCTTCATCTCCTGCCAGTCTTTATCGTCGAGGACCGCTTCGAGCGACGATAACCGCAACGATTGACTGTGTTCGATCCACAGTGTGCGATACGCATTCACGATCTGCCGAAGTGCGGGAAGGAGTGGGCCATCGTCGGGCAAACCATCGCTGCGCACTTTCGCCGAACCGGCCAGTGCATCGACCGTCGCCGTGACGGCAGTGCGGAAGAGTTGATCGAACGTACTGACGCGACGCCGTTCGGGTGGCTCGTTTCGTTCCATCGCCCGCGAAAGTTTCGTCAGTTGATACGTTTCGCGCAACAAACCTAATCGCGGCAAGCGGAGCAGCAAAGACTCCATCATTTGCAGTGCGGTTTGCGCACGTAGAGCAGGTCCGGGCGGGCCGCCGTCGGCGGGCGGGTTGACGAGCAATGGCTCGCGGCGGAACGCTTCGATGAACGGTATCAATCGCTCGCGGGCACTGGCCGTGTCGCCGCGTAAGATCGCTTGTTCGAGTTGCACCGCGAGGTCGCTCCAACCCGTCGCGGCATCCTCTTCCGTCGATCTTAGTTCGGGCTTCGTGTAAAGTGCTGCGGACAGTGCCCGTTCGGCCGCCGCCATCTCCACCGCCGTCGAAACCGCCATATCGAGCAGATGGCCTTTCATAATCCGGCGTCGATCGTATTCCATCACGCCTTCGAGCGCAGAGGCATTGTCCGAAAGTTCAATCGCGTGCAGCCGTTCGATGAACACGTCGAGATTCATCCGGTGTTGTTGCGCCGTCAGCAACCAAATTGTTAGCGCATCGACCGCATCGGTATCGTCGGCGTGCCAGAGTTGCGGCAGCGATGCCGTACGCCACATGCGGGCGACCGCCGCGATGAACCGCAATCGCGTCTCGAAGTGTTCGGCCGACGATTCCAGCGGGAAATCATCCGCCACGCTCGTCGGGCCGGATTCGGCGAGCGCCCCTTCGTTGCCGTCGTCGGCCGAATCGCGGTAACTCATTCCTTCGTAAGCCGACTCAAACGCATTGTCGTCGTCTTCCTCGTCGTCGGTGTCTTCCGCATCGTCTAATTCCGATTCCCCACCGGACGCACCAATAACGGGAACTTGCCAGAGTGTGTCGGCGTTCGCTTCCAACAGCTCGAAGAATCGGCGAACGAGCGGCCCGTTCGTCGGGCTGGCGGCAATCGTCGATTTCAGCCAACGGAACGAGAGTCGGAGGAACGATGCCGAGGGATCTTGGAGCGGAACCGAATCGACTTCGCTGAGCCACATCATGAGCAACGACAGCGAGCCTTTGAAATCCTGCTGATCGAGCAGCGCTTCGATCACTTGCGCGAACGCGGCCGGAGTGTTAAACCCGTCGCGGTGCTTACGCCAGAACCCAACGTCGTGCTCGGCTGTCGGGGCTTGTTTCCAAAGCGCGAGCGCCTTCGCAACGTGGATCGCCGCATCGGTTCGCTCGCCACCCAGAACCCTTGGCATATCGGTGACAGTCGGCGTGGCGAACGCATCCCACCAATCGGCCAAACGCCGCATCGCCAGCGCGAGCGGCGAATCGTGCGTACGTTCGCCGGCATCGGTTCCGGATGCCAACGCCAGCGCATAACGATCGAACTGACGACCGACGGTCAGTATCAGTTCTTCCGAACGCGGATCGCGTACGGTATCGTCGCGCCCCGCGAATATCGGGAATAAACCCTGATAACCGAGGATATTCCACGGGTCGATCAGCGCGCCGCAGTCGATGCCGCGGCGCAGCATGTCTTCCGCTTCGGCGAGTAACCGAGCCGCATCGGCGGTGCGCCCGGCCTTCGCAGCAAACTCGGCTTCAGTCTGGTTCAAACGGATCGCACAACCGAAACGAACCGACGGTGCGGGGATCTTGGCGGCGCGTTCGCGTGCGGCTTTTGCGTACCCCATCGCGGCAAAGAAAATCGCCAATCGCCGTTCCTGCAAGTGCGTCGCCCGATCCATCGCGATCGACTGGTTTAGGAACTGACGCACGCCCGCGAATGGCTGCTTCCGCTTCGCCGATTCATTCCGCAGCCGTTCGCCGTGCGGGCCGGGCAGGCTTTCGAGTAGCTTGCGGTAAAAGTCATCGCGATAGTGCGCAATGCGTTGAACGAGCGTCGTCAGCGTGACCGATGAGTCGTAGACCGTCGGCCCCGATCCACAAACGCCTGCGCCCATCAGGATTGTCCCCGCGAGCACGGCTGCCGACTCGAATAACCGTTCGGCATACGGCGACGCGGTCGCTTGGCCGATCGCCCGCCCGCCATCGACCCACAGCATCAGCGCATCGAGCGTCGTTTGCCGAAGCACGAACCGGCGATAGTTGCCGCGATTGTCGATGCGGTGCGGATCCCACTCGCCGAAAAGTAGGTTCGGCCGCTTGGAAACGGGGTGAAAGTGATCGACCGCACGCGGATCGATCCCCAGTTCGTCGAGCCGCGATGGGTCGAAACCCGCTTCCTCATGAAAGTTCGCATCGGTAGTAATTAACAAGTCGAGCGCAACGCGGATGAGGTCCGAGTAACGGCCCGGTGCCACGCCGACCCCGGCGAAGTACATCGGTATCGGGCAGACTTTTTCGTGCGGGTAGAACTCAGTTTGGGCGCGGGTTTCCAGTAGCGCGATCGGGCGATACCCGACGTAATCGTTGAGCGTAGAAATCGAAGCGTACGCCAATTTCTCGGGGGTATCCGCTGGGCTTTTCGCACGTTCCCGCAACACCGCTTCGATACTTCGCGTCAGGAAAAACGCGACGTACAGCATCGAATCGGGCTGATGAGCGAGCAAGTCGACGTGGTGGGCGCGATAGGCGAGCGGTACGAATTCGCAAGCTGCGGTGAGAACGGCGCGGGCCTGCGAGACATCGCGGAACGCGCCCGCACCGATCCGTTCGAGTTCGTCCAACGATGCTTTCAACCAACCGGCAACCGTTTGCCACGGGTTCGGATCCGAGCATTCGCCCAGGTACCCAAACACGTCGGCGACGAGGCGACGAAACTTCGCATCGGGCCGTCCGTCTGAAAAATTCAGATAGCCGAGAAGTTTGCTCACTTCGAAGCGTCGAGTCAATTCTGGAAAAATGCCGTCCATCCGTGCCGCCATAAGATTCAGGGTGCAGTTCGCTCCCTCTCAGAATAAACCATTCTAGGACAGTCGGAAAGAAGAACTGCAATCTCTCGCGTCAGCCATACGCCGTGACCGGTGGGTGATGCGGCCTATTGGGGTCGAATATGCGTCTGGTCGTCTGTATTTCCGGTGGGGGCACGACGCTTCAAAACTTAATCGATCGCATTGCGGACGGTCGGCTGGTCGCGAAAATTGTCGCCGTCATCGCCAGCAACCCCGATGCGTTTGGCATAGAACGCGCACAACGTGCCGGTATCCCGGTTCAGATCGTCGAACGCGCGGGTGGCGGTCATTCGGAACGCCTCTTCGCAACTATCCGCGAGTACGACCCCGATTTCGTCTGTCTGGCAGGGTGGCTCAATCTGATTCGCATTCCTGCGGATTACGCCCAACGAGTGTTGAATGTGCATCCGTCGCTGTTGCCCGCGTTCGGCGGCAAAGGCATGTACGGCCATCGCGTTCACGAAGCCGTGTTGGCATACGGTGCGAAGGTCAGCGGTTGCACAGTCCATTTCGCAGACGATACCTACGACACCGGGCCGATCCTCGTGCAACGCGCCGTGCCCGTCCACGACAGCGACACGCCAGAACAACTCGCAAAACGAGTATTCGCCGCCGAGTGCGAAGCCTATCCGGAAGCTCTTCAGAAACTCGCACAAACCAACTGGCAAGTCGTCGGTCGCCGCGTGGTGTTTGCGGAGCCGAAACCAGAATGAGTCATCACTCGTCAACCCAAAGGTTAGTCAGCGATTCATAGCAAAATGGCTTCTCGGATAGCCTCTAAGTACGCTTGTAGGATCATCTGTGCGGCGATGCGGTCGCGTTTTCCGACTCGCTTTTCTCGGCGAACACCGGCGGCGATCAGGGCATCTTCGGCGTAGCTCGATGTGAATCGTTCGTCGGCAAATGCCACGGGCAGGCCGGTCTCCTGCGTCAGCCATTCGGCGAACGTGCGGCTTTCTTTCGCCTTCGGGCCTTCGGTGCCGTTGAGGCTGATCGGCAGGCCCACGACGAAGCCGACGGCGCGTTCGGCCTTCGCGACTTTGCGGAAGAACTCGGCATCGGCCGTCGGCGACACGCGCGTGTACGTATCGTGCGGCGAAGCCAAAATGCGGTCGGGGTCGCATATCGCGAGGCCGATCCGCACCGTGCCGGGGTCGATGCCGAGGAGGATACCTTTCGCGGGCATGATCATAAGAATTTTTCGCCGCCTTTCTTCAGTCGATCGACGATCTCTTTCACGCGGCCTTCGTCTTGCTTGCGGGCCACGAGCGTGGCATCGCCGGCTTGGATAATCACGAGATCGCTGACGCCGATCGTGGCGATCAGGTGCCCCGCTTCACCGGCAATGACACAACCCGTGGTGTCGATGCCGACGTGATGGCCTTGCACGGTATTCCCGGCGGCGTCTTGCGGATTGTGCCGTTCGAGCGCCAGCCAACTGCCGACGTCGTCCCACTTGTACGGGGCTTGCAGCACCATCCGTTCCGGTGCGGTTTCCATCACCGCGAAGTCGATACTCGTCCCCTGAATCGCCTCGTATTCGTTGCGAAAAATCGCGTCGCGGTTCGGCGTGTCCCAACCGTCGGCGATGCGGATGCAGGCATCGTGAATATCGGGACGATTCGCTTGCAACTGCTTCAGAATCGTTTTCGCTTTCCAAACGAAAATGCCGCTATTCCACTCGTAGTTCCCAGAAACGACGTACTGCTCGGCGAGGTCCGCGCCGGGTTTTTCCTTGAATTCTAGCACCTTCGATAGCCGAATGCCGTTGCGTTCGGCGGCAACGGGGCCGCGATGGATGTAGCCGTAGCCGGTCGAAGGGAACGTCGGCGGGATGCCGAAAGTGAACAGCGCGTTCGGGAACTCGTTCGCGAATTGCTCCGCCGCGAGTGCGGCACGTTGGAACTCGCGTTCGGGTTCGATCAGGTGGTCGGCGGGCATGACGATGATCGTCGCATCGGGATCGCGTTTGGCGATCAGCGCCGCCCCGAGGCCGACGCACGGTGCGGTATCGCGGCGGAACGGCTCGCCGACGATTTGATCGGTCGGAATTTCGGGCAGTTGCAGCGCGGACTCCGCCGTGTATGCGGCACCGGTTAGCACCCACGTCCGTTCGGCGGCGATGACCGGCGCGATGCGGTCCGCCGTCGCTTGCAATAACGTGCGGTCGGCGGCGAACGACAGAAACTGCTTCGGGCGGGCGTTGCGGCTCCGCGGCCAGAACCGCGTGCCACCACCACCGGCCATAATCATCGCGTGAAACATCCACGATCCTCGGTTGCGTTCATTCGAACAGGGTCGGTGCGGTTATCGTCGTTCCGCGAGTAATTTTACGTTTGCACTCCACTTCATCGAGAGCAAACGTCGGGCGAATTTCCACGGGGTAGATCGGCTCGCCGTGTGCTGTACGCGGTACGGCTACGCCCGCCGTTTCGAGCCATTTGCTGGCCCTTGCGATCAAAAGCTGGCGCACCGTCTGTGCGGAGTCGGCACCGGTCGCGTTCTTCAGCGGGGCGAATTCGTCGGTACGTTCGACCGACACCGCGAGCCACCGGTCCGCGAGCGGGAGTGCATCGAACACGAACATCTCGAACTTCAGCGCGTTCTCGGTAGTCGGCACGAACGGCTCCGCTCGCTCGTTCAGGCACGGGACTTTTTTCTGTGCCAAGTGGTACGCCAACCGCGTCGATCCGCTCGTGACCTTCTCCAGAAATGGCACCGAGAACAAGTGGATCGCGGGGCTGCCCGCACGGAACGTCAGTTCGCCGGTGGGCGTGCGTTCGTTCGCCATTTCGGCGGGGAGATCGGAATACTCGATGATGCCGCAACGGCCATCGATCTGGCTGAGCATCCCGACTTTTTCCTCGGGTTGTTCCTTGAAAACGACCTTCGACGACGCTTCCGATTCGACTTCGATGTGCCGGCCGACGAACGCGGGATCGGCAATTCGCGTGAGTGGGTTATCGACCTGAAAGTAGAAAACGTGCCGCACGCCGGTGGCTTTGAGCTTCGCGAGAATGCCGCTATCGGCGAGTGCCGTGAGCGAACCGCCGTGGCCGTTCGGGCTGAGGAAAAGCTGCCCCGGCTTTTCGAGCAACAGTTTGCCGGTTTGAATATCGAGCGAGGGCATCGTCCCTTGCTGGAAAAAATGCACATCGTCCGACGGCAAGCCGAAGTAGTCGTTGGCCTCGAAGTACGCTTCGGTGTCGGCGTGCGTGGCGTGGCTCGTCATCACGAGGAACGGCACGCGGGCGGCGTAGTTTCGCCGGAGTGCAAGTACTTTCTCAGCGTGAATCTGGAACAAGCTCGCGCCGGAAACGGGGCCGACGGGGTAGATGCCTTTCGGCTTGTCCGACCCGAGCCGACTGCCCTGCCCGCCCGCAACGAGCAACACCGCGACTTCGCCCGCGCGAATCGCCGCGTCGCCGATTGCGATCGTTGCCGATGAGATTTCCGACCACGGCTCGACCGCCAACGGCGCGATACGGTCGCGCGGCGGCAGCACGGCATGCGGTTCGTTGCGACGGCGATACAGCGTATCGAGTTCGCCGAGATCGATGCCCGCGATGTCGCCGATCAACTGTGCCCGTTCGCACTCGGAAAGGACGTCCCAACCGAACAACACGTGTTCTTGGCGGTGGTGTTTCAGGTGGTGCAACACGTCCGGTGGGACCGATTTCATCGAACATCCTCTTACTCAAAAAACAATTAGAATTCGATTCGCAACCCATCGTACGCCATTTCGACGCCGGGCGGGAGTGTGGCGGGGAGGGTGTCGTAATCCATCTCGTGCGACATGTGCGTGAGGTACGTTTTTTTCGGTTGCAGTCGCTCGACGACTTCCAACGCTTGCCTCAAGCAGAAGTGCGAGGGGTGAGAATTGCCGGGCCGTAACGCATCCAGAATCAGCACGTCGAGGGATTCTAATAGCGGCCAACTCGTATCGGGAATCTGGCTGACGTCGGTGCAGTACGCGAGGTTACCGATGCGAAAGCCGAGCACGTGGAACCGCGAGTGGATGAGCGGAATCGGAATCACAATTTCGCCGAGTACCTCGAACGGTTTGTCTTCGATGCGGACGAACTCCAACTTCGGCAGAAACCCCGGCGGCATGTCGTCGCTACCCGGCTGAAACGCATAGCTGAAAACGGTGCGGATGACCTGTTCGACGCTCTCGTTGCAATAGATCGGCAGCGCCCGACCGAGCGCCTTCGGGAACACGCGAACGTCATCGAGGCCGTACAAGTGATCGACGTGGTAGTGCGTGTAAAGCACCGCATGAACGAGCGGAATCTTCTCGCGCAGAAGTTGCATCCGCAACTCCGGCGAGGTATCGACGAGTAAATTCCCCGCAGGCAGTTGGAAGACGACCGAGCTTCGCGTCCGCGAATTGCGCGGGTTCGTCGAAGTGCATACCGCGCACGAACAACCGAGCATCGGCACCCCCACCGATGTACCGCAACCGAGCACGACGAGTGAGCGCGACTTCATAGGGTGAAATTATATATCCTCGGGCCAGCACCGGCCGACCCGAGGAGTATTTCGTGCGACTTCGGGCGAGCGAACCTAGTGGTTCGTGTTCCCGTGAGCATCGAGGTGAACTTGCTTGTAACCACCGGTTACAGTGAAGTACATCAGCAACAACAGGAAGCCGACGGCTAGTGTCGCAGGCACCGCAGAAGTCCAGAGCAGCGCCTTGCGGTCGCCATAATCGACGGCATCATTCAGCGGCTTCTGGTCAGTGGCAAAGTTCGGTTTCCCTTGCGTGGCCCACCACTCCATCTGAGAGTTTAGCGTTTTTTCCAAACTCTCGCTGACAGGTTTTCCAGCCGCCTTTTCCTTTTTGATGGTCTCAACATCCGCTTCGAGAGTCGTTTTGAGGTCTTTCGGAATCTCGACCTTGGTGTCCTTCACCTTCGCTTCTTCTGCGGCTTTGATCTTGGCGAGATTGCCCTGGTGGTCGGTGAATACTTTCTTTTTTTGATTGTCGATACCTGCGATTTTCGGAGCGATGTCAGGCATAAAGCCCGTTACGATTGGGAACCCTTTTTCTTCATCCGCCTTATAGCGGTTGTAGGTCGCGACCGATGTCTCCTTCAATTTATCGACCGCCGCATAGTCTTGCTTGTAACCGATGCCGGGGCTGCCGAGCATCCCGGCCGAAATCATGCCGATGCCACCGCTGATACCCAACGCCAACGCACCTGCCTTCGGAAATCGCTCGGAGATTACGCCGAGCATTGTCGGCCAGTAAAACGTCTTGCCAATCCCGTAGATCGTCACCGCACCGAAGTAAAGCAATACGGTATTCGTCATAGGTTGACCGAGGAGATAAAGGCCAATCGTACCCAGCACCGCACTAATGAACAGCAAGCCGACTGGGTTGATTTTGTGAACGATCGGTCCTGCGAAAAACCGCAAAACGAACATCAGAAGATTCGTCCACACAAGCGCGAGTAGTGCGGTCGTCTCGTCTTTTAGCACTCGCGTACTGATGTTTGTAATCCAGCTATCCGTTCCGAGTTCCACATAGCCGACGAGTGCGTGCAAAAGGAATAAGAAGAATAGAATCGGGGCAAGAAGTGACACGAGCATCGTGCCGGTCGAGACACCCGACGCCGTCGCTTCGGAATCCGGGAACGCCCGATTGAACATGAGCACGCCGTAAATGAGCACGGGTACGAGAAAGATGCCGAGCTTAATTTCCCAGCGGATTGGCGTATCGATTTGTCCAAACGCAAGTCCGATCAACGCGCCGAGAATGAGGCCACCCGGCCACCCGGCATGCAGGATGTTGAGCCAGTGCGTCTTTTTATTCGGAAATAGCGTCGCAGTGAGTGGGTTAATCACGGCTTCGCATGTGCCATTTCCCAGAGCGAATAACCACATCCCAACAGAGAGGCACCAGAACGCCCCTTCCTTACCATACATCCCGTAGATGGGAGTGGCCGCGAAGGTCACGACTGCGGACGAGACGTGGAGTAAGAATGCGATGAGCATCAATTTGCCGTAGCCGAAGCGGTCGGCCAAGAAGCTAAAGAAAATGATCGCGACACCGAAGCCGACGAGGCCACCACCGATGATGCCTCCGAGTTCGCTTTGAGTGAATCCGAACTGATCCCCCCAGTCTTTAACGATGATCCCGCGAACGGAGAATCCAATCCCAGCCGCAATGAGCGTGAAGAAACTCGCCCAAAACAGGACTTTTTCATTCCGTCCCTTCGCTACCGTGTCGTTTCCGACCATTAGTCATTACTCCGATGAGAGAGGTTCAAAAATATCGACGAATTCAGAATGCCATCCGCAGATATTTCACACTGTGTACGGAAAACGGCCACGCATAGGCAAGGTCTCTGTGTAAGGATCGTGGAATCCGGGCAATTTGGGGAAAAATTTTGCGTTCTACGCGGCGTACGTGCAGCTATCGCAGAACCCGCCGCTTTTCCATTTGGAACGAATGATGCCCGCCCATGCGACGTGACGATGAAGTATCGTCAAGGACGAACATGTGGTGTGCCCCGGCATATCCAACGAAACGCAAGGGAGCCAACCCGTGACCCAAGAGTTGAACGTCTTGGCGCTTTTCAAGGGAACGGAACGCTTCATCTACGTTTACGATGATGACAGCCGGGATGCACTGATCGATGTCATTCGGAATGCGGCGGCCGACCCGCGCATTCCGATCAGCTGGTTCGATGCCGCGGTACTCACCGAAAGGGCACGCCAGCAAGGGAAGGAACCCGACGAACAGCCGTCGCGGCTTTAACATCCACGGGCTATACGCCCGACCTTCCCGGATACCTGATGGCGACCCTCGAACAAGGGCTGGCGGAATTCCTAACGCACCTCAGCCTGGAAAGAAACGCCTCGACGCAAACGGTCAAGTCGTACCGGGAGGATCTCGTACAGGCGCTCGGTTTCCTACGCGATCACCTGCAAAAAGGGAACGTGGAACCGGCCGACTGGAGCGTGCGGAATCTCCGTGCGTTACTCAGTTGGTTGCACCAACAAGGCTACGCGAAATCGACGATCGCCCGACGCCTGGCAGCGACGCGATCTTTCGGAAAATATCTCTGTCGGCAGGGCGTCATGAAGACGAATCCTGCGGAGACATTACGCGGCCCGCGGCTCGATCGCAATCTGCCACACTTCCTGACACTGGCCGATATTCGCAAACTCTTGGCAGCCCCATCTGGCGAAGATATGTTCGGCCGCCGCGATCGGGCGATGCTCGAAACGCTGTATTCCTCGGGCATTCGCGTCAGCGAGCTCGTCGGCTTGAACTTCGAAGACGTCGATCGCGCCGACGGTGTATTGCTGATTCGCGGCAAAGGGAAAAAAGAGCGTCTCGCGCTCCTCGGCGACGAAGCCAAAGCGGCGATGGAAGCCTGGTTTGCCGACCGCAATGCGTTGCAAACCACGCTAAATTTGCCCGACCCCGCGTTGTTCCTGAACGCGACCGGCGGGCGGCTGACGACGCGGAGTATTGGCCGCTTTTTACAGAAATATCTCCAGCAAGCGGGCCTCGACCCGCGTACTAGCCCGCACACACTCCGGCACAGCTTCGCAACGCATATGCTCGATGCCGGGGCCGACATTCGTGGCGTCCAAGAACTCCTGGGCCACAAGAGCCTCGTGACCACGCAGGTGTACACCCACGTGAGTACGCAACGGCTGCAAACGAGCTACCAAAACGCCCACCCGCGAGCCTAATCGCGCGGCCCGCGTTTTTTGAACCAATCTGTTCGGCAATCGCGTTGAGTCGAGGGGTCGCTTATGCATCTCAAAGTGTCGTTCGCGTGGCTGTTACTCGTCGTCTTCACCAACATCGGGAAGGCCGCCGAGCCAGGTTTCCGCTGGCGCACGGACTACGCCGCCGCACGCAAGGAGTCGCTCGAAACGGGCCTGCCGCTACTCATGCAAATCGGTAGCGACGACTGCCTTTATTGCCGCAAAATGGAAGCGACGACACTCCGCGACGCCGCCGTGCAAAACGCGATGACGGCACAATACATTCCGTTAAAAATCGACGGCAACCGCGACCAAGCTCTCGTCAAAGCCCTGAAAATTCAGGTCTATCCGACGACGGTTCTCGCCGGGCCGGATGGCACGATTCACTCGATTATCAACGGCTACGTGGCTGCGGAATCGTTCCGCGATCAACTCAAACAGACGACGTCGATCGTTCAAGCCGATAAGAAAATTGGGAAAGAGCTCGAAGAAGCGACTACGAACATCAAGAGCGGCCAGTTCGCCAAAGCGTTCGCCACCGCAACGCAAATTGCACTGGTGGCGAAGGGCAAACCGAACGAACAACTGGCGAAAGCGATTCTCGACGACATCGAACGAAACGCAACCGAACGACTCGCAAAGGCGAACCAGCAAGTCCGTGCGGGTTTACCAAACGAAGCGAAAACCACATTCGCAGACGTCGCGCAAAACTTCGCAGGTACCGGTGCCGCCGCCAAGGCCGAAACGCAACTGATCGCGATGGGCGCGGGGATCATCGACCGTTCGATTCTCACATCGAAAGCCACATCGCTACTGGCGATGGCGAAGGAGTTGACGCGAGCCGGTGCCTATGCCGATGCGCTCGAAATCTGCGATCTTCTCTCGCACACACTGGAAGCCGCCGAAGCCGCGAAACTCGCGGACTCGATTCGTGCCGACACGACGAAACTGGCCGTAGCCGGTCGTCAGGCGAACGAACAGGCTGCCACGATTCAACGCACACTCGCCAATTCGTGGGCATCGAATGGCAACCGCGAAGAAGCCGCAAAATGCCTCGAACTCGCGTTGAAACTCGAACCGACGGGGCCAAAATCCGAGACAACCCAAACGCAACTCACCAGCCTGCGCAACGGCACACGGATTGCCATCCCCGCAGTTCGGCAGAAGTAGCCAGGTAGCACGTGGGTATTCCTCGCTGGCGCCACAACCCCCAATCGGGGTTTCATGAATTCCGGGGTTTGTGTATCTTGCCCAGGCTTCGATACGGAGGCCAAGGAGGCGAGCCATGCCAGGGACAGCCGCGAAGGTCACGGTGACCGAAAAAGGGGATCGTGCAGCGGGCGTTGATTATCGTGCTCGGGTTTCAGGGGCTGCGGAACGAGCAGATTGCCGTCGAGGTCGGGATGAACCGGCAGCAGGTCGGCGTGTGGCGGCAACGCTGGCGGGATGCGTGGAAGGCGATGTGCGTTTGGGAATGCACCGAATCGCACCGGCTACGCGAAGCCATCCTGGACGCGTTGTCCGATGCGCCGCGACCGGGTGCGCCACCGACGTTCACCGCCACGCAAGTCGCGCAAATCCTGGCCTTGGCCTGCGAGTCGCCGAAGTTGTCGGGCCGTCCGATCGCCCGTTGGACGCACCGGGAATTACACGACGAGGTGCTCAAACGCAAGATTGTCGAGAGCATCTCGGGTCGCTCAGGTGGGCCGCTATTTGTTGCAGTCGGCCGTGCAGCCGCATCGCAAGAAAATGTGGCACGGTTCAAAAGTGGGTAGCAGTTTTGCGTTTGTTTGCGATTGCGATTCGGCTATCGTGAAGTGCCTGTTTCTCCCAGAATGTGAGTTGCGAAACCACCAC
>JAYWCL010000264.1:0-6191 GCA_043780595.1 Limnoglobus sp.
TCTTGTTCATGGGAATCCTCCTTGTGTCGGAAGTATCCCCGCAATTCCCAAGACTCACCAACCCCAATTCTTAGCCGTGACGACGCACTAGGTTCGGGCTAAACATCGCGCATCCTCCGTTTGGTTGTTCAGGAATCCCAACTGTATTCGGCTCGCAACAACTGTGGCAGGTCGGCCGGTCGCAGATTCGGGTTCATTCGCATCGGTTCCCACCAGCGCCGACTCGATTTCACGTCGTTCATCAAATGTTCCATAACCGTCAGTCCGATAATGTCCCGTTCCACTTCGTGCGGAAGATAGCGAAACTGTCTCGGTGGCAGGTCGATGGTCAACTTCGGTAGCTGCTCGCGGGACGGAAGGCGAGATTGGATCGCTTCGTTCCAGTTCTGTATCGCCTGCTGAAGCTGGAACGTATATTGATGTCGTCGCGGATCGAGTTCGTGCGCCCAGACGAACGAATGGGTCGCTTCGCGATAGTTTTTCTCTTGGACCCAGCATTCGCCACGCTGACTGATAAAACTCGCGACTTCTTCCCTCGGCGAATACGATTGCAAATACCCACAAATGCGGACAGTCTCCGATGGCATCGAGTAACTTCCGGAGCGATAGTGTTCGTCCTCGAAGAAGCTCACGCCTTCGCCGCTGGCTTCGATGTTGAAGCGTTCGCCGAGCAGAGTGCCATCGTCCCACCGACAGAATCCGTGGCAACGAGTCGAAACCAATTTCAGCGGATAACCCATCCGGCGTCCGATGGCTGCGTAAACAATCGGCAGATTGCCGCACGTACCGCCTTCGCCCTGAACGACACCGTAAACGAAGGAATCTTCGGGCTGGAAAATGTCCTCGTCGCGCTTTCGGTTCGGATGGAACCGAATGCCGATATCGCGCTGTAGATGCGTAATCATCGCCTGGATTCGGAACTTCGGCTCCGAGTTCGGGTAATCGCATCGACCCCGATGAAAGTGAGGCATCATTCCATCGGTAAACCGTTTGCAGCGACCCGCCCATTCGTCGAGCTTCGAGAGATTGCGCTTCCAGTCGATTCGATCCGCACCCGGCAAACCCGATGCACTGGCGAGATTCAAAATGGCAACATCGAGCCGATTTATCTCGGCTTGAGGCAGTCGAACGAGTTGGTGAAAGTTGAGCATGACGAACTCGAACAATTCGCACATTCGTTACATGTATTCGTATGTTCCCACCGCCAACGTGTGGCGTCAAGCAATTTTTGACATTTCTCGATTTCCTATCGCTAATTCTCGATCGCGACGGTTCGGTTTCCCTCACCCACACGAAAGCACAAAGTCAAAAATCGCAGGCGATCCGACGTAAGTCGGAATTCGTGTCGTGCGCAAAGTGACGCAAAACGGTCGCGTTTGGACGCAAAAGTGTCGCGTTTGGACGCAAAACGGTCGCGTTCGGTCGATTTTCGGTCGCATTCGGTCGATTTTCGACCAGTCGTTTCGGTTGATGTGAAATCGAGAGCCTCGACATAAGCGACGACAGGAATGCAGGATAACGCAAAGCACCTCGGAACCGATCCGCGATTTGCGATCGAAAAGTGGCGTTTTCGGGCCTCAAAAACCGGAAAAACCGGTTTTTGAGTGTCCGCAATTGTGACTTACGTCGATTCTGAAGCCACCGCGTTGAAACGACTATCGCCGACAGACGTATATTGACTGAGCTTCTGCACATTCCTCTCCCCAACGAGGGTTCCGATCATGTTCGCTGCAACTGGGGTCCGTCGACTGACGGCCGTCGCGATATTGGCACTATTTACGACGACATCGCGGGCCGCCGACACGCCGCTCGCGGAGATCCTTTCGTGGGTGCCACACGATGCCGCCGCCTTCGGGCACGTCGATGTCGCCACAGTCTGGAAAAGCAAGCCGTTACTGGCACTTCGCAAGCTCAACCCCGAGAAGATATTCGACAGGCTGCAAGACTTCGCAAATGTGGCGAGCATCCCACCCGAAACGGTGCAAACTTTCACGATCTTCATGCCAAAGTTTAAGGGCAACGGCGATCAAGCCGCCGTGGTCGCCGCGTTCACGTTCAACAAGCCATACGAGCCGAAGAAAGTCGCCTCGGCCATCCGCCTAATGTTGAAGTTCGACGACAAGAAATTCAGCGAAGTTCAGCCAGGAATCTACGAAATCGCCGAAGGCCCCGAACGCTTTCGGCTCATTTTGGACAACCCGAACCGGATCGTCGTACTCGGGCCGAAAGCGTTCGACTTGGCGAAGCCACAAACCGCGGTGAAGGGGCCGATCTCGGATGCGATCGCACTCGCGGCATCGGGCCAACATGCCGCATTCAGCTTGAATTTTGCAAATTTCCCCGACGAACTCCGGATGGAAAACGGTCAGGCCGAACTCGAGCCGTTCAAGCCGCTGTTCTTCGCCGACGCGATCGTCGGCAAGCTCGATGTGGGCGATGAACTCGTGCTGAATATCCTGGCGCGTTGCCCCACGAAGGTGAAGTGCATCGAAGCCGAGAAGTCGATGGGCGTAGCACGTACGCTCCTGCAAACCGTACTCAGTGTGGCAATTATGGAGATCGAGAAATCGAAAGACGAAACGCAGCGGAAGTTGATCGCGCTCGCCAAAGAGGCGCAGATCGTGCTGCGTTCGGCGAAAATCCAGAGCAACGAGAAAGAAGCCTCGGCCACGCTGACAGTGCGTTCGGATTTGGACATCGAACCACTGGTCGCGCAAATCACCGGCGCACCCAGCACGGGCGGAGCCGCCAATGCCCGAACGCAGAATAACATGAAGCAAATCGCCATCGCGATGCACAGCTACCACGATGCTTACGGGGCAATGCCGTCCGCTGCGGTCCTCGGCAAGAAGGGCAAACCGCTGCTGTCGTGGCGCGTGCAGATTCTGCCGCACGTCGAGCAAGATGCCTTATTTCGGAAGATTAAACTCGACGAGCCGTGGGATAGCGTTCACAACAAGAAAGTGTTCGACGACAACCCGATGCCGAAGGTATTTGAAGTGGCCGGCACGACGAAACCCGGCGACAAAAACACGCACATGCAGGTGTTTCGCGGCAACGGAGCGATGTTCGATCTGGTAAAGGGTGTGAGGATCGCCGAGATTGCCGATGGCTCGTCGAACACGATCATGATCGCGACCGCGAAGACAGCGGTGCCGTGGATGAAGCCCGACGACATGGAATTCGACCCGAAGAAAGACCCTCGCGATTTGCTGTTGTACATCGGCGGGTTAACGAACGTCGGCTTCGGCGATGGCTCGGTGCGAACGTTGAAGAAGACCATCACGGTCGAAAATATGCGAGCACTGATCACGAAATCGGGTGGCGAAGTCGTGTACGTCGACTAATTCGGGGTGCCCACGGGCGTTCGTCCGTGGGCTTTCGGAATTGCCCCTTTCCACGATGTGGGCTGCGCTCTATCATTTTGTTTTCCCACATCGTTGCGATACGTTTTGTGGGAGTCGCACTTGTCGGGCAGGCGAACGCTCATACACTTGGCAATAGTGTAATGTGTAATGTTTGCAACCGTGATGCTGGAGTGCGACGCGGCGGAGGATTCAGAGAAAGAGGACTGGGACGATGTCGATCACGAAGGACCGCAAGACGGAACTGATTACGCAATTCCGACGGGTAGACGGTGATACCGGCTCCCCCGAAGTGCAAATCGCAATCTTGACGGCTCGAATCACCGAGCTGACCGAGCACATGCGCGAGCACAAGAAGGACTTTGCCAGCCGTCGCGGGCTACTGAAAATGGTCAGTCAGCGTACGTGCATGTTGAATTATCTCCGGGAAACCGACCGAGAGCGGTACCTGACGGTGATCGGCAGACTCGGGTTGCGCAAGTAACGTCGAGACGTATCCTTCAAGAAAATCGAGATCGGCCGTGCAGGTAACATTGGGTTGCCTCCGCGGCTTGCATCGTTTGCATTTCGGAATCCCCCTCTCTGTCTCCAGATCGTACATTTCGCGACTTAAAACGATCGCCGCCGGCGAACGCGAAATGATTCGGACCGCAATCGGTCACCCGCAGGATTTCACGCTCCAAAACACCGAACGAAAGGGTTATGTACTGTGCCCGTCACTCGCGTCGAACGCCAAATCGGCCACCAAACGCTCATCCTCGAAACTGGCAAGCTCGCCAAACAAGCTCATGGGGCGGTGACCGTCCAATACGGTGAAACGCTCGTTCTCGTCGCCGCCACGTCCGGCTCGCCGATCCCCGGACGGGACTTCTTCCCGCTGACCGTGGATTATCGCGAAAAGGTCTACGCCGCCGGGAAGTTCCCTGGGGGCTTCATCAAACGCGAAACGCGACCGACCACCAAGGAAACGCTCACCTCGCGACTCATCGACCGCCCGATCCGCCCGATGTTCCCCGTCGATTATTTCAACGAAGTCCAGGTGATGGCGAACGTGTATGCGTTCGACAAGGAAAATGACCCGGACATCCTCGCGCTCGTCGGTGCCAGCGCCGCGCTGCACATCTCGCCGATCCCGATGCAAACGCCGATCGCCGGCGTCCGCGTCGGTCGCGTCAACGGTCAACTGATCGCGATGCCGACCTGCTCGCAGATGGAAGACAGCGACCTCGACCTGATCGTCGGCGGTACCCGCGAAGCGATCGCCATGATCGAAGGGTTCGCCCGCGAAATGCCCGAGAACGAAATGGCCGACGCCATCGTCTTCGCGCACAAGCACATTATCGAAATGATCGACCTGATCGAAGAACTCCGCGAAAAGACCGGCCAGGGCAAAAAGACGCTCGCCGCACCGCCGGCCGTCAATCCGCTCGTCGCCGAGATGTACAAAACCTACGGTGGCGAGTTCCGTACGCGGTACCTTACCGAAGGCAAACTCAACCGCTACGCCGCGCTGAACGAACTCAAAGACACGATCAAGAAGGCGTACCTGCCCGAAGGCGTCAAGGAACCGAAGCACACCGAAGCCCAGGTTTCCGGTGCGTTCTCGGCGCTCAAGGAAAAGATCTTCCGCGACATCACACTCACCGGCACCCGCATCGATGGCCGTACCGCCAGGCAGATTCGCGGGCTGTCGTCCGAAGTCGGCTTACTGCCCCGCGTTCACGGTTCGGCACTGTTCCAGCGCGGCGAAACGCAGGCACTCCTCGTGCTGACGCTCGGCACGATGCAAGACGAACAGAAGGTCGATGGCCTGATTCCCGAGTATTCGAAGAAGTTCATGCTCGACTACAACTTCCCGCCGTTCAGCGTCGGGGAGTGCAAGCCGATCCGCGGGCCCGGTCGCCGCGAAATCGGCCACGGAATGCTCGCCGAACGCTCGCTGAAAGCGGTGCTGCCGCCGCCCTCGAAGTTCCCGTACACGATTCGCCTCGTGTCGGAAATTCTCGAATCGAACGGCTCGTCGAGCATGGCCACCGTTTGCGGTGGAACGCTCGCACTGATGGATGCAGGCGTGCCGATCAAGCAGCCCGTCGCCGGCATTTCCGTTGGCCTCGTGATGGAAAAAGACAAGCACGTCCTCATCACCGACATCCAGGGCGATGAAGACCACTACGGCGATATGGACTTCAAAGTGGCCGGTACGCAGAACGGCATCACCGGGATTCAGCTCGATATCAAGCTCGACGGCATCTCCGAAGCGATCATCCGCGAAGCGCTCGATCAGGCCCGCGATGCCCGCCGCGAGATTCTGAAGTCGATCCTGACCACGCTCCGCGCACCGCGCCGCGAGATCAATCGCAACGCGCCGCGCCTGCTGCAAGTGAAGATCAACCCGGAGAAGATCGGCTTGCTGATCGGGCCGGGCGGCAAGATGATTCGCGCGATTCAGGAAGAAACCGGCGCGAAGCTGGACATCGAGGAAGACGGTACCGTGTCGATCGCGCACAGCGAATCCGCCGGGGCCGAAGCCGCCAAGGCGAAGGTCGAGGCACTCTGTGCCGAAGTGAAAGTCGGAGCGATTTACGAAGGCAAAGTGTCGAGTATCAAGGACTTCGGTGCGTTCGTGGAAATCTCGCCCGGCCGCGATGGCTTGTGCCACATTTCCGAACTCGACAACGGCTACGTCGGCCGCGTCGATGACGTTGTCCGCGTCGGCGACAAGATCACCGTCAAGGTGATCGGCATCGACGACCAGGACCGCATCAAGCTGTCCCGCAAGGCATTGTTGCCACCGAAGGAAGGCGGCGACGAGGCCCCAGCCGGTGG
>JAYWCL010000265.1:0-48885 GCA_043780595.1 Limnoglobus sp.
TTTCTGCTTCGCCGGGTCGCCCGACTTCAGATCGTCGGCGAGCTTCTCTGCCTCCTCACGAGCAGGTTTGCCGATTTTCTCGTCGAGCTTGTCGCGCGCCGCTTGCTTCTTTTTCTCGTCGTTACCGGCCAAGTCCTTCGCCGCGTCTTGAATCTCCTTCGCGTCCGCTTTGCGTTGCTCTTCGGACTTCGCGTTGTCTGGCTTCTCGTTTGATGCTGGCGTTTTCTTCCCGGCGCTGCGGTCCGGTTCGGCTTTGCCCTTCTCTTTGGGTTTGGCCGCATCGTTCATCGGCTCGTCTTCGCCTGCTTTGGGTTCGCCCATCGGTTTGCTGTCGGCCTTGGCGTCCGGATCGGGCTTCGATGGCTTCTTGGCGCTTGCGGGCGGCGTCGGTTTCTGTTCGCGACCGGCACCGGGTTTCTCGTCTTTTGGCTCGTCCGTGCCTTCCTGCGAAGGATCTTCGGACTTCTTCGCCTCGGCGGGTTTCGTCTGACCGTCCTTCTTGGCCTCGGCCGGTTTGGCGGTGTTCTTTTGCGCTGGGGGCGTGTCGGGCATCGGGTCGCCGGGCTTCGGGTCGCCCATTGGCTTGTCGGTTGCGTTCGGCTTCGCCGTCTTGTCGGGTTGCGGTTTGCCGTCCGCCCCCTTCGGTTCGCCGGGTTTGTCTTCGGGTTTCACTTCGGGCTTCTCACCCGCTTCTGGCTTCATCGGCTCGGGTTTCGGCGTTGGCTTCTCGCTGCCCGCCCTCCCGCCGAGTGGCGGTTCCTTTTCCTGTGGGCTGGCCTCGGGCTTCTCGCCGGCCATCGGCTTCGGCTCCGATGTCGGCTGCGGTTTCTGCGGCGCACCCGCACCTTTCTCGGTACCCGCCATCGGTTCCTTCTCACCGGTTTCTGCGCCCTTTTTGTCCTCGGCGGCGGGACCGTCTTCCGGCTTAGGCTTCGGTTTCTTCTCGGCGGCGGGGGTCTTAGTATCGGGTTCGGGTTGATCGTTCGGCTTCGCTTCGCCAGGCTTTTTGTCTTGCTCGTCGATCTCTTTCTGAATGCGGTCGGCCTCGCGTTGAAGGTCTTCATCGCCCTTTTTGGGCTTCGGCGCAGTCTTATCGTTCGCGCCCTTTTGCTCGGGCGTGTCGGTCTTTGGCTGATCGCCCGACGGCGCACCGTCTGGCTTGGCTGCTTCCTTCTCCATCGGCATCGGCGGATTCTTGTCGTCTGCTTTCATCGGCGGCATCGGCGTGCCTTTTCCGCCCTCGCCCTTCATCGGCTTGTCGCCCGGTTTCGCTTCGCCCTTTTGGTTGGGGTCTGGCTGGCCTTCGCCCTTCGGTTCGGGTTCGCCATCTTCTTTCTTTTCCGGATTCTGTTGCGGCTCTTCTTTCTTTTCGTTCTTCTTGTCGCGTGGCGATTCCTTCTCGGGTCGCTTTTCCTCGTCGCGTTTTTGCTGTTCTTGCTTCTGTTGGTTCGCTTCGTCCTTTTGGCGATTCTCGGCTTGCTGTTTGAGTTCGTCTTTCTGCATCGGCTCTTTCTTCGCCGCCGTCAGTTTCACTTTCTGCACGCGCGACTTGCCGACGTTCGCCTTCGGCACGGTGCAGTTGTCGCTCGCTTCGAGCCAATACTCGACGACCATCCCTTCGTTCAAAGTAACGGCCTTGCCCGCCTCGTCTTTCGCGTCGGTCAGCGCGAAGGAATCTTTGTAAACGACTTCTCTCGGGAAGGTGCCGTCGGCTTCGCGCTGGAACGATTTCCCTTTCAAAAATGGCTTCGCAGCCAGTAGATAACCGGGTTTCTCCGGAGCGTCAGCGATCCGGAGGCGGAGTGTCGCTTTGTCGATCCCGAAGTCGTCGCCGAGTTGGCCATCGACCTTGAGCAGGCCGTTGGCGGGCAGCGAAATTTCTTCCTCTTTCGGGTCTGTGATCGTCACTTGAGGCGCTGTATCGACCTGCACGCGGATGGCGTACGGCGGTGCGTCGTTGTTCGCTTCGTCGGTCGTGGAATGAAACAGTAACCGATAACTGCTCGCTACGTCGAGTGTCATTTTCACGCGAAGTGTGTCGCGGCTCTCGCCTAAAATTTCACCGGTGATCGGTTGCGCGATGCCCATCAAACTCGCGCGGCCATCTTTGAGTTCGCGGTTCGCTTTCGCGGTGATCGTGACGATCGTGCCGCGATACGCATCGAGGTGCGGATCTTTGCTGCTGTCCGGTTTCATCCGCAAGTATGCGGGGTATTCGTACTTCACTTCGAACTCGGTGAACATCGGCTTCGGCCGCACGATCACGCGATATTCGCTCGTGACGGCATCGCCACCGGCGACGCGATACCAGAAGCCATTTTGCACGAGATACTCGGGAATTCGCACGGTCCAGTCGCGGTTACTCGTCGTTTGTTCGAGTGCGATTTCCTCGTAATTCGGGTCGGCAGGATTGTGGCGAAGTTGCACGCGCAGGCGGTCGGGGCTGTCCGCATTCGGGATTCGCCCTTCGATTGCCACGCCGATCATCAGCGGTTGCCCGGCGGTGATCGTCAAATCGCCGTCCTTCGGTTCGACGAGGTGAATCTGCGTGCGCGTTGCGATCGTGGAAGCCGACGCAAACGGATTCCACGCGCGATGGAACAGCGACAGGAACACGCTCGGTTTGAAGATCAGGAACCAGATCGCCAGCACGACGACCAACGTGCCGACCGCGCCGCCGAGCCAGAGCAGCCGCTTCGATTCGCCCGCGCGGTCGAGGTCAGCTTCTTTCATCTGCTTGGCGGCCTTCGCGCTGACGACGGCCCGCACGCCTTCGGAGAGATCTTTGTCTTGCAGGTCCACCCAGTTCACGATGCTGTTTTTCGCGTCGGCAACGGTGTCTTCGACTTGTTTTGCCGCATAAAGTGGATTGACCGCACGACGCCAGGGGCGGACGACGAGGTAGTAACTGGAAGCCGCCAAACTGCCGAGCAACCCGATGATGCCAACCTGACGAACCCACGAAGGGAGATCGAGCCAGCGATCCATCGCGATCACGACGGCGAAGTATCCGAGCGCGATTGTCGCCACGGTGAGGATGCCGCAAAACAGATCGTGCGTGCGAATTCGCCGCGTCGCAACCGCGAGTTGCCGATCGATCTCGGTGTCTTGTTTTGTAGCCAGTGAGATTTTCGGCGAAACGGCGGTGGGCATGAGATCGACTCCCGTGGAGGCGCGCAAAATGTCCGCGTAGCCTCTGCTACCATACTAGCCGATTGCTTTCCAAGGGGCGAACCCCGACTAGCGGATGTTACGCGCGCGTGACACCATTTCGTATCACAAAGGTTTTGGGTTGTACCCGCACTCACTTCGGTTATCAATTCGGATCGGTACGAAGTGGGTAAGCATTTGTCATTTAGGCGGTATGATAACGTGTGTCGCTGTGCTATTTGTTCCGAACGGGCGGGGCAGCCGTGGAATTGATCCCAGATTTTCAGACGTTATACGGGTTGTTTGCGGGTGCGAAGCACATCCCGAAAGCGGTAATGGTCGCGCCGGAGCAGGTGCCCAAGCCGTATCGTGGGCTGCTCGTACATTCGCATCACATGACCGTAACGGTCGAGCAATTCTACGCGAACCCCGTGAACGTGAAGGTGCTTCAGACGCGGCTCGATGGCAACGAATATTCGCGGCAAATCCTGCTGACGCTTCGCGATACCGGTCGCGTCGTGCAGTTCGGCATCGTGCGAATGGACCTCGATTTGCTGTCGCCCACCGTGCGCGAACAGATCGTCGAAGGGCGAACGCCACTCGGGCGGGTGCTCATTGAAAATAACGTGCTGCGGAAAGTCGAACCGATGGGCTTCTTCCGAGTGCGCACCAACGCGGCGATGAATGCGTGGTTCGGCGAGACGGAAGCGGTCGATACTTACGGTCGGCTCGGCGTCATTCACACCGATGGCAAGCCGGCGATTGAGGTGTTGGAAATTCTCTCACGCCCCGATTTCATGTCACTATTTCTGAGCCGGTCGACTCGCTCGCCAAAGTAATTCCGAGCAATTTCAGCTTCTCTTCAAGCGGTTTTAGGAACGTCGGCGACACTGCAAACGACGTCGGCCCGAGTCGCTCGATCGTCAGCCTTCGCGTCTCCGGCCATTGCTCGATGCCGTCGGCAATCTCGCTCGCCGCGACTTGCAACACGAGTAATTGTTGCACCGTGGCGGGCGGTTGGCTCGCCCCTTGCAGGAACAATCGCCCGGCGGCGGGGAGCGGTAAGCCGGTGCGGGTCTGGAACCAGCGATCGAAATCCTCGACCGACATTCCCTGGGCCGCCCCGCGACGCAACGACTCCGGTGTGACGCGGAAGCGTCGCAGCCCCGGTTGGTCGCCCAACACCGGCTCCGCTAAACGCACGATCTCGGCTTCGAGCAACAAGTCCGATTGTCCCGCATCGATCGTCAGCGTTACGCCATCGTCCGCAACGACGACGCAGCGGATCGCCTTCGCGTCGTAATCGCGGTTGCCGATCAGGCGTAGACTCTTGAAGTCGGGGTCGTTGCCGTCGGCAGTCAGGCCGATGCGATCCGTAAGTCGAATCGCGATAATGCCTTTGTTCAGTGCGGTATCGAGATCGGCCGCCGAGCCGAATTCGACGAGCGTGGCCGACGCGAAGATCGTCACGCGGTCGCGCTTGTCCGCCCAGCGGCGCAGCAAGTCGGCGACGTTCGCGGGCACCGGCTTCGCGCCGTGCCGGTCGAGTGTCTGCGTCATCTCGGCGAGGCTTAACCCCGATTCCAACCCGCGATAAGTCTCCTCGGCATTTAACTCGAGCGTACAGGCGGCACCGATCAGTTTCCACGCGGCGAAGCCGGAGAGCTTGGCGATCAAAGCGAGAGTCAACCCCTGGCGGTACGCGAGGACTTCGGCATTCGGCTGCACGACCAGCGTTTGTTGGAAACTCGATGGCGTCGCCGGTTCGGGTTGGCCGCAAAGCAAGTGCCAGCCGAAGTCGGTGAGGCGGAACGAGAAGCCGTCGACGTTGCGCGTTTCGACGATGTGCAGCGGATACGCGACGCTGAGCAACAGTGCCTCGACCCAGCTACTGCCTTGGGCCTTCTGCGATTCTTTTGTGAGTGCGCCTTGCCAGGTCGGGTGGTGTTCCCAGAGCTTGTTGGCAATGTCGCGCGGCGCGATCCATTTGTTGGCGGGACTTTCGGCGAGCATTCCAAATGCAATCAGCGCCGCCGTCGGTGTGGCGGAGACGCCGTTCTCGATGATGCGGTGCCCGACGAGCGGATCCCACGATTCGACGCCGAAAAATGCCGCGTAAACTTCGACGAGTGCGGGCCAGATTCCTTGCGACCAACTCGCTGGGAACGGGGCCGCGAAGCGTTCGATATCGCGTTGCTCGAACAAGCCGAGCGCCGTCGCCCACTCGAAACCGAGCAGACCCGCATCGACTACCGGCGTCGCCAAATCGGCAAACGGCGCATTGAGCGACGGGTCGCCTTGCAACCGCGTTTGGTCGCGTTTGAAGAGCGCCGACGATTGCGTCATGCGAACGGGCAACGCGCGGACTTGCTGCCAGATCGCGGCAAATCGCAGCGGCCACTCGAGGCCATCGGCCACCGTCGTCCGCACCGCCGCGCTGTCGGCGCTACCCGGTACAGCGGCCCCGCGCGTGATGAACCCACGGGCGCGAGTTGCCACGATCGGGTGGACGAACACCTGCGCCGTCAGCGTTCCCGCGATGCCGAGCCATTCGCCGAAGTTACTGACGACCGTCGGTTCTTTCGTATCGGGGAACAGAATCCCCGATTCGAGCAACGTGTGAACGGGGTTGAACCCATCGGGGTGGCCGGCCGATGCCGACAGCAAGATGAGGTGTGCCACCTTCCACCGAAGCTGGTGGCTGAGGCCGATGTGAACCAGCAAGGTTCGGGCGGCTTCGGGCAGGTCGCGGATGCGCCGGTCGATCACCGGCGGATTCGATTGCGTCTCCGCCGATTTCTCGGAAAGCTCGTCGAGCGGCTGACCGATGCGCGGCTTGAAGAGTCGCCCCGCAACCGTGCGGAGCAGGGCTTCGTCGTATCGCGACATCGCATCGCGTACGCGTTCGGTCCACATTTCAGTATCGTTAGGCAGTGAAGGCATTCAGGTAATGTATGCAACTGTCAGCCCTCTGGCGGTTGCATCTCCGAATAACAGCGTCCGATTTTTTTGAAGTCAAACCTCGCTGGTGCCCGATGAACCCCGAACGATCTCGGCGAAATGCCATTCCAGTCGCGTTTTGTTGCTTGCTGAGTGGGATCGGCTTTGTGTCGGCCCTCGAAACGGTGTGGATGAGCGCGAGCGATGATATCTGGGTGTCATTACCCATTGTCGCATTTGCGTTAACTTGTCTCATCACGTACCGAATCGGTCACCCGTATCGTGCCCTCGGGGTCTTCGTTCCTGCGACGACGATTCACTTCTTCGCGTTAATCGCGATTCCCAATTTCACGATTGGGGAATCTCTCTTTGGGATCATGGCCGCAGGGATGGGTGCTATGTGCGGCGCACTGTTAAAGTTCACAAATCGACGACAGAAGCGAATTGCCGAGCGTACATTTTCTCCGAGGGTACACGATGTCGTGGTATGGATGCTGTTTTTGCTTACGTTCGGCTGGGGACTCGGTTTACCTTTAACATACAGGCAAATACCGTTTGATGTCGTAGTGCGCGCATTGTACTACCAGGGGTTGCTCTGCCTGTTCATCGCGATGTTGCTCGCGTGGCTACGGCTGTTTCGACCGTTTTTCGAGTGTGGCATTTCTATTATCACTCGCGTCGGCTACCGCATTCGTGGCACGCCGAGCGATGCAATCTCGGTCGATGGGCCGATGATCGTCATTGCCAATCATGCGTGCTGGTGGGATCCGCTCTTCGTGGCCGGTGCGTTACCCCGGCCAATCACGCCGATGATGACATCGGTATTTTACGACCGCTGGTTTCTCCGCCCATTGATGGTCCGTGTGTTCCAGGCGATCCGCGTCGAAGAAGCGAGAGCAAGGCGTGAGGCACCCGAACTGCAACAGGCGATTGCCGCACTCGATGCGGGCCAGTGCGTGCTGATCTTCCCCGAAGCCTATTTGCGACGCAAGGAAGAGATTCCCTTGCGGCGGTTCGGGCGTGGCATTTGGGAGATTCTCAAACAACGCCCGAACACGCCGATCGTGGCATGCTGGATCGAAGGGGCGTGGGGCTGCCATTCGTCGTACTTCAACGGCCCACCCGCCCAAAACAAGAAGCTCGACTTCTTACGTCCGATCCAAGTCGCAATGTCAGAGCCATTCCAACTCGAGCCAGATGTTCTCGAACATCATCTGCGAACGCGAATCACGCTGATGAACCGCGTCGGCCAAGTGCGAACGAAGCTCGGCCTCGAAGCCCTGCCGCCGTTCGAGTTGCCGAAAGCAGACGACGGGGGCGAGTAGTCATTGCGGATTCTTACTCGGGTTTTGCAGGGATTCATCGGGTAAAGCGGTCGGTTGCACGCGGATCGCCGAGGTGGTATTATCGTGACTATGAATTACTCCCAATTAATCACAATCGAAGCAAGTAAGCGCGGCGGGCAGCCCTGCATACGCGGCCTCCGAATGACCGTCCGGGATGTGCTCGAGTACCTCGCTGGCGGGATGTCCGTCGAGGACATCCTCGCCGACTTCCCGGACTTGACGGACGAGGACATCCGGGCGTGTCTGGCATTCGCGGCCGACCGTGAGCGGCGCTTGTGGGTGGTCCCGGCCGCATGAAATTGTTGTTCGACCAGAACCTGTCCCCACATACGGGACGCCGGTCGGTATTTCCCATTTCGTTATTTGCCCGCACAGCTTCGCTATCTTTCCCGACCGCTACAACCGGCGGATATTTCAGACATCCGCGACTTTTCGCTCGAGTCCGACTTTGCGGGGCGCGCAAATTCAACCTATTTTTCGGCATATGAGGTATCGCTCGATGCGGTGACGAACTGCGTCATTCGCACGACGACAGGAGGACGCGACATGTGGAAGAAACGGGTTTTATCGGCGGTGGTGTTGCTCGTACTGGTTTGCATGGCAGGCTGCAAACACCGACGAGGTTGTTCGTCGTGTTCATCGGCCGCGCCATCGAATTACTGTCCGGATCGATAATGTGGCCTTCTAATCAGAGTCCCGTCGCGAACTTGTGACGGGACCGTTTTCATCCGCATTTCCTACGCGATCCATTCCCTTTCGCGGATCGATCTCAACTACTCATTTTGACCGGCTTACACCCGAAAACCTCGATCTTCGATTTGGCTACGTCCCGCACGTCGCGCATACTCCGTCATCGGTACAGGATGTGCCGATCGCGAAAGGGATGTTCGCCGAGACGGAAGTGATTCCGCACGCTCCGAAGGATTGGAGGCTGTTTCGCACTGCCACGCCACCGATATGGAGGTCGTTTCTCATGACGCGCAAGTTGATTCTCTCCAGCCTATTCGCGGCCATCGCCCTACAGCAAACCGGTTGCTGTTTGCTGCGAAATGTCGCCTACCGCATTCGTAACTGCCATCGCTGCTACCCCGGCTTCGCAGGTTATGGCGGTCATGGCGGCGTGCCCGTCGAGGCCGGCGGCGGACCCGGTTACGACGTCGGCGGCTTTGCGGCACCATCACCAGTGTTCGGCGGCGCAGCCCCCGGTTGTTCGTCGTGCTTCAAAGCGGGCGGAATCGTTTCGCCAATACCGGGTATGGCCACCGGTCACGTGCAAGGTGTCAGCCCCGAGATGCACGGTCAGTTTAGCGGCGCTCCGGTATTCGCTGCCCCACCAATCGCATCGACCGGGCCAGCCATTTACCCATCCTCGGAAATGAAGCCCGGCGCGAAGTAACCTCGATCGTTTATTGCGGGCTGGCGGTCAAGCTGCCCCCGCGATGATGATTAGCGCGCGTTTATTCGGGTCGGGTTCGGCTCGCTGAATCAGGTCGCGAACCATCCACGGCACGTTGCCTTCGCCGAATAATAGGAAGCCAATCGTGCCGCTCACGGGGCTGTCGTCGGTCCAACCGAAGTGCATTTCGGGTGGGCGTCCCACTTTCGTCATCTCCATCGACACGGCGGCCAGTGTGTGTGCAATCGAGGCGGCCCCCGTAATTTTCATCACGTAGCGACCTTCTTCCGTGTGAATTTGCATCGTCGGTTCGGGTGCGAAATCGCTCGCGTCGCTCAACTCGACTTCGACGAACACGATCATCAAATCGCGTGGGATCCGGTGTTCGCGGCGAATCGAAGTTTCCTTCTCCGCCAACGTTCGTCGTCCCGGACGGTGCGGGACGAGCACGGTCAATTCGAGGTGGCGAATCGTGTCCCAAAGTAATCGCGATGATGGATCGGCCATCTTAAAGCCGGCGAAGCGGAGTTCGCGGCTGCGTGCGATTCGCGAGATCAGCGACGTGAGGACGATCGTAGCGATGAAGAACGTCGCGATCGTCAGGCCCTGGAAGTGCTTTTCCACTTCGTTGGCAATCGTCGTGTAAATGAACACCGCCGTGATGATGGCGAACGGCCACGACAATCGCGCGTACCACTTCCCCGTGCGTTGATTCCATTTGTCGATGACGCTTGCAAAGCAGGCGCTCGTCATCAGCACCAACACGCCGGTGGCGTAGGCCCCACCTTGGGCGTCGACGTTCGCGCGGAAAATCCAGGTCACGAGCAAGTTCACGGCCGTAAATAATATGACGAGCGGCCTCGTCGCTCGTGCCCACTCGGGGGCCATGCCGTACTTGGGCAGGTACTTCGGCACGAGGTTCAATAAGCCCGCCATCGCGCTGGCACCGGCGAACCAAAGGATTACGATCGTGCTGATGTCGTAGATCGTGCCGAAGGTGGCACCGAACCACGGGCAGACCTCTTTCGCGACGGCGTTTTCACCGTGGGCGAGGAACGCGAGCGCTCGACCGGCTGCGGGCTTTTTCGGCCAGTTCTCGACTGACTCGATCGGCTGACCTTTCGCATCTAACGGCAGTTCGCCCGAAGCCGATACGGGGGTAATTTCCGTGGGGTGAATCAGCGTACTCACGACAATCGACGAGCCGAGCAACAGGCACGACATAATGAGCGCAGCCGTCATCAGCAGCTTCTTCGTATTCGAAATGCGACCGAGTGGTTGCTTCGGATCGTCGCCCGTTCGACCGCGAACGTGCGCCATGACGGCCACGCCGGTCTCGAAACCGGATAAGCCGAGCGCGAGCTTCGGAAACAAGAGTAATGCCACCGCGATCATGCTGAAAATGCTGCCGCTCGCCACGCCGAGCGGGTTGTGCGGTAGATACCATTCGCCGTTCTGCAACCGGTGCAAATACTCGGTGAGTTTCGCCGGGTGTTCGTACAGGTAATGCAGGCTCAAGCCGATGACGACGATGTTGAGAACGATGTAAATGCCGACGATGCCAACCGCGAGACCGATGACTTCCTTGAAGCCGCGCATGAACATCCCGCCGAGCAAGACGAGCAAGCTCATCGTCACGGCCATCTGCTGGCCCACTTCTGGTGCGGCATCGCCTGCGGGGTGCCACGGCCAGTTGGGATTTTCGATGAGGTGAACGGCCGCATCGGCGGCGGAAAGCGTCTTGGTAATCACGAAGTCCGTCGCTGCGAAACCGAGCAGGATCAGCACCATCACCTTGCCGGGCCATCCGGAGACGAGCTTCGCGAGCATCCCGATCGAGCCTTGGCCTTCGAACGATTTTTGCGCAACGTACTTGTACACCGGCAGCGCGCCGAACAACGTGACGAAGATCAGCACGACGGTTGCGATCGGCGCGAGCAGTCCGGCACTTTGGAAGGCAATCGACGGTTGGTATCCGAGCGTCGAAAAGTAATCGACGCCGGTCAGGCACATCACCCACAGCCAGAACGATTGGTGGGGAGGCTTCGCGTGCCTCGGCTCCGGGGGGGAACCAGCAGTTGTAGTCATGGATTTTGTGCGAGAACCGCTCGCCGAATGCTCCGCCACGGGCCGAGCCGAACGGTGAGGGACAAGGCGACCGCCCGAGGGACGACCGGCCCGAATACTAAGACGCTGTTATACGAGAAATGAGCGTTACCAATCGCGGCAGTGTCGAGTTTCCATCGTGCTGCGAACGATACACCATACTACGACGCCTTCGCACCACTCGAATAGCCAGGTCGTTCCTATGCCGGAATCGCAACTGATTTTGATACACCTCGCGTGGACGTTAGTCATGGTCGGCATCATCTGGTTCGTTCAAGTGGTGCATTACCCGCTGATGAACGAGGTCGGCCAGGAAAACTTCGTGCGTTACTCCGATCAACATCAAAAGCGTACCAGTTGGGTCGTCATTGGCCCAATGGCACTGGAAGCGTTGAGCGGCGCGTATTGGGCGATGATGTGCCCCAGTCGATGGT
This sequence comes from Limnoglobus sp., assembly GCA_043780595.1. Lineage (GTDB taxonomy): Bacteria > Planctomycetota > Planctomycetia > Gemmatales > Gemmataceae > Limnoglobus. Next base: position 11,373 of record JAYWCL010000265.1, read on the forward strand.
CGTCGCCCACCTTCGTATTGGCGTTCGTGCTGTTGCTCATCGTTTGGCTATCGACGGCATTTTTGCAAGTGCCGATCCACCAGGAATTGCTGAGGGGCCACGACCGCGACAAGGTCGATCGGCTCGTGCGAACGAACTGGATTCGCACCATCGGCTGGACGCTGCGCGCGGGGATCGTCGCGTGGATGTATGCGGAAACGGTGCGTTAGGCAGCGAGCCATCGGGTTCATCCCGGTGGGAGTCTCTCGCACATGAAACTCCCACCGGGACAAGCCCGGTGGCTCGTTACTCCGGCATTTTCCAGCAGACCGCTTTCGTGCCGTCGCGCAGATAGAGATTGCCGCCGACCAGTACGGGGCTGGCCCAACATTCGTTGCCGCTGAGGACGTTCTCGACCATGCCGTGAAACTGAAAGCGTTCGGGGGTGGCTTCGGCGAGGAACAGGTTGCCGGTTTGCGTCATGCCGATGAGGTATTTGTCGGCGAGAATGAGGCTGCCTTTGTCGATGCGTTTGCCGTCGGGCGTTCGCTGACCGTTCCAATCGGGTTGCACTTCGCCGGTTCGTAAGTTCAAGCACGTCAGCGTTTCGTCGTCGAAACCGTAAATGAACCCGTCGCGATGGACGCTCGTCGAGTGGTGGTTTTGCATCCCGCGACCTTTGCGGAAGTAGACGGGATTGACGGCGAAACCATCGCCGGATGGCTCGATGTGCAACAGCGTGCAACCTTTGCCGTACTGCGATGAGATGAAGATCCAGTCGTTCACGACGAGTGGCGTGGCTGCGTTGCCTTTGTTGGGCGTACGCCAATCGTGCGACCAAAGGAGTTGGCCATCGTCGGGCCGAATACCCAGCACGGCATCGCCGGTGACGGCAACGATCTGGCGTACTCTCGCGATCGTCTCTACGACCGGAGAACTGTAACCGTTCGGGTTATTGCCCGTTTTCCAGCGGAGTTCACCGCTGATTTTATGAAACGCCGCAACGGAGCCGTCTTTGCCGCCGGGTTGAACGATGACGAGATCGCCCGAAATGAGCGGCGAACAGGCGACGCCCCAGTTCGGGATCGCTGCGCGAAATTCCTTCAGCAAATCGTGTCGCCAGAGTTCTTTCGGCGTATCGCCGTTCGCTTCCAGGCAGAGAAATACGCCAGTGGCACCGACGGTATAAATGCGGCCATCGATCACCGTTGGCGTTGCACGCGGACCGGCGGCGTAGCCCATGCGAAGCGGCGAGTAATCGACCGCGTAGCGATGCTCCCAGATTTTGCGGCCCGATTTCGCATCGAGGCAAACCACGCCTTCGCTGTTACTCGCGTAGTCTTGCGTGTACGCGCGTCCATCGACAATTGCGAACGTCGAGTAACCGCCGCCGAGCGGCGTCGACCACGCGAGCTTCGGCGGGTTCGTTGCCCAATCGGTGCGGATCGCCGTCGTGGCGGCACGGCCGTCGCGGGTCGGCCCGCGCCACTGCGGCCACGAATCGGAGACATTCGCGAGGGGCGCAGATAGGTTCGCCGATTGCAATTTCGCCGCCTGCGCCGCATCGAACGATTCGCTATCCGCCCAGTTCGGGAAACGCTTCAGCAGCAAGGAAACGCCCACGCCGACGATGGCGATTAGCAGAACAACTGGCAACAACTTGCGAACGCGCGATTTTGGCACCATCATAGCCCCGGTATTTGTAGTAGTGTTGGAGGTGACAATCGATCACCGATAAATTCTAGAACCGAATTTTAACTATAGAGGGTAATCGTTCACGGGATCCGATTGCATTGCCTACATTTCAGACGCCGTAGGTCGTGGCCGAAGAGGCTTTGCGATGAGGCCCGACAGAACGGCAACGACAAAATCCCTGTACGTTTGGAATCCCCGCGCGAATGCACTGTCGGGCCTCCCAAAGCTTCCGGCCCGACCTACAAAACCAGACGTTTCTCAGTGAAACGGAATAACCCGTGAACTGTTTCTACAGAGGGCATAGAATACGCTGAGGTGGCAAACCTTGTTTCGACAGGATAAACAAGATTAGCAGGATTAGAATCTATAATATCAAGGAGTTTCTCAATCCAGTTTCATCTTATACATCATGTCCAAAAACTTTTTTCTTATCTCCGTGTTCCGTGTTCTCTGTGCCCTCTGCGGTTAAAATCTTATCTTCACTCAGGAAAGGGCCTGTAGCGATTCCTTCGCCGCTACGAGCATCTCCGCGATCTGCGCGTCGGTCATTGCGGAAGAAAGAAACGCGGCCTCGTATTGGCTACAGGGAAGGTAGAACCCGCGATCCATCATTTCCCAGAAAAACCGTGCGAATTTCGCTTTGTCGCTGAGTACGGCGGTATCGAAATCGGTGACATCGCGATCCGTGAAGAACAGCGTCCACATACTGCCGACGCGGTTGACGCGGTGCGGGATACCGCACTCGGTGGCGGCGTGGTTCAATCCGGTTTCGATGCGTTGGCCGAGTTGATCGAGGCGTGCGTACGGTGGGTTTTGCTTCAATTCCTTGAGCGTTGCGATGCCGGCCGCCATCGCGATCGGGTTGCCGCTGAGCGTGCCAGCTTGAAAGACCGGCCCGGCGGGCATGATGAATTTCATGATGTCCGCACGACCGCCATACGCGCCGACGGGGTAGCCGCCGCCGATAATTTTGCCGAGTGCCGTCACGTCGGGTTCGTCGCCGAGGAGCACTTGTGCGCCGCCGTACGAGAGGCGGAAGCCAGTCATGACCTCGTCGTAAATCAGCGCGGTACCGTGATGGTGCGTTAAGCGGCGCAGTTCGCGGCGAAACTCGACCGAGGGCGGGACCAACCCCATGTTGCCGACGACGGGTTCGAGCATCACGCCGGCAATTTGATCGCCCTTCGCCGCGAAGAGTTCGGCGAGTTGCTGCGTGTCGTTGTAGCGCAGCACGATCGTATCTTGCGTGCAACCTTTGGGGATTCCCGGACTGTTCGGTACGCCGAGGGTGAGCGCACTCGAACCGGCCGACACGAGCAACGCATCGACGTGGCCGTGATAACACCCGGCGAATTTGACGATGAGATCGCGGCCCTTCCAACCGCGTGCCAGGCGAATCGCGCTCATCGCGGCTTCGGTGCCACTCGAAACGAACCGCACCATCTCGACCGACGGGATCGCTTCGCAAACCATCTCGGCGAGTTCGGTTTCGCGCTCGCACGGCGCACCGTAACTCGAACCATCGTGAATCGCGGCAATGACCGCTTCGACGACCGCCGGGTGCGAATGGCCGAGAATCATCGGCCCCCACGAACCGATGAAGTCCAGGTAGCGGTGGCCATCGACATCGTAGAGGTACGGCCCCTCGGCCCGCGCGATGAAGATCGGGCTGCCGCCGACACCGCCGAACGCCCGTGCGGGACTGTTGACTCCACCCGGAATTCGCGTGAGCGCTTTCGCATACGCCGCCGCACTGTTCGGGCGGAGTTTGCCACTCGGCAGAGACATATCATCCACTCCCGGTCTGTTTCCAATACGGATCGTCAACTGCCCTTCGCTTTACCCATCTCGATTAGCAGCAACTTCACCGCGTCGACTTCCTTCTTGATCTGGTCGTCAGTTTCGTCGTCGTAGAGTTCGATGAGATCGCGGCAGCGGTTGCGGCAATCGCGTTTCTCGGCTCGCGCTTCCGAATCGCCGACGACGCGCTGCCATTCGATCTTTAGCCCGGCTAACTGATCGGCGAAAATCTTTTTCCTCGCTACCACGGCTTCTTCGGTGGCGATGTCCTTGAGGCCATCGCGTTCGCGCACGGCCAGCATGTACCAGACGTGGTGCTCGGATTTGTCCTTCGTCAAGTCTGCGAGCATCGCCCACGTTTTGCGAACTTTCGCTTTATCGACGATCCGGGGTGGCAGTTTGCGGTCCGATTCTTGCGAACCGGGCGGTGCGGGCAACCCGCCGGCCGCACCGAGGCGGATGGCGCGTTTCACGATCCATTCCGGCGCGAGCGGATCGTACTTCCACGCGATTTCGTTGATCTCGCTGCGAATCAATTCGTCCTTGAGCACGCCCGCCTGGCGATCGACGTCTTTGATCGCACTCGCGCGATGTTCGGCCAGCCACGCCCAACCCTCGGTGTACTTGTCTTTCGCATCCGGCGCACGGCTTTTCACCTTGCCCCAAAGTGCCGATGCGGTCGTGAGTTCGCCCTTCTGTTCGGCTTCCATCGCAGACCACGCGGCCTTGAATGCCTCGCCGTCTTCGTCGTCCATCGCGGTCGTAATTTTCGCTTTGCGGAAGCGCAGTTCGAGCACCGCCTGGAGCTTTTCGCCGAGTGCCTTGCGGTACAGTTCCTTCACTTTGCCGGTGTCTTCGTCGTTTTGGCTGCCGTAACTATCGAGGTATTTCTTGGCCATGCTGATGCGGTCGTCGGGCGTACCCGCATTTTCTACTCGCTTGAAAACATCGGCCTGGCTCGGTGGTTTCAGCACGTAATACGCGCCGCCGACCACCGCGAATAAACCCAACACGAGCGGCAACGCACGTACCCATGTCCGTTGCATCATCGGCTTCGACTTTTTCTTTTTGATCTTCTTGCCGGACTTCGCCGCCTTCAGCGAACGCGCCGCCGCCAGGTCGTCGGCATCGAGTGCGCCACCGTTGATCGGCCGATCCATTCGTCGCGCGTTCGCGACTTCTTCGCCCGCACTTTGCAAGTTTTGCACCTTTTCTTCGATGTCCTCGAGCATCTTGCGGACGGTGTTGGCATCCATCGGCCGTTTGTCTTTGTCCTTCTCGATGAGGAACATAATCATGTTGTCCAACCAAACGGGCACGTCGGCAATGAACCGACTCGGCCGCGGTGGAATCTCGTGAACGTGCTTCAAAAACATGTCGATCGTCGTATCGGACACGAACGGCTTCTTACCCGTGATGAGTTCGTACATCACGATGCCGAGCGAATACAGGTCGGATTTATTCGTGAGATTCTTATCGCCCTTACATTGCTCTGGCGACATATACGCCGCCGTGCCGATGGTGCTGTTCGCCCCCGTCAGCGCCGTCACATCGGTGTCTTTCGCGATGCCAAAGTCGGTGAGCTTCAGGACGCCATCGGGCGTAATCATCAAGTTCGACGGCTTCAAATCGCGGTGGATGATGCCTTTTTCGTGCGCGTATTGCAGGGCTTCGCAAAGCTGTTTCGCGTATGCCACGGCTTCTTCCCAACCGAGGCGACCGCGGCGCGTCAGGATGCGATCGAGCGGTTCGCCATCGACGAATTCCATCGCAATGAACGGCGTATTTTTGTACTTCCCGGTTGCGAACAAACGAACGATGTGCGGATGCCGAAGCTGCTTCAATATGTTCGCTTCCCGCTCGAAACGTGCCATCGCGCCTTCGTTGCCGAGTAACCCGAGCGCGATGATCTTGATCGCGACCGTCCGCTCTTTACCATTGTTATCGTAACGGGCACGGTAGACGGTACCCATGGCACCGCTACCGAGTTCTTTTTCGACGTGAAACGGACCAATTTTTTGGCCGACGAACATGGCAATCCCCTCACCCAAGCGGCGAAGGCGCTATTGTAAGACTTCGCAAGTGAAACGCATGTCCCTTTTGTTGGACCTAACTTCTCGCGGTCGGAAATGAGACGTTACCAGTCAGACAATCCATTCCCGTTAGCCCGACGCACTAGCGAGGATTACTATCGTTTCTACGATGTCGTGCCTTCAAGCGGGTTCCCCTCGCTTGCTAACAAAACGTATCGAATCACCCCGCGCGAAGTATAACGTTTCCGACAAAATCATTCGTCCGCGAACGGCACCGCGTCAGCTTCCCGCGTGTACGAGTTGCTGGCGCGGCAAACCGAGCGGGACGTGGAACGTCGTGGTGACCGGTTCGGCGGGGAGTGCCATCTTCTCGAGGACCGTGTCGACGAGATAATACAGCAGTTCGCGGAATGCCACCGGTTCGACTTCGTCGGCAATCGCTTCGCATTTTGCGCGGAACTTGTCGACGAGTTTATCGGCCTTCTGGAAGACATTCGCACGGAAGTAAATCCCGCGAACTCGCTCGACGATCTCCTCGGCGGACTTGCCCGTTTCGCGTGCGGCCAGCCGGAGAATTTCGGCTTTCTCCGATGCGGTTGCGGCATCGAGTGCCAGCGCGAACAGCAACGTCGGCCGCGAGGAAAGCACATCTTGCCCGCCGACGAGTTTGTTGTCCTCGTCGCCAGTCCAGTCTTTCAGGTCGTTCAGAATCTGGAACGCGACGCCGATGTTCCGCGAAAATTCGACGATCACTTTCTCGTACGGTTCCGCCGACCCGGCCAGTCGCACGCCGCTATACAGGGCCGCTTCAAATGCGGGCGATGTCTTGAGCGCGTAAATCTTCAGCGCGTCCATCGGCGATAGCACCTTCTCGTTCGCGTCGCGCCACAATAGCTCGGCACCTTGGCCTTCGGACAACTTCATGTGCGCATCGGCGAGCTTGTCGAGAATATCTGCAGCGGTTTCGGCACCGAGGATTTTGCGGTCGCGACTGACCAGCCGGTAGCCCAGGCCGATGAGGTAATCGCCGAGGTTGATCGCCGTGCCGACGCCGTGGACGCGGTGGAGCGTTTCTTCGCCGTAGCGATAGGCATCGTCGTCTTCGATGTCGTCGTGAACGAGGCTCGCTTTGTGGAATGTCTCGATCGCGAGTGCCGCTCGCTTCACCGAATCGGATAGCTCCCAGCCACTATCGGATTCCGTCGCTTTGCCGCCCGTCAGCGCATCGTAGGCCGCGAGCGTGATGAATGGCCGCGAGCGCTTCCCGCCGCGCGACAGGAAATCGTAGGCGATCTCCTCATGGCGACGCAGCGGGTCGCTCGCCGCCGAGGCGTGGCGTTGCTTCGGTGCCAACCGTGTCAGTTCCGCATCCTCGAATATGCCATTCGACGCACGCATCAGGTGAACGTACGTCTTCGTTTTCTTGGCAACGGGTGCGGTCTGCAAGCCGATCATGTCGAACACCCAGTCTTGATCGACCGATGTGTTCTTGCAGTTACTCGACAGCAATGGCGTCGCGACGCAGGGAATGCCCGCGAGGAGGATTTTGTCGAATGCCTTTTCGAGCACGTTCAAACACGCGACGCCGACGATGGCATCGACGTGCCCAGAAACGATAATCTTCAGCACGATCGGCGTGCCTTCGGAAACGAGCACTTTGTACCCGAGTTCCTCGGCCTTCCCCTTGAAGTCCGCAACCGAACAGGCTCCGCACTTCTCACAGTCGAGGCCGAATTCGTCGTAGTCTGCCGGGCAACCTTCGGCATTTTTCAGGCAGTGCGGCAACAGCATCAACCGGCGATTGAACGGGATCGCGGCGACTTGATCGCGCCAGAATTCGTTCGTCAGCATCACCATCGCGAAGCCGAGAAACTCGTCGGCCATATTCAGCTTTTCGAGCAGAAACACGGCATCGGTGCGGGTTTCATCGCGCGTGAGTGGCTTCGAGCGGTCGAACCCCATCGCATGTTCGCGCGCAGCATCGCGCAGGCGATCGCGATCGATGCGGGAAGGGGGAACGATCTTGAACCCGGCGGTGCTGGTTTTCTGAAATGAGGATGTTTCCGGTTCGACGTCTGTCGTCACGTTGGGTTCCTTCGCATCAAATGTCGGAATGGCGAGGTTCGTCGGTCATCGTTCGGCAGGTTCGCACGCGCATCGGCCAGAGATACCGTCTCTCTCCCGATACCTTTCTATCAACGGTATGAGTTTGCCGGAATGGGGCTATGCCGAGAAATGAAAACCGTCTCACGCCGGCGCGAACGCCACCGGCAGTGCCTTCACGATCCGAACCGTTTCCACGCTCACGGCGATGACGCGGCCGACCAGTTTCACAGAGCGGCACGACGTCCCGATAAGGTCGAACGGCTCCAGATCCTCGTAGTTCAGGTGAAACTCGGCAAGTGATTACCCCTCGACGCGCACTAGAATGATACCCGATGCCAATAAACGCGACTGAGAATGAGTACCCGACTTGCAGGGAACCATCGACTGACGGGACTAAACCATGAAGCTTGAAAAGCTCTCTTTCATCGAATTCCCAGGGCAGCCGCCCGAGTGGAAGTTCGACGACTTCACGTTGGGTCAGATCAACCTCGTCGTCGGACGAAATGCAGTCGGGAAATCGAGGCTGTTGAGTGTAATCAGCAACTTCGGGAAGATGCTGACAGGTGAGATAAAAGAACCGCCCTACGACGGTCGATTTGAAGCATTCTTTACTGAAGGTCAAAATAGATGGACTTACGACGTAAAGTACGACCATTCGGAGATCGTACATGAGACGCTGATTTACAACGGTAAAGACGTAATGAAGCGTGGGAAGGGCGGTATTGGCCAGATCGAAGCGGAAGACATTGGAGGCAAGGAGGTGCGGATGCGTTTCAAAACGCCTCTCCGCCAACTGGGTATTGTGGCGAAACGAGACTCGATCCAGCATCCGTATCTCGATGGGCTTTTCGAGTGGGGCCACGCCCTGCGGCACTTTCAGTTCGGCTCCGAAATGGGACCACAAAACCTTGCGATCGCTCTCGCAGTCAAAGGGTTAAACGTTGAAATCGACGAGAAGAACACGAGTAGCCTCGTACCGATTTACGATCTTGCCACCCGACAGCCATATGGTGAGCAACTCAAGCAGGCTGTGATGGCGGACATGGAAACTCTCGGATATCACATCACGGAATTAGGCATTCGCAAGCCTGCTTATAATGCAGGCATGGGAATTTTGATGGGCGAGCTCGTTGGCTTGTCCGCCAAAGAACAAGAACTGGACGTCATGACCGATCAGCCAAACATGTCGCAAGGAATGTTTCGCACGCTGTCACTCCTCATCCAGACGACGCATTACATGATGTCCAATAAAGCGGGTTGCATTCTGATCGATGACATCGGCGAAGGACTCGATTTCGAGCGGTCGTGCATCCTCATCGATCTCCTTCGTGAAAAGGCCAAGCAGTCTACTTTCCAACTGATTATGTCGACGAATAACCGATTCGTCATGAATCGCGTGCCACTCGAAGAGTGGTGTGTTCTGGAGCGTACTAAAGGCAATGTCCGAGTACGAAACTATGCGAACTCCGCCGCAGCTTTTGAAGCGTTCAAAATCACCGGTTTGAGCAACTTCGACCTTTTCGCGACGAACTTTCTGGAAGGGAAATAGTTGTATGAAAAGGATGGCCATTTTCGTTGAGGGACAGACCGAGCAGATGTTTGCCGAAGGGCTGATACGTCGAGTGGCTGGCGAAAGAAACATTCACATTGACACCGTGAAAGCACTCGGCGGCAAACTCAATCCCAGACAATTCCTTGAGATTACGACGAGGAGTGAAGCAGATGCTAACAAGAACTACTACGTCATCATTTACGATTCCAGCAATGATAGCCGCGTCCTGTCCGACATCATTGAGAAGTATGACGGCTTGGTAGCAAGTGGATACAGCGAGATCCTCGGTATCCGGGACGTTTATCCACAAGCCGCTACGACCATTCCAGATATTCGAGCCTCCTTCGCAGACCGAGCACCATCGTCACCGATCCCTAGCACGCTCATCCTGGCCGTGATGGAGATCGAGGCATGGTTCATCGCCGAGCATTACCACTTCCAAACAATGCATCCATCACTCACCCACGCCTCAGTCACCGCCACCCTTGGGTACGACCCGGCGACGTGCGACAGCCAACAAATTCCCCATCCGGTCGAGGATCTCAAGAAAGTCTACTGCTTAGCGCAGTTGGGATACAACAAGAGTAAATGGCACGTTCAGCGGACGGTGAATCAACTCAATTATGCCCACATATACTTCGACCTGCGTGGTTCTATACCAGATCTCGAAACCCTGGCGGCAACGATTGACCGCTTCATGTCGTAGCAAATTTTTCAACATTCACCACGCAGCACCCACGCGATTTCCAGAAGTCAAAAAATCGCAGGCGATTCGACGTAAGTCGGAATTTGCGTCGTGCACGGAGTGACCCAAAAGTGTCGCGAAATGACATGGAAATGTCGGGTCCGGTCGATTTTGTGTCGGGTCCGGTCGATTTTCGGTCGCATTCGGTCGATTTTTGACCAGTATTTTCGGCTTATGCGTAATCGATGACAATCGGCTCAAACCACGATGCACGTTCGAGTTGTGGCAAAATCGCCCGAAACAAATCGGCGAAAGACGATCAAAAAGTGGCATTTTGAGACGAAAAAAGACCCCAAAACATGGTTTTGGAGTCTCCGCAATTGTGACTTACGTCGATTCCGAATGGTTAAAAATCACCATTTCCACTGCATTCCGAAGCTCAGGCCCTGCGTGAAGAAGTCGGTATCCTTCAGCGGGATTGTCGGCCGCACGAACGGCAGTGTGGTCGCACCGGCTACGGGGAAGTTCGGGATCCGCGTCACGTCGATGTTCGTGTCGATCTGTTCGCCCGGCCGCAACACACTGCTGAGATACATGAAGTTGTACCCCATGAATACGCGGAAGTTCGGCGTAATGTGATAGCCGATGTTCAGCCCGACCTGCGGCACCACCGCGAACTTGTTCTGCGTGTACTGCCCAATGTTTCCGGGAACCGCCAACAATCCTCCAGGGAACGACGAGGTCGTACCCGTGTCGAACGAAATCGTTTGATTGCCTTCGATCAGAGCCGTTTGGTGAACGGTACCGAGTGCGATTTTCGTCGTCAGGTTCGAGAACCAGCGTCCGCGTCGCATCTCGCCTTGCAGCCCGATCGTGGCACCGTAGAACTCGTTTTCCGTGCGGAAACGATCCGTGACAATGCCAGCGATGGCTGTGGGAACGCCGATCGAACGCGGCGAATCGGGCGTCCGTGCAAAGAACTCGTCGACGCGCAATTCTTCGCTGACGCTGAGGTACTGGAAGCCACCGATGAGGTCCAATCGCGAACAACTGCTACCCGCAAGGCGACGGCGCAAGTTGACGTCTGCACCCCAAACCGAGTTCTCGAACTTGACGCTGGCACCACCCCGCGCCAGTCCATTTGCCGAGACGATTTCCGAGAACGGAATGTTCTGGTTCGCGTTGTTGAACGGGCGTGCGAGGAGCGGAAACTGGTCCGAATTCGCCGCGAATTCGTTGCCGTTACGGCCGAGGAAGAACACGCTGCCATCGAGCGCCCAACGCTGATCGTTGCCAAACCAACGGCCTAATCCGAACCGGCCCCCGCTATGGAGCGTTTGCCCGAACGAGCCACCGCCAACGAGGGTTCGCGTATCACCCGTACCCAAAATGCCGTTAAATGAAGGCGAACTCGTCGTAAGTAACGCAGGGAACTGCGCGCTCTTCGTCCACCACATCAGGTATTCCGCCGACGACCACCAGCGTTCCGGATCGTAACCGGCATTGGCCGCACATGCGCCGAACAGCCCCGGCCCACCCGGTACCGGCGCGTAACTTCCTCCGAACAACGGCGCATCGAGTGCAGGCGGCGAATAGCGCCCTTGATCGGGCGAAACCATCGACGGAAACCCGCCACCTTCGACGGGGATCGCCGGCCCTAGGGTAACGCCACCCTGCGGATAACCCTGCGGCATATACGGATACGTTTGGCCAGGAACGACTGTGCCCGGAGCGATTGTGCCCGGCACTTCCGAAACCGTCGGACCTTTGCCGAACGGACGCGGCATCGGCAAGCCTTGCCCCGGCGCACCGATTACTGGTGCGGGCATCGGCATCGGCATTGGTGCAGGAGTTTGGCCGCGTGCGGTGGAAGGTGACTCTTCCAGAGGGCGCACGGCTAAAATTCGCGTGACAGGCTTTGAAGCGAGTGGACTGGCTGGTAATAGCTGTGGTGTTGTCGCCCCAAAGGATTGGGCGACCGCGTTGGCGGTCGTCAAGGCGAAACTCAGCCCGACTCCGGTTGCCAACAAGCGACGCATGGTGTGGTCCTCCTGACCCGGTGCGACTGAAAACTTACTGACGTATCGCGTCCTTTCTTAAACTCGGCTTCAGATACAAACGATCCGGAGTTGAGATTGCAGACTTACGGTAGTTAGTTCGCGGAAAGGTGCGGTCGTGACGGTCGGGTAGTTTGACGGGCGAGTAGTGCGGACGCTTTCGGCCCCGCCGAAATGAGCATTGATCGCAAGCCTACTGTGCTGAAATCGAACGCGATTGGCAATCCGGAACGACCGTTGCCGGGGCCGGATCGGGCTTCGCCGAGTATGCAACAAAATCGCGAATCGTCTCGATGGACCGTATGCAGTGCCGATTTCTGGGCTGCGTCTATAATTGAGTGATTGATGACGCGACGACCCACACCCGAGCAACGATCCGCATGGCCACGCCTCTGACTTTGACATTCGGTTCCGAGAATTGGCTCCTCACGGTCCCACCCGAACGACTCGTGAAACCGGTTCGCAGTCCCGTCGTTCCGCCGACCGTAGGGCCGCGTGAGATGGTGCGTACCGCACTCGAGAAGCCGTACAACTTCGAGTCGTTGCGTCGGGCACTCACACCGGGAGATCACGTCTGCATCGTCATCGATGAAAAACTACCGCACCTCGGCGAGATGGTAGCTGCGATTATCGAGCATCTGATAACGGCCGAAATCCGCTGCGAAGACATCACGTTGCTGACAACGGCACCGGCGGCGGGTTCAAACTGGATCGACGATCTACCCGACGAGTTCTCCGATGTGAAAACGGAAATTCACGACCCGACCGACCGCAAAAAGCTCGCGTATCTGGCAACGGTCGCCGCCGAGAAGCGTATCTACTTGAACAAAACGCTCGTCGAATCCGATTTCGCCGTCATTCTTTCCGGGCGAGAATACGACCCGGTGTTCGGGTACATCGGTGCCGAGACGACGATCTTCCCTACGATGTCCGATGATGAGAATCTCGCTTCATTCCGGGACGCATTCGACGCCACGGCACCCGGCGAAGACGTCTGGCCGACGCGGGCACAATCGGTGGAAGTCGCATATTTATTAGGCACGCCGTTTTTCGTGCAGGCGATCGAAGGGCAAGGCGGCACCATCTGTGAAGTCGTTGCGGGGCTGCGAGACAGCAGTGCGGAGGGCATCCGTCGACTCGATGCCCATCGGCGTGCGAAAGTCGATGAACTTCCGCAAACGGTGATCGCAACGATCGCGGAATCGGCCGAGCGTGTGACCTTCGCCGATGTCGCTGCCGCCGCGGCGTGTGCGGCACGGGTCGTCGAACCCGAGGGGCGAATCATCGTGCTGACGCCGACACTGCCACTCAACGGCGAAGGCGTCTCGATTTTGCGTGCGGCAGGCGATCCGACCTCTGCCGAACGGCGAATTAAGAAGCGATTCCCAGACGACCACGCGGCCGCGCTGCTGTGGGCATTTGCCGCGAAGCGGGGGCGGATTTACGTCTCCGGCTGCCCCGATGCGGACGCCGTTGATGAATTGTTCGCGACTTCGATAACGTCTGCCAACGAGTTGCAAAAACTCGCCGATGCCGCCGAGCGGTTGCTGATATTGCCCGACGCACACAAAAGCATGGTCGACCTGATATGAATCCCACACCCACGTTGCCGGGCTACCGCGAATCGTACGAATCGGCGGCGATCTTCGACCGCTCGGCCGTCGCGAAACTCGAAATCTCCGGCCCCGATGCGCCAAAGTTTCTCACGAACCTTTGCACGAACGAACTGCAACAGTTGCCGCTCGGCGGCGGCTGCGAAGCGTACTTCCTCGATCACCGTGCCAAGACTCTGTTTCAAACGTGGGCGTACCACGTGATGCTGTCCGAGAACCGCCACGCGATCTGGCTCGAAACCGTTCCCGGTTACGGCGCGAAACTGTTGAAGCACCTCGATAAATATCTAATCTCCGAAGCGGTCGAACTCCGCGATGTCACGGAGACATTTGGCCAAATGCACCTCGCCGGACCGCACGCAAAAGCAGTGATCGAAGCCGCAATCGGCGAACCGATCCCCAACCTCGGCGAGTTCATGCACATGGACCGCACCTTCGGCGCGGGCAGCGTGTGCAACATTCGTCGTCGCGATCTTCTGGGCGTCTCCGGTTACGACATCGTTTGTTTGAAAGAGAAATTCCGTGGCGTGTGGCAAATGCTCGTCGCCGCGGGTGCGACCGTCGGCGATGACGCGACGTACGAAACGCGGCGCGTCGAAGCCGGTACGCCGGTGTACGGCACGGACATCGACGAGAGCCGCTTCGTGATGGAGATCGCAAATGTGCAACGCGCGATTTGTTACACGAAGGGCTGCTTCATCGGTCAGGAGCCGATCATCATGTCGCGCGACCGTGCGGGCTTCGTGAGCCGAGCGTTTTTGGGGATGAAAATTCTCGAAGGTGGCACGCTGCCGAGCGGCACGAAGTTGTTCCGCGACGGGCAAGAAATCGGCTTAGTGACATCGTCGGTGTTTTCGCCAAAGCACGATGCGTCCATCGCGATTGGCTACATCCGGCGGCCACACCACGACGCGGGCATGAAGTTCGAAGCCGACACGCCCGACGGGAAACGGGCGGTCGAACTTATCGGCCAGATGCCGCGATGACGTTCATGCCTTCGGTGCGTCGTCGGGTTTGTGGAAATCCAGCTCGGGGTTATACTCGTACCCTGTCGCTGCATCGGGGTTCGGCTGGAGCGGCAGTCGAACACTTCGCTCGCGTTGCAGCCGAACGGATCGTGCCTGATACCAGCGGGCGATGTTGAACACGAACAAGAACAGACCGACCCAGAAGCCCATATTCCCGTTCCGACCGAACAGTCGGTCGAGTGCTTCTTGCGACAGCAAAAAGTCGCGGAAGAAAATCAGCACGGCAATCGTGAGCCACAACACTGCCGCAATCAGTTGCCAATTTTGTAACATCGCTCGCACCTCAGAATCGGATCGTCGCAACGTAGCGAGTGCGACAACGCACTATAATATCGCAAAATCGTAACGAGGTTGAACCAGCGATCGCGAACGGTGTCTCATTTGCCATGTCAACACTCGTACAAATCGACGGTTCGCAGGGCGAAGGGGGCGGGCAGATTCTGCGTTCGGCGCTGGCGCTGTCGATCCTCACCGGGCGGCCATTCAAACTGATCCAGATCCGGGCGAACCGCTCGAAGCCCGGCCTCGCGCCGCAACATCTCGCATCGGTACGGGCGGCGGGCAATATTTGCGGTGGCAAACTGACGGGGGCCAGTATCGGTTCGAGCGTGCTACTATTCGAACCCGGCGAACTGAAATCGGGCACTTATACCATCGACATCGGCACGGCGGGGGCCACTGGCTTGGTGTTGCATACGATCTACTTGCCACTTGCACTAAAGGGTGAAACGGCCAGCCACGTCACCATTCGCGGTGGCACGCACGTATCGCATAGCCCGTGCTTCCACTTCCTGGAACAGACTTGGGCGACGCACCTGAACCGCATCGGCTTCGATTTGAAACTGAAGATGTTGCGACCCGGTTTCTACCCGCGTGGCGGTGGCGAAATTCAAATCGCAATCGCGCGGACGCCGACTCTGCGCGGGTTACATTCCATGACGGCCACGGAACTCACGAAAGCCACGGCGTTCGCGGCAGTGTGCAGTCTCCCGGAGAAAATCGCCAAGGAAATGTCGCGCCGCATCGACCACAAATTGAACGCAGCCGGTATCCGATGCGAGGCCACAAAGGAGACGTGGGACGAACAAAACCGCGCCGCGCCAGCGGCGTTGTGCGGAGTGTCGTTCCCCGATCTGCCCGTATCGCCGTTCTTTCTGGGCCTCGGCGAACGCGGCAAACCCGCCGCTGCCGTCGCCGACGAAGCCACCGAGCAAGCGATCGCGTTCCGCGATAGCGGTTGCCCGATCGATGCCTACTCGGCGGATCAGATCGTGTTGCCGTTAGCATTCGCCGAAGGCGCTTCCGAGTTCCGCGTATCGGAAATCACGCCGCACTTGCTGACGAACATCGCGACGATCCGCATGTTCGTCGAACGCGAAATCACCTGCGAAGGGAAAGTCGGCTCGCCCGGCACCGTTCGCATCGCCGAATGACGGCTATAATCGACTGAGTCTTCAAC
Organism: Limnoglobus sp.; assembly: GCA_043780595.1. GTDB lineage: Bacteria > Planctomycetota > Planctomycetia > Gemmatales > Gemmataceae > Limnoglobus. Next base: position 27,380 of record JAYWCL010000265.1, read on the forward strand.
GAACGAGCCGTCAGTCACTATGCCACAAGACATCCGAATGCGAGTCGCGCAGATTGTCCCTTCCACCGAGGCGGAGGGGCCGGGGAAGCGGTTCGCCATCTGGTTCCAAGGCTGCCCGTTGCGTTGCCCTGGCTGTTGCAATCCCGAGTTTCTTTCTTTCCGTGGTGGCGAAGAAAAATCGCTCGAAGACGTCGTCGATGCAATGACTTCGCAAGTTGGCATCGAAGGCATCACGCTTCTCGGCGGCGAGCCATTTGCCCACGCCGAAGCGGCAGCGGCACTCGCGCGATCGGCGAAGCGTATCGGGTTGAGCGTGATGGTATTTAGTGGGTATCTCCTCGAAGACTTGCGAATGAAGCCGGACGCAACCGCGGCACTTCTCGCGCAGATCGACATCCTCGTCGATGGGCCATTCGAGTGTGATTTGCCCGACTTGAAACGTCGTTGGATCGGCTCGACGAACCAGCGCATTCACTTTCTGACAGATCGCTACCGTACCGACGACCCGTGCTGGCATCGCTCGAATACGCTCGAAATTCGCGTCGATTCGGAGAGCATCCGTATCAACGGCTTTCCGGCGTTGCAGGCATTGGGACTTTGGAAAGGCTGGAAGAGGCCGAAATCAGCGGAAGGACCGAAGCGATGACGGCCACGCGCGAAGTGACACGCTTCGAGTTCGATCTATTGCGGATCTTGCGGGCACTGCTCGGGGTGATTCCGATCGATCAAGTGCTGTCGCTCATCCTAAATCAGCGTACGCCACCCGCCTGCTTGAATCCGAACGCGATTGCGTTGGTGAAAGACACGCTCAGCAAGGGGCTGATTTTGCATCTCGTTCGCGCGGGTGGTTGGCGCGACGACACGTTTTTACAGAACGATCAACCGACATCGGGCCGCGTCTGGAACCGCGTACCGCTGGCAGAGCGCACACTCACATTTAGCCGAAAACCGCTCGATTTCTTGCTGTGGCTGACCGCCGAACACCCGACGCAAACGAAGGTCGAATGGCATCGCGAGTCGACTGAATCGACGGCAGCCGACGATCTTTTTTTCCACCTCGCCTACAATGCGTTACGCGACGAACCGGAGCTTTTCGACGCCCTTCGCTCGAAGTCGCCTTTCCTGAATAACCCGTTTTCGTGGCTCATGAACGCGAGCGATTTCGCCACCGTCGACGACCCTGCGCCGCCGTCGTTCGCCCCGCTATTGTCCGGAAAGCGGGCCATGATGCTCGAATGCCTGCAAACCCCACTGACGAAACGCTGGCTGCGAAGCGAGTCCGTCAAAAGCGAGATTGCCGACTGGAATCTCATGCGTCGGCGCGGCATCGCGGAGACAGCCATTCTCACTCAGTTTCTGAAGGCCGCCGAAGCCGCGAATCGCCACGATCTTGCGATCTTCCCGCTAAAAGTGCTATCGAAATTGTTTGCGGGGCGGTCGTTGGAACCGTCGTTTTGGATCGGCGGGTTGTTGACCGAAGCGCCGCTGCGACTGGCCGAACGGATCGCGATTCAGCGTTCGGCGCTTTCGCTCGTCCAACAGGCGGACACCTTCGCACGTTGGCACCAGCAGGCGCGTGCGGTCGGTTACTTCGACGAAGGCTATGCGGCGAGCCAACTTTGGAAGGAAGCCTACGAATCGCTGGACGGCGAGGCTACAATAGCAAAAGCTCGCCAAACGCTGGCCGCACTCGATCCGTTGCGGGTCTCTGCGGGCGGCAGCGAGACTTTCCCATGAGCCACCCGGAGCGAGCATGAGCCGCGCTTACCGCATCAGCGTCAAAGAATCGGTCACACGCGATATCCGCGCGGGCGATGAAATTTGCACACAACTCGAACTCCTCGGCATCCTGTCGCCGGAAGCGATGGGGCAACTGTTGCGTTCCGAGTTGGGCCAACGCGGATTCGAAGAAACCGACGACGGCAAACTCGTTCGGCAACAGGGCGACCTAACGGTGACCGTCGACCCGTGCAACGGCGAAGTGTCGGTGAAAACCGTTGCCGAGAAGAATGTTGTCGTCGAAGGCGAACGCATAGCGACTGCCTGGGACGATGTCGGCCCATTGCGAAAAACGGTCGAAGAGCATGCCCGCGATCTGCTTGCAAAAGAACTCGAAAAGAAGATCGAAAAAGAGAACGACAAGCTGCAAGAGAAAGCCACCGCCTCGCTCGAACAGCACCTGCACGATTTGCAGCCGGAACTTGCGTCGATCGTCAATAAAGTGACTCGGGAAGCGCTGAAACAAAAAGCCGCCACGCTCGGCACGATCACCGAGATTGCCGAAGATGAAAAATCGGGTTCGATGACGATTAAAATTGAAGTATAAGTATCGCGTACAGAAACACGAGCCGCCGCGAATGAGCCTGACGATCTCCGAGAAAGAACTCCCGACCAGCCTGACCGTCGAGCAAGCGGTCGAGGCGGCGTATACCCACGAACTGGCCGAAGTAGCGAGTTACATCATTCGCGGATTACCGTGCCTGATCGAGTGTGACAAGGAGTTGTCGCCGTACCTTTTCGTGAACTTGCGGAACCGGCTGAAAGATCGCAATTTGCGTTGCGTGTACCTCGATGGTCGCGAAAGTGCGACCGGCGGCGCACCGCCGATGGGCCTCATCGGCACGATGATCGGCCAACTTCGCGAAGCCGTTCGCGGTGCGGTCGAAAAGCGCGTCGTCGTGCTGCCGCACCTGGATTTACTAACGACGAGCCAAGGCGGATTAACCAGCGAAGCCCGCGAAGTGATTCCGCTGCTTTACGAAAACCCCGAACTCGTTTGGCTCGGTTTCAAAGACCCATCGTTCCCGTTGCCAAAGGTCATCGAGAACCTTTTCCCGCATCGTACGAGCATACTCGGCATCGGCCGGTTGCGATTGCAGCACCTCGTCACGCAGAAGGAATCGCGCAAGTTCGGGACGACGTTCAACCCGTGGCAACTTTACAAATACGTGTCCGGTGCGAATGCGGTCCGGTTGCGGAAACTGCTGACGACGCTCGAAGGCGAAGACTACCCGACGAATCCGAAGGAAGCCCAGAGGCACCTGCGGTTAGGCACGCTCAACGGGGCGATGGAGATACCGAACATCGACCTCGACAGCGAGATCGGCGGATACACGAAGGTCAAGAAACGCCTTCGCCAGGAAGTCCTCGATGTACTGCAAAAACGCGACACCGCATCGACGCCCGAGGATGTCGCGCGGCTCGAAGAGTTGATCCCACGCGGCATGATCTTCTGGGGGCCACCCGGCACCGGCAAGACATTTTTCGCGAAAGCGATTGCCACCGCGATCGGTGCGGCGATTCAGATCGTCTCCGGCCCCGAACTCAAATCGAAGTGGGTCGGCGAGAGCGAAGAGAACCTGCGGCAGATTTTCCACAAAGCGAGGCAGTCGGCCCCGTCGATCATCGTTTTCGACGAACTCGACTCGTTCGCCACCGCACGCGGAACCTACAGCGGTAGCGGCGTCGAACATTCGATGGTCAATCAATTGCTCACCGAAATGGACGGCTTTCGCAAGGAAGAACTCGTGTTCGTGGTCGGCACGACGAACTTCGTCGAAGCGATCGACCCTGCCCTGCTCCGCCCCGGACGCTTCGAGTTTCACTTGCACATCCCGTATCCGGAGCCGGACGATCGTCGCGATATTTTGCAGATTTACAACAAGAAAATGCGGCTGGAGATGACCGACGACGCGATGGAGTACGCGGTCAAACGCACGGGCGATTTCGTCATCGGCGCGGCGGGTGGCACGCGATACAGCGGCGACCACCTGAACGCGCTTTGCAGGTCGGTAGCCCGCATTCGACTTCGCGAAAATGAAACCGGCGAGACGACGATACTGCTCGTCGAACGTGCAATGACCGAGTGGATCGAACGGCCCAAGCTGACGAAAGCCGAGGAAAACGTACTCGCCACGCACGAAGCGGGTCATGCGGTTGTGGCGCTGTTTTGCGATCACGCGCCCCCGGTGGAACGCATCACCATCGCGTCCGAAATGAACTGGGCGTTCGGCTACGTTCGCTATGCCGACCCGGCGCACAAATACATTCAAACGGTGAACATGTACCTCGACCTCATCTGCGTCGCACTCGGTGCGCGGGAGGCCGAACGGCTGTTGCTAAACGATCTCTCACTCGGCGCAACCGGCGATTTGAACTCGGCCACAAGCATCGCACGCGAACTCGTCGAGTCGCACGGCCTCGCGGGGGGCAAGCTCGGGCAGGTGCAGTTTCTCGACATGCAGACCGGCCGACGCCGACAGGATCTGGCTGCCGATACACTCGCGGCCATCGATGCTCGCATCGCGGAGATCCTCGAAGAACAACGGGTTCGTGCGGAGGCAATCGTCCGCGAACAAAGGGCATTGATCGAAATGTTGCGAGACATGCTCATCGAAAAGAAAACCATCGACAGCAAAACGCTCGGCCAATTGATTCCGCGAACTCCCGGCGTCGCGTTACTACGGGAGAGCGTATGGCACAACTAACCATCGTATTGAGGCGCGACCCGCGATCGGGCAAACAAAACATCATCGTCAAACTCGATTCGGACGCCGATTTGTTACCGATCGAGCACGAGCAGCTTCACCGCACGCTCGTCGAAAAGCTCGTGGGCAAAGGCATTCCGGCCGAAGATTTGGGCGAGATCGTCATCGAGCGCGAACCGGTTTCGCAGCCGACACCCGAGGTGGCCGAGCCGACCGAACCGGAACGAACGAAGTCCGCACAAGGGCGATGATCGCATATGATCCTTCAGTTTCCCAATGAACAAACGCTACGACTGGCGATGACCTCGGGCATCATTTCCCCAGACAATCTCCTCGCACCGACTACTTGGCAAGTGGATGCTGATGGCCTGTATTCCCTCGAATACAATGGGAAACTACTCAAGAAACTCCGCGACGAACTCGACCGTTTGAATGTAATCGCATCGAAACAACAACCGAATGACAGTGTGATGACACCCGCCGCCAACTGGTTCGTGGTACTTCCTCTTTCGCGGAATGTCGGCCCGTTACAACTCGCGGCCCAGACGCCTGTGCTGTTTCAGATGCCATCGGCGACGTTGCCGATGATCGCGGCAGAAATGTTGCGACTCGGCAACGACCGTCAAAGTTTTCGCTGGATCGACGACGCAGACAACTCTGCTTTACTCCGAGTGATCGGACCACCCTATTACACGTTGTTACTCGCGATTGATGCCGACAAATCGACCCCGATCCGAGCGTACATCGAACAGGCCCCGCGCGTCTGGGTCGAACTCGGCTACCATCATCCGCTCGTCGATTCGATCCGCGTCGCCGACGATCAGACGCTGTTGATTTGCGCACCGCAGAACTGGATATTTCTTGAAAATGAGCCATTTCAGGATGTTTACGAGCACGCGCAGTTTACACTTCCGCACACACCGGCAGACTTTCACGATGTCCCTGGCACCGCCGAAATCACGGTTCCGCTTCGGCTCGTTCCCGGCGATGCGGCCGACGTGGCGGACTTTTGGGTGATCGCAAATGATGGCGTTCGCCAACTCGATTCTTTCGTTCGCGGGGCCGACGAACGGTTACTCGAACAGCTACTGTTCGCAGTGGCGACCGGGCCGGACGATCGCGACATTGTCGTTCTGAAAACGCGACCGTCGCGGAAGTCGCCGCCGATTTTGACGCTGAACGACACGATCGCGTACAAGCCCTACTCGCGGCTACCGAACTTGTACCACCCCGTTGGGTTGCGGTTACACCCGACGATTCGCCGCGATGTGGTGGCGAAACTGATGGCCGAAGATCGCGAGAAAATCGTTTGGCTCAGTCCCGGCGATAACGGCGCATTTACGCCAGAATCGCTACCCGAGCAGGCGTTTCGGTCGCTTCACGAATGGGTCGAGTACATCATCGACCGTAACCGCACGCCGCTCGTCGAGTGGATTGACGCCAGCGTTTTCGAGTTCGATTCGTTCGCGTGCAATGAAGCCACCTCAACAAAGAAAGGTCCGACGGACAAGCCGAGCCGCGACAAGAAACCGGATGTCGCCACGAATGATGTTGCGACGACACGCGGCACTCGAACGAAAGCGAAGGCGAACGAACTACCGTTCGTGGACCCACCACAAGTGGAAGTCGCGATCGCCAAACCCCCGAGCGAATGGAAGGTCCGTTGCGACGAGTTGGAGTATGCGTTCCTCGAAAATAATGGACGACTCGACGACCCCGTGCGACTCGCGTTGTGGCCCCAATTGGCCGAGGCGAATGCGGGCATCGGCGAGGGGCGAAGCAGCGAAGCCGCGATCTGCTGGCTGAATGCAATGTGGAATGAAGCCGCGCCGCCGAGCGTGTGGCTCGCATCGTGGGTGGCATCCGAATGCCGGGAAAACGAGCATCAATCGTCGAAAGAACTCCTCGATTCCTGTTTGCGAAACGAGCAGCCGACGCCATCGGATATGCGACAGTTTTGCGCAATCGCAATTCGTGCGGCCGCCGATGTACCGATTGCAGATTGGTTCAAAACGCGACTCGGTGCGGTTCAGCAATTCCTCATCCGATTCGAAGATCGTCTACCGATTCGCGCTGTATGGTTGACGGCACTTCGGCTCGCGCGGATGTCCGGTTCGGATCTGCTCGGTTTGGCTCGCGTGCGGGATCGGCTCCTCACGCGGTTGCTCGATCGCGGCCTCAGCCCGGAACAGGATTTGCCGTCGTTCCTTCGCTATGCGGGCCTGCACGATGCCGAGCGTATGCGGGTCGTTCGCGAAAAGGCGCAGGAAGTGTTCGCCGCCGCCCGTTTGTGGGCCAATCGTAGCCTTTCACGCGGTTCGCCTAATACCGAAGCACATCCGACACTCGCTTACATCGACCTCGTTTTTAGTTTCGCGTTCGCTAAACTCGGCGACGCGATCGCCTCGCGGCGATTGATGGAATCCGCGAAAGCCGCACTCATTCGCGAGAATCCGGCCGATGCAAAAACGATATGCAGTACCCTTTTGTTTCGTGCATATGCATATCGCATCGAACGAGCGATTGCGGGAAAACCGCACTCCGGGATGCTTCCGGAGCCGCTTCGCGATGAGATCGATCGCTTGATCTCGAAAAAAATGGAGAGCGAAACGAAGTCGTCCGTCGATCCGCGCAGTATGGCCCACTATGCCATTTCGCGGATGCGCGAACAATCGAAAATTATCGAGCCACAAGAGAAGCTCAGCGCCCACAGCGAGTATCTGAAACACGGCGACGAACTGAAACTCGCACTCGCCGAACTGCCGAAAATCACCGACCCCACCGCGATGACGAAGCGCATTCGCCAACTGTATCTCGAAGGCACTACTGGCAAAGCCACCGAAGAATCGCGGTTCCTCGTCTTGCACGATGCGCTACCGCTCGCCGCGCGCGTCGGCCAAGATTTCACCGTCGAACTACTCGTCGAAGTTCCGCGCGCTATGAAATACTCACCGCCCGTCGGTACGCTCTTCTCTGCCGATTTTCTAAAAAAACAGGGTCAATTGCTCGAACGGGCCATGTTCTACGCCGCGCACTTCGACCGCACGGAACTCATCCACACGCTCGCCGATCACTTCGTACTCTATTTGCGAAAGCTCGACGACGAACCGCGATACGAACTCGTCAACATCGTCGTCAGCCAGTGCCTACGGAGTTTGAAAAAGGTCGGCCTGCGCGACGACATCGACCGATTGCTCCGCCGAATTCAAGAAGAAGTCTTGCGCGGGAAAACGCTTCCGCAACTCAAGGCGCTCTACGCGGGCAAGCCGAACATCTGGGTCGATGCGCTGCAAACGCTGTTAAATTTAGCGGCAGGCTGGCTGAGTTTCGGCATCGCTCAGGAAGCCGATGCCATCCTGGAAGCGGGGCGGTTGGAGATTTTGAATTCGTCGTCGGAGATCAAGCCACTCGATTTTTCCAAGCTATGCGAAACCTACATCGGTGTGCTCGGGCAGTGCCCAGCCAATGTCGGTATGGCCAAGATGGTCGACTTCTTTCAAACGATCCATCCGTCGCGAACGACGAATACGTTCACAAGTTATTCGATTTATTCGCGACTCCACCTCAGCATGATCGAAGCCGTGACCTCGGCGATTGTCAGTGAGGATTCCGCACTCGGGCAGGCGGGCAAACGCTGGCTCGATGAAGACGAACATCTGGTTCGGCAGCGCATTCATAACGACGTACGAAATTTTGTCGCCAAGAGCGGACTATAACCACTATGCCAACGATCGACGATCTCTCACTTGCCGAGTTGCAGCAAGAGGCCGACGCGATTCGCAAGCGGATCAATCGCTTTCGCCAATCGCTCGGTCGGTTCTTCGTCGACAAGCAAGACATCATCGACTTGATGGTGGTGGCCGCCATCGCGCAGGAACCGCTGCTGATCGTCGGCCCGCCCGGCACGGCGAAGTCGGACCTCGTGCTGAAGTTCAAGGACGCGCTCGGCCTCGGCGAAGGCGATTATTTCGAGTACATGCTGACGCGGTTCACCGAACCATCGGAGATCATCGGCGCGATCGACATCAAGGAACTGCGCGATGGCCGCTACATCCGCCGCAAGGCGGGCAAGCTGCCGACGGCGCGGCTCGTGTTCCTCGACGAAATTTTCAAGTCGAATTCGGCGATCCTCAACATCTTGCTGACGATCATCAACGAGAAGAAATTCTACCAGGATGGCGCTCCGGAGCCGGTGCCGTTACGGATCCTGTTCGCCGCCACGAACGAAGTTCCCGAGCAAGGCGAACTGGCCGCACTGAAAGACCGTTTCGTGCTGAAAATCCAGAGCCAATCGGTGCAAGAGAAGCACTTCCAGGAACTGATCGACTCGGGTTTAGCATCGGAAGCGTATAAGGGACTGAACCAGAAACCGTGGGTCGAAGGGCACTGCAACCTCGACGATTTGCTGAAGGCGAATCGCTATCTGACGCTGTTGTTCGCTCGCAAACAATCGAACGCGCGTGGGGAAGATCAAAACGATCGCGATGTCTTTTTCCCGACGGAAGTGTTCCAACTTTTCCAGCGTCTGGTAAAGACGCTCACCCGCGAAGATCAAATTTTCATTAGCGATCGAAAGCTCGTCAAGCTCTACAAATTGTTCCGTGTACGGGCTTGGTTACTCTCGGGTGGCACCGTGAGCAAAGACGACCTGAAACTGCTCGCATACCTCGGCGAGAGCCATCAGGAAATCGATCACCTTCGTGTGAAAGTCCCGCAACTTTTAGGTAACGATTGATTTCCGTCTCACCAACTGATCGGCACCAACTTCGGGCGTGGCACGACGATACCTTGTACGCCGCCGTGGCGCTTCCAAAGTTCGGCTCCACGGTAGCGCAGGAAGTCGAAGACTTCGGGCTGCGGGTGGCCGAGTAGATAGTGCCGTGCGAGGTCGAGCATCTGGCGATCGTAATCGCGGGCCGAGTGCGAGTGCATCGCATAACGGCCGGGGTGACGCCGCAAATCGCCATTGAATTGCGGGCTAATGTGGTAGAGTTCGTGGAAAATCGTCGTCATCTTTTCTTCGTACGTCTGGTCGAGAAATCGCGGCAAGCAGAACGTGACCAGGTACAGCATCTCGCGACCGTCGATGTAATATCGCTGCACGCCGAACAAGATTCCACGCAGTCGCCGCGTCAGTGCGCCATCGCGAAACCGCATCGGTGTCACACGCGCTTGCAAACCGAATCGGCTACGGTTCCGGCTCGGCGTGAAGCTGAAAAGCATTCGCGAAGTATCGATGTGGCTGAAGGTCGGGCAGCGAAACGCGATGTCGCTACACACCGCGCGGAGCGCCCGCGAGAAGTCGAACGGCGTTTCGTCGTAGGCTTTCGATTCGTAAATTGGCCGCATGGGAATTGGCGTTTTGTGCGAATCCCAGCGATGCTCGATCGCCCAATTCGCGGGGCGGCGCTGTCGTGTAGGTATTGGCTCCGTCATCGCACCCAGCATCCGTAGTACTCCGTTCCTAACAGGTGAGTAGCGAAATCGTAGGGCGAATGCAGCGACAATTCAAGCGATTTCCGCCGTTGACGCGAAGAATCGATTTCGGTTACCGTGCGTCATTCAGGAGGCTACGATGTTACTTTCACTGACGACACTCGCGAAGCGGTTACTGAAGTGCCTGCCGTTCGCACGCCGAATCGTGCGGAAAATACGCGCAGTGCCGAGCATCGCCGTTACCGATCCGACCTTTCTTGCACGTAAGAAAACGAAGCTGGAACGGATCCGCCCGCTACTCCGACACGACTCGCCGTGCCAGCATACGAGCCAGTTTTACGACTTCCTGAGTGCGGACTTGCGCAAGCAGTTCCACATCACGCACACCGATAATGTGAGTGCGAACAACTACGACGAAACCGCCACGGCGCTGATCGCACAGCACCCCGATGGCTGGATTCTCGACTGCGGCGCGGGGCTTCGGCCAACGTATTTCGACAACATCGTCAACTTTGAAATTTGTTCGTACCCGACGACCGATGTGCGTGGTGTCGGCGAACGACTCCCGTTCCGCGACGATACGTTCGACATCGTGTTTTCGTTTGCCGTTCTCGAACACGTCCGCGACCCGTTCGCGTGTGCACGGGAAATTTCGCGGGTGCTGAAACCGGGCGGACGGTTATATTGCGTCGTGCCGTTCTTGCAGCCATTGCACGGCTACCCGAGTCATTATTTCAACATGACGCACGAGGGTCTGCGTAGTCTATTTGAAGCCGAGTTGACGATCGAAAAGCAAGAAGTGATCGCGAGTGGCTTACCGATTTGGACGTTGACGTGGTTCCTGAATCGCTGGGCCGCGCAGTTACCTGCGGCAGCCCGGGAAGAGTTTCTCGAGCAGAAAATCGGCGACTTGCTCGCCGATTCCCGCACATACTTCGACCGATCGTTCGTGCGAGATCTACCCGAATCCGCCCGGTTCGAACTGGCTTCGACAACGGCGTTACAGGCCCGGAAGCCCGATCACGTTTCGTAAATGATGCGACCGTGTTTGGTCGCCCGGCTGATGCGATCGCTGGCATATAATCCTGCAAGCACGAACTCGACGCAGGACGCACGCATCGCTTCGCTTTCGCCCGCGTTCACCTCGAACGCCTTGTCCCACGCCTTCGGCACACGCTTCAACCGCTTCGCGTAGTCCGATGACGGTAGCATGTCACCCACTTCGATTTTAACACCCTTGCTGAAGACCTCGGCGATTTCATCGACGCCGTGCTTGTCCAGATATTCCTCGAACACGATCCGCACCGCATCGGCGATGATCGATTCGAGAACCTGCTTTTCTGACATCTGATTCGATCCCATCATGTCGAGTTCCAGCTTGCCGAGCGACGATGCGGGCAAGTGTCCGAGGTCGCTGATTCGCGGTACGGCCGGCTTTTCGCCGAGCCGCACGCCGCGACATCGTGCCGAGGCAACCATCGTGCGATAGTTCGCCAAACTGAAACGGGCACTCACGCCGCTCGCCTGATCGACATACTTCGACTTGCGTGCCGAGATGCTCACCTGCTCGATAATTTCCTTCATGAAGAACGGCACAGCCACGGGAAATTCGCCACCCAGATCGATTCCCGATTCCTTCTCGGTGATGTCGATCCCGAGGCTGCGATCGAGCGGATAGTGCGTTTGAATCAAAGAGCCGATTCGGTCTTTCAATTGCGGAATCACCTTGCCCGAGCGGTTGTACGTCGTCGGGTTGGCCGAGAACAGAATCAGAACGTCGAGGTCGAATTGAATCGGGTAGCCGCGAATCTGGACGTCGCGTTCTTCGAGGATATTGAACAAACCGACCTGGATGAGGTCGTCGAGTTCGGGCACCTCGTTCATGGCGAAGATGCCGCGATGCATCCGCGGGATGAGGCCGAAGTGCAGTGCTTCCTCGGCGGACATACTCGCACCCGCTGCGAGCTTGGCGGGGTCGATTTCGCCGATGATGTCCGCGAACTTCGTACCCGGTGCCAAACGTTCGGCGTAACGCTCTTTTTTGGGCCACCACGCGATTTTCACTTGGTCTTCGGACGTGTTCTTCAGGTGTTCCCGGCCCGCTTTCGTGATCGGGTGATACGGGTCTTCGTGGACTGGCGAGCCGGGCATGTCGAGGTATGGCAGATCGTCGTCGAGGAACTGCACGAGCGACCGCATCAGGCGACTCTTGGCTTGTCCCTTTTCGCCGAGGAACAGCATGTCGTGCCCCGCAAGGATGGCGATGTGAATCTCGGGTATCACGGTGTTCTCGTAACCGACGATGCCCGGAAACAGGTCGCCGCCACGCTTCATTGCGGACAGGAAATTCGCTTTCAGTTCTTCCTTGACAGACTTCGACTGCCAACCCGATTCTCGTAAAAGCTTTAACGTATTGGGACGGTTCGTGCTCAACGGTTTCTCCTCGGTGTGACGACAATAAACAATTGTAGTCAACGCGGTTGTCGTGGAGTCGAGGGAGTCACCGACAATCTTTACAAATCGGCGATGCGATCGCACACTGGCAGGTGGGTTGTAATCGGATATTCTAAAGCTGTCTCGAAGTTCCCTCATCAATCGCCCAAGGAGTGGAAGCGATGCGTGCGTTACTCATCACATTCGGACTGGTGTTTGCATCAGTCGTGGGTCGTGCGGACCCGATTGAAAACCCGGAGTTCAAGCAGTGGGCCTCGTTCAAGTCTGGAACTTCGATCGTCATGTCGATGACGAGCGAGTTCAACGGAATGAAATCCGCTACCAAAATCGGCACGAAGTTGCTCGAAGTCGGTGCCGATAAGCTCGTTCTCGAAGTCGAAACGGCGACCGTCGTCAACGGTATGGAATTCAAAGGGCCGCCGACAAAGCGCGAAGTGACGAAGACGATCGACGTTCCGAAGGTGGAAGGCGCTCCCGGCACGCCGAAGCCAGGAGTGAAGCCCGAAGGAACCACAGAAGAAGGCACCGAGACGGTAAAGATCGGCGATGTCGAAGTCAAAACGAAGTGGATGAAGTACAAGTCGAAGACGGCTGCGGGTGAGGTCGAAGGGCAGACGTGGATGAGCGACGAAATTCCTGGCGGGATGTTCAAATCCGAAACGAAAACCGGAACGATCACGAGCAAGATGGTGATAATCGAATTCAAGAAGCCATAAAAGCACTCGGTCGTAAGAAACGCGAACGCGGCAGTTTCCGAAACTGCCGCGTTCGCGTTTCTATAGGCGATTTTGGGCAGTGAATGATTCCACCACTTACCCACCCTTCCGTGGAATCAACCTAACACACCAACGACTTACGTCCGATTTCGATGGCTCCGATCCACGCCAGAATCAAAATTTCGGTGGTACTTTACGGCAAATTGCGAACTCGCTTTGAACCATGCCGCGTATCGAATATCAGATAGCCAGTTTGCCGGTGCTGTCGCCGAAGCGCTTCGCGGGTGCGCCCATTCGGTCGAAGATCGCCAGATACAGGTTCATTAGCGGCGTTTCTTTCGCGAACTTGAGGTGCTGGCCGCCAGCGATCGTGCCACCGCCTTTGCCAACCAACAGGATCGGAAGTTCGTCGTGGTTGTGGCGGTTGCCGTCGCCGAGGCCACTGCCGTACACCATCATTGTGTTATCGAGCAGCGTCGAGCCATTCGCTTCCTTAACGCCCTTCATCTTGCCGATGAGGTACGCGAGCATTTCGACGTGGAAGGTGTTGATCTTCTGGATCTTCGCGAGCTTTTCGGGCTGGCTACCGTGGTGCGAAAGGTCGTGGTGCCCATCGGGCACGCCGATCGTCTTATACGGTCGGTTGCTGCCATCGTTCGCGAATGGCAGTGTAATGACGCGGGTCAGATCGGTCTGGAACGCGAGCACCATTAAGTCGCACATGAGTTGCGCGTGGTCTTTGAACTCGCCGGGGACGCCCGGCGGCGGCGTCATGTTCGGCTTCGCAACCGGCGTGCGATTCGCGTTCGCTTTCCGCACCTTGGCGATTCGGTCTTCGACTTCGCGCACAGCCATCAGGTACTCGTCGAGTTTGCGTTGATCGCCCTGCCCGAGCGACTTCGTCAGCGACTTCGCATCGTCCATCACGAAGTCGAGAACGCTTTTGTTGTAGAGTTCTTTCTTGGCTCGCGTTGCCGCCAGTTCCTTCGGGTCGTTGCCACCGAACAGCCGATCGAAGACGAGTTTCGGATCGACTTCCTTCGCGTTCGGCGTCGATTCGGAACGCCACGACAAGTTCGCCGAGTAGGCGCAACTGTAACCGGAGTCGCAGTTGCCGGCTTGGCCACCGCGTTCGATGCCGAGTTCGATCGACGGGAATCGCGTCTGGTCGCCGATCGTGTTGGCAATGTGCTGATCGGCCGACATCCCCGCACGAATATCGGCACCGTGCGTCTTGCGCGGTTGGCAACCGGTGAGGAAGCTGGACATGGCGCGGGCGTGGTCGCCGGGGCCATCGCCGTTCGCGCGACCTTTGTCGAGCGTCATGTTCGAGAGGACGTTAACGTACTCTTTGAACGGTTCGAGCGAGGTGAGTGTCTCCGGCAACTTGCCGAGTTTCCCCGCTTCACCCGGCGTCCAACCCGGCATGTTCACGCCGTTGGGCACGTAAACGAATGCCGCGCGACGAGGTGGAGCAATCGCCGCGGGCGCGGGTGCCGCCGACGCCAGCGATTCCATCCACGGTAGCGCGATCGCCGTGCCGAGGCCGCGTAGGATCGTCCGGCGCGTTACACCATTTTGCATCATGTTATTCACTTCGTTTGCCCCGTCGTTTCTGGAAGGCATCGGTTTCCAATATCGCGAGCACGAGTTGGGAGAACTGATCGTTCCCTTTCGTCAGCTTTTTCGAGAGGTCGTTGATCGCACACTTGTCCTGGTATTCTAACCCACGACCGAGGGCATAGGTAAGAAGTTTCTCGGATAAGCAGTTGCGGAACGCTTCCGATTTGCCGAGTAGGATCTTGCGGAGTTCGCTCGGTCCGCTGAATTTCGCTCCACCGGGCAGTACGCCGGAGGGATCGATTTTTTGTTTGTTGTCGAGTTCCCGCCAACGGCCGATGGCGTCGAAGTTTTCGAGGCCGAAACCGAGCGGGTCCATTTTCGTGTGGCAGGTCGCACACGCGGGGTTCGAGCGGTGCGATTCCATTTGTTGACGGAGCGTGCCTTTGAGTTCGCCGACGGGGGGCAATTCGGGGATGTCCGGCGCGGGTGGCGGCGGGGGCGTACCGAGGATGTTGTCGAGAATCCACTTGCCGCGCTTCACCGGCGAGGTTCGCGTCGGGTTCGATGTGACGAGCAAGATGCTCGCCTGCGTGATGACGCCTCCGCGTTTGTTGTCGGTCAGTTTCACTTTTTGAAACTCCGCACCGCGGACGTTCGGCAGTGAATAGTGTTTCGCCAATCGCTCGTTCGCGAAGGTGTAGTCGGAGTCGAGAAACTCAAGCACACTGCGGTCTTCGCGCACAATGTGATCGAAGTAAAGCTCGGTTTCCTTGATTATCGCGTCCCGCAGCGGTTCGTCCCACGTCGGGAACAGACCCGTGTCCGGCGACAGCGTGCGAATGTTCCGCAGCATCAGCCATTGGCCTGCGAAGTTATCGACGAGGGCCTTACTCTTCGGGTCTTTGAGCATCCGCTTAACTTGGCCTTCGAGAACGCCCGGCTTGCGTAATTCGCCGCGATCCGCAAGTTCAATCAGCGCGTCGTCGGGCATCGTCGACCAGAGGAAATAGGAGAGCCGCGTCGCGAATTCGTGGTCGCTGATCGTGCGCACTTCGTCGGGCGATTTCGGGTCGGCTTCGACGCGAAACAGGAAGTTCGGCGAAACGAGAATCGCCTTTAACGGAAGGCGAATCGCCTTCTCGAACGGGTCGCCCTGCCCTTCGGCAATGTCGTAGAGTTTGAGCAAACGTTGAATTTCATCCGCCGTCACCGGGCGGCGATAGGCTCGCGTCGCGAACTTCGTCAGAACCGCTTTTGCGGCAGATTTGTTATCGGCTTCGGCCTTCGGGATTGTCTGCAAAATTAGCTTAGTTGAATCGGGGAGCGGCTTGCTCCCTCCGCCGATTGGACCTTCGATTTCGATGGCCTCGAGGTGGAATACTCGCGACTTCTTATCGGCTGCCGGGTTCGTGAATGCCACCGCGACGCGGCGCTCGCCGCTACTCACTTTCAGCTTCACTTCGTATGGCTTAGCTTTGGTTTTTTCGGTGGCATCGACAGTGAACGACTTGGCTTCTTTACCATCGAGTCGGACAACAATTTTCGGTGCTTCATCGCCGCTCGGCTCGCCCCACGCTTTGACTCGCAAGATGAATTCGCCGTCGGCCGGAAAGTTGAATTTCTCGAGGAATGCAGAGCCTTCTTCGGCTAAGACGATCCGCACGATCTCGTTTCCCTTAGGTGATTTCTCACGCAGCTTGGCCGTACGCGGTGTCACGAGGATCGTCTGTGGACGGAACGACTGATTCGACGAACGCACCCCATCGAGCGACACGATTGCGGTATCCAAAACCTTCTCGGCGGCGGTGAGATACTTCTCGAGTAACACCGGCTGCATCGAAAGCACGTCGCCGATGTTGTCGAAACCGTAGCCGACGTCGTCGGAGGGGAAATCGTCGGCGGGGCTGAAATCGACGCCACACAGGTCGCGTATCGTGTTGTTGTACTCGGCCCGATTGAGCCGGCGTAACGTCACGCGGCCCGGATCTTTAGGCGATGTGCAATCGACCTTAATCATCGTATTTTCAACCCAACCGAGGAACGCTTCCTTCTCGTCTTTGCTCGGTTGTGGCTTCTTCTTCGGTGGCATTTCGCCAGAAGCGACGACGTTGACGATCGACTCCCACGTCATGCGGTCTTTCTTCGCGTGATTTTCGTTGATGTACGCATCGAGCGTGACGCTGCCCGCTTGTTTCGTGCTGTTATGGCAACCGTTGCAGTAAGTTGCGAGGAAAGGTTTAATCTTGGTGTCGAAGGTGGTGTCAACCGGCTTGGCGGCCAACGCGACGGGCTTGGTATCTGGCGAACGTTGTGGCAGTTGAGATGGCAAACTCGGACGATTCACTGCACCGACAGTCGCACCGCAGGCGAATGCAGCCAGCATTACGGCACCGACACCGCAGATCGCGTGGCGTCGTGTCATTCAGTCTCCCGTCGGATCATTCGGAAACATCACTCGTACGAACCGCACGGTCGCGGTGTCAGGCAGGCGGGCAACCACTCATTGCCCAATTGTATATGTAGCTCGGATTTCGTGCGGTTTCAACACGAAATACGTCGCCTCATCGGATTTTCATCAGTCGAACTGCGGGGTTCAGCGTGGTTTGCGTTCGATTTTGTCTTTGCCGATCCACGGTCGCAGCACCTCCGGTACGAGCACCGAGCCGTCTTCTTGCTGGTAGTTCTCGAGGATCGCGATGATCGCGCGCGTGCAGGCGACAGCGGTGCCGTTGAGCGTGTAGACGAACTTCGTGCCCTTTTGGCCGCTCGGACGGTAGCGGATGTTCAAGCGTCGCGATTGGTAATCGGTGCAGTTCGAGGTGCTCGTGACTTCGCCGTATTCGCCGTCTTTTCCGCGGCCCGGCATCCAGGCTTCGAGGTCGTACTTGCGGTACGCGGGGCCGCCGAGGTCGCCGGTGCAGGTGTCGATCACGTGGAACGGCAGGCCCAGCCCCTCGAAAATTTCTTCTTCGATCTTGCGAATGTCCTGGTGAATCGCTTCGCTTTGTTCGGGCGTGCAATACACGAACATCTCGACCTTCGTGAACTGGTGTACGCGATAAATCCCGCGGGTGTCGCGACCGGCAGCACCCGCTTCGGTGCGGAAGCAGTGCGACAACCCGACGTACTTCATCGGCAGTTTCGCCTCGTCCAAAATTTCATCGCGGTGCATCCCGCCGAGTGTAATTTCTGCCGTGGCGATCAAGCACAAATCGGTGTCGGCGATCGTGTAAATTTGCCGCGTCTCGGCGTTGTCACGCGGCGAAAAGCCGATGCCTTCGAGGACATCGACCTTGGCCAAGTCCGGCGTGATAATCGGCGTGAAACCCTTTGCCACCAGCTTCTGAATCGCGTATTGCACGAGCGCCAGTTCGAGTAGCACCGCCTCGTTTTTGAGGAAATAGAACTTGCTTCCCGTCACTTTTACCCCCGCCTCGAAGTCGGCGAGGTCGAGCGATTCGACGAGTTCGACGTGGTCCTTGGCTTTGAACGGAAACTTCGTCGGTTCCTTATGGCGATAGACGACGGTGTTCGCTGCGGCGTCGTGCCCCACCGGCGCGTCGGGGTGCGTCATGTTCGGGATCGGCAGCAACGACATCCGCAACTGTTCTTCGACCAATTTCATTTTGCCATCGAGAACCGCAACCTGTTCCTTGAGCTTCGTGCTTTCGTCCTTCAGTGCGGATCGTTCTTCGGGTTTCGCGGTCTGGAACTTCTTGCTGATCTCGTTCTGTTTCGCCTTGGTTTCGTCGGACAATTTCTGAAGTTGCTTGCGTTCGGTATCGAGCCGTACCACCGCATCGACATCGGCTTTGACGTTACGGTTCGCACAATTCGCCTTCACGGCATCGAGGTTGTCGCGAATAAAGTTTGCGTCGAGCATAATTGTTTTGTTTCAACGGTTTAGGAAGATACTGTTACACGATCGCAACGCGAGCAGCTTGCGGTGTGCTAATTGAATCTCGAATCGTTGATTTACGGTCGTTTTTCCAGTGGGACGTACGCGGCATCGGTTTTGCCCACGAAGATCTGACCGGGGCGGAAGATGCGGTTGCCCGAGAGTTGTTCGAGCCAGTGCGCCAGCCAGCCTGCGGTGCGACCGATCGCGAAGATCGGCGTGAATACGTCGGTCGGAATTCCGAGCGATTGGTAAACGACGCCCGAGTAGAAATCGACGTTCGGGTAGACACCTTTGACGCCGTAAATTCCGGCGGTGATGCGTTCGAGTTCGAGTGCCGTTTCGTAGTTTTTCGGGCGGCTCGTTTCGACGAACATATTTTCTGCGAGTTCTTGCAGCACCGTGGCACGTGGGTCTTTGACCTTGTAAACGCGGTGGCCGAGGCCCATCACCTTGAACTTCGGATCTTTCGCAAGTTTGCCATCGAGCCACGATTTCACGTTCGCCGGGCTGCCGATTTCTTCGAGCATCAGCAGGACTTCCTCGTTCGCTCCGCCGTGGAGCGCACCCGATAGCGAACCGACGGCGGCGGCGATTACCTGGTATGGCGAAGCGAGCGTCGAAGCGGTCACGCGGGCCGTGAATGTGCTGGCGTTCATCTCGTGTTCGGCGTGCAAAATCAAACAGGCGTCGAGTACCTTCCGCGTGGCGGGCGTTGGCTCTTTGCCGAACAGCATGTAATAGAAGTTCGCTGCGGTATCGAGGTCCGCACGCGGTTCGAGAATTTCTTCGCCGCGCCGTACCCGTGCAAATGCGGCAACGACTGTCGGCATCGCCGCCAAAATCCGGCAGGTGGCGTCCCAGTTCTTCGCGGGGTCGTTCACATGGCGACACGGGTGGAACATCCCGAGCGCCGCAACCGATGCTTGTAACGCATCCATCGGGTGGCCAGTGGCGGGCATGCACTTAATCAGGTCTTTGAGGCGGAAGTGGATCGCGCGGCGTTGTCGCATGTCGTGGTCGAAGTCGGCGAGTTGCTTCTGCGTCGGCAGTTCGCCTTTGAGCAGGAGCCACGCGGTTTCTTCAAAACGGCTTTCTTTCGCCAGCACATCGACGGGGAACCCGCGATATTCGAGCCGCGACTTCTTGCCGTCGATGAAGCTGATCGCGGACTTCGCGGCCGGCACGTCTTCCAGACCGGGACGGAATTCGATTTCGCTCATGATTATCTCAGCGAGTGGCGGTAGGTAATTCTTGACTTTATAGGATCGAAGGGCGAACGCGACAGTCGCACGCGCGGTTTCGTCGAACCCCGCGTTCTAACGAGTGCCGATTCGGAGGATCACCTTGCCGTTTTTTGCCGGTTTCGCCGCGTGTGTCGCAGCCTTGGCCACGTCTTCCAGTGCGTAAGTTCCTGCCACATCGGTTGCCATCACGCCATCGCGATAGAGTTCGCGGACTTCGCGGAACGTCCGCAGCATTCGGGGGATCGACTGATTTTTCGCCCATTCGCCGAGCCAAAATCCTTCAACACTTCTCGCACCTGCGATCAGGAACCGCGGCTCGACGGTCAGTGGTTGCCCCGAAAGCGTGCCGAAGGAAATCGCACGCCCGCCGTGTGCGAGTGACGCAATCACCTCACTACCCGTTTGGCCGCCGACGGGGTCGATGGCAAACTTCACGCCGCTGCCGCCCGTAATTTCCTTCACGCGATCCGGCAGCGAACCTTCGGATTCTACGAGCGTGAATTCGGCACCGAGACTGCTCAGTTCCGCAACCTGTTCGCATCGGCGAACGACATTTATGCAGCGAATGCCACGGCGCACTGCGAGGCGAACGATCATTTTGCCGAGCGCGCTCCCTGCTGCCGTCTGGAGCAGCCATTCGCCGCGTGGCACCTGCAAAACGTGGTCGATGAGCGCGACGGCCGTCACGGGGTTCACAAAGAACGAGGCAGCGGCTTCATCGGAAATCTCGTCGGGTACGGGAATGACTTTGCGTGCCGCCGTTACGGTGTACTCGGCCCAGTTGCCGATGCGGTCGTTGATGACCGCGACGCGCTTCCCCTTGCGAAGCCAGCCGAGAATTCCGCCACCATTTTTCTCGACGATGCCGACGCCTTCAAACCCCGGCGTCGCTGGGAATTGCGGTGTCAGTCCATACTGACCCTGGATGTACATCAGATCCGACGGGTTAATCGGGCTGGCGAGCATCCGCACCAGCACCTCGCCCTGCCCCGGCGTCGGCACGGGCAGATCGCGCACTGTTAAGACATCGGCAGGGTTGCCGCACCGATCGAAAACAACCGCACGCATTCATCACCTGAATTCTTGTGTGCCGGATAATGGCAGAGTTGTTGTACGAATAGCAAAGTGCGGTGAGCATTACGGCCCAGGCTCCGACAGATATTGAGCAGAACACAGTCGAATCGCTTCATCGAATCGGTTGTCGTCAGGGCAGATTACTTGCTTCATTTGCAACAAGGTTTGTAGTAATTGCGGCGACGCGATTACTTCCGCTGCATCGATTGCAAAGTGCGAATATCTTGCGGTTTCCCAAGCAAGCAGTTCTCTAATGAGCGGTTCGATCACGCGATCATCGTGCCGAATGGCTAGCCCCACCAATGCTTCACCGCGTACGAATTCGACTTGGTCGCAAGTGCCTTGAAAAAGAATTTCGCGGATCTCCGGCGTATCGACATCGCATTGTGAACCGAGAGCGAACATCGCCCAATCTCGGACCAATTCTTCCGGATCCTTTGTGAGTGAAATCAGCGTTGCGATAGTCAACTCGTCCGTGAATCCACTCAGTGCGTACGCGACCGCGTATCGCACCTCCATGTTCGAATGGCTCGCCCGAACCTAGTGCGTCGTCACGGCTAAGAATTGGGGTTGGTGAGTCTTGGGAATTGCGGGGATACTTCCGACACAAGGAGGATTCCCATGAACAAGA
>JAYWCL010000266.1:0-9730 GCA_043780595.1 Limnoglobus sp.
CGTATTTCTTGTTCATGGGAATCCTCCTTGTGTCGGAAGTATCCCCGCAATTCCCAAGACTCACCAACCCCAATTCTTAGCCGTGACGACGCACTAGTCGTGCGAGTGAAAGTTAGTCTGCATCACCTCGTCTTGTTCAAAAGGGATCCCTAAAAATACTGGGATCCCTTCTTGAGTCTTCTGATTTCAAGACAATCATCACTCGATGTTCACTTCACCGCCGTTGCGTGTGACCAGGGCGGCGAGCGCACTAATGTCGATCGTTTGACGCAGGAACCGCACCGAGCCGTCGCCGATGAGGGCGTTGACCCCGCCGGTGTGGAAGCCGTAGATCTGGCCGGTGCCGTCGACCCCGTAAACGGGGTGGCCGTTGGGTGCCGCGTAAGTGCCGAGCGCTTCGCCGTTCGTCACGTTGATCGCATTCGGGCCGGGGATCGTCAAACCGTCGGCGGACGCGCCTTTCAGCAAGTTCAATTCCGAGGCGGGTCGCGCCCAGCCGCCGCCGTTGACGCGGTTGTTGCCGTTCGCAGTCAGCACCAGTTTCCCGTTGCGATACTGATTCGGACGCCCTGCCGATTCCGTCAGTTGGAGTGTATTCGACAAGCCATCGGTGAAGCTGCCGAAGTTCAATTTCACGGACTTCGAGATCGCACCGTTATCGACGCGCCCGGAACTGGCGGGCACGAGCCCGAGCGTAACGAGTTGCGGATCGACGCCGTAAAAGCCCGAATAATCGCCGTTCGCGACGATCGGCGTCCACGCTTCCGGTGGCGGTGCGCCGTCGAGGATTTGCCCGTTCGGTGCCGAGGGGCACTCGATCACTTTCAACCGCGAACCGGTGAACGGCGCGTTGAGCGGGTCCGACCAATTCACCGTCTGGTTGATGTTGCGATAGAGGTTATCTTGCTCGAGTTGCGGCAAGAGTAACGTCAGCCAGCGGACGCGCACCGTGCTGGTCGTGCTCGGGCGAATGTTGCTCGGCAACGAGCCATTTTGATCGTGGTAGCCGTGAAACCCCAGGCCCAACTGCTTGAGGTTGTTAATGCACTGCGTGCGAGCCGCGGCCTCACGCACCTTCTGCACCGCTGGCAGAAGCAGGCCGATGAGAATCGCGATAATCGCGATCACCACGAGCAGTTCGATGAGCGTAAAACCGTTGCGACGACGCGCGATCAACTGAAATCGGAACATTCGAGTATCTCCTGAAAGCGGGTTTGTTGAAACTACTTTTTCACGTTGAACGGAGAAAGATCATTGCTGCCAGCACTGATGGTTGTCTGGAACCCGGACGATTCGGGTTTTGCGAGTTTGGCTGGTAACCGATTCGACGGGCCTTCATCCGGGCGACCCGCCAGCCAAAGTTCGAGCGTGACGCGATACTCGCCAGCCGGGGCACCATCGGCGGTGTCGTAAGTCGTCAGCGTGAACGCGCCCTCGGCATCGGTCTTGCCTCGCGGCTTCGGGCCATCCTCGCCGATGGGGTGAAACACGACCGCGACATTCGCGAGTGGCTTCGTGCCATCGAGCACCTTGCCCGAAACGACAAACGTCGGCTTGCGGTTGTCCGCCTTGCCGCACGACGAACAACAGACGGCCACAACAGCGAGGACCAGCGCGGACAGATGGCGGAATCGCGGCATACATCACCTACTTTATAAACTTAGTTCACTTCGGCACAGGAAGCATATCGACACTAAGTTAATCTGTCTAGTAATGATTACGCGGTATTTTCGATAAATTGTCGTAAAACAATGCAAAATAACGACTTGCGACGACAAGAAATTTTGAATGTGTGCCGTTTAGTGAATTGCGATTCCACCCATACGAATGCGGTCAGTCAACCGTGCGAAACGCGATCTGACGTAAGTCGGAATTTGCATCGCGTCGCAAAGTGACGCAAAAGTGTCGCGAAACGACACGAAACGGTCGCAAAGTGACATAGAAAAGGCGCATTCGGTCGCAAAAGGGTCGCATTCGGTCGCGAAATGACCGGTAGTATCGGCTGATGTGGAATCGAGAGCCTCGACACAAATCGCAATGTGGGTTCGAGATACGGCAAACCACCCGTCGATTTGCGATCGAAAAGCCGCGATTTTAGGTCTCGAAAACCGAAAAAAGACCCCAAAAACCGGTTTTTGAGCCTCGTTTTTTCCGACTTACGTCAAATCGATAGCCCTGCAACGACCGCGATCTGCAACTCCCGGTTGGCCGCGATCAAACCGAAACGCTGCGAGTAATCGTTATTCCCGTAGACGATCGGTTCGCCTTTGCAACCGGTGACTGTGCCGCCCGCCTCTTCGACGAGAATGTGCCCCGCACAGATGTCCCAATCGTGGAATTTCGAGTACGTGTTCACGTAAACATCGCCATCGCCACGCGCGACGACGGCGAGTTTCACCCCCGCCGAGTACATCTCGTGAAGGCGAGCCGGTTGCAACGCCTTCACGACCGCGTTGGGGGATTCGCTGCGTTTCGTGTGGCTCTGGATCAGCAAACAATCGCTCGGTTTGACGACATCGGA
Source organism: Limnoglobus sp. (assembly GCA_043780595.1). GTDB lineage: Bacteria > Planctomycetota > Planctomycetia > Gemmatales > Gemmataceae > Limnoglobus. Next base: position 2,522 of record JAYWCL010000266.1, read on the forward strand.
CACGTGGCAACGGCGTAAATCGCCATCGTCGATCCGCGTCCAACAGCCTTGCCCGATACTGGCGTAAGTGTAGGTCATCGTTATCGGCTCGAGAACGACGCCGACGACGGGTTTGCCCGCGATCGTCAGCCCGATCATGATCGAAAACTCGCCATTTTTCGTCACGAAACCGCGTGTGCCATCGATCGGATCGACTACCCACATGCGATTCGCCCGCGTCTGTTTCGTGGCGGTGGTTTCCTCCGCACAGATGCCATCTTGCGGGAAATGGCGCGTGAGATGGTTCAAAATGATGTCTTGCGATCCGCGATCGACGTGTGTACTAATCGTCGCGGGGGCATTGGGTATCGGTACGAATGTCTCGTATTCAGCTCGGATAAACGTCGCCGCCAGTGCCGCCGCTTCCAGTGCCACGGCGAGTTCGGACTCAAAAGCCATTCGATCATCCTGACGGTGGGCGGTTCGTTTCAACGGTCATGATACGGATGGCGACGGCACCGTCATTTCTTTGAACAGCAGGTGCCGATACAGTTCGGACGAATGCATGAGGTCGTCGTGCGTTCCGGCGGCGGCGATTCGTCCTTTATGCAGCACGACGACTTTTGCGGCTCGCTTCAGCAGCGATTCGCGTCGGGACAGGAATAGGATCGTGCGCCCGTGTTGGATGCGTTCGTAGCTATCGTCGAGCAAGGCACGCGAATCTTCGTCCATCGGCAGATCGGGTTCTTCGATCACGAGCATCGACGGATCGCGCAAAATCGCCCGTGCGAGGCCAATACGCAGTTTTTCACCGGGGCGTAACGAATGGCCCGCATCGCCGATCAGCGTTTCGTAGCCGTAACCGAGGCGTTGAATGAACTGGTGCGCGTGCGCCAGTTTCGCGGCTTCAATAATCTGCGGAACGGAAAAACTCGTATCGCCGCAGCCGATGTTGTTCGCGATGGTATCGCCGAAAACGAGCGATTCCTGGAGCACCATCGCGACTTGCGTCCGAAGCGATTCGTGCGTCACCCAGCGGATGTTCTTGCCGTCGATGCGGACTTCGCCGCCGGTGGGGTCGAGGAACCGCGCGAGCAGGTGAACGAGCGACGCGGTTTCGTCCGGATCGGAGCCGACGACGACGACCCGCGACCCGGCGGGCACGCTGAGCGTCACCTTTTCGAGCAGCATTCGCCCCGTTCCCGACTCGCGCAAACTGACTTCGACGAAATCGAGCCGATCCGCCATCGGTTGTAGGAACTCGGCATCGATCGTCTGCCCCGCTTCGGCGCGTCGATCGAGGAATTCGGCCACTTCATCGTAAGCCACTACTGCACGGCGGATGCGAACGCGGGCGGAAATCCACGAACTGAGTGCCCAAACGAGGCCAGTGACGGCGGCGAGTTTCATCGCCATACCTGCCACGCTCATATCGCCTGCCAACACGGATCGACCCGCGAGGTACATCGCGATAATACCAGCAATCGTTACGGCGGAAATGAACGCGGGTTGAGAGAGCGCATCGCCGCGAAGCCGTCGCCATTCGGCTTTCGTGTGATCCGAAATCTGGCGTTCGACGCGGTTCTGGTTGAACCGCTCCATCAGGTAGCATTTCACGAGTTGAATGATCGAAAGGCTTTCCTTCATCTGCATCATCCGCGCTTCGGAACGGCGGGTGGCGATTCGTCCATCGCGACGGAACCAGGCCGCAAACTGACCGCCTGCAAGCCAAACGATTGCACCGAGTAGTAGCAAACACGCGGCCAACCAGAAGTTAATCATCAACAGCGTAACGAGCAACAGCACGATGGCAATCGGCGACTTGATGCCCGTCAGGAGCCATGCGCGGAGGCCATCTTGGACGACGTCGATTCGCTGCGTGAATAAGTTCGCCGCTTCGAGCGCCGCCTGTTTGCGAACGGCCAACTGACTCAGGCGATTCGCGTGTGTGAACACGCTGCGACGCAGTCCCGTCGCCGATTCGAGCGTCGCCACCGCGGCACCATGTTCGGCCACGAACATCGTTGAAAGGAAGAGTATCGACAGCACGAACGCGGCGATGAACAGCCCCGCGAGGTACCGGACGTTGGCCTCGTTCGATGTGTCCGAGTGCCACATCCACGGGTTCAGTCGGGCGCAGTGTCCGAGTAATATAGCCGTCCAGCGCGGTCGTTCCCTGGCGATCAGGCTGAGCACGCCAAGCCGATTATTCGTCGGAATCGCGGTCGCCGGTCGCGGTTCAGAGAGATCGATGTAGGCGTTCGCGGCATCGGTGCCGATTCGGCTCTCGAAGGTCGTGTAAACCGTTGCCTGCCAACGCCATTCCCACTTAGTGGTATCGTCCGCCCTTCCTTCTTCATGAATCGGGCGGATGCGAGCCAAGTTGTCGGCAATCGCATTGTCTTGGCCGAGCGTACGCTCCCAATCTTCGCGGAAATCTTGCTGTCTGGCGGCAGTGAGCGTGGTGTATGTCGGTACGGCCCCGCGCCAGACGAGTAAGTCCACAAAAAGATAAATGAGTGGCAATAACAGCAGAAATGCCACGATGGAAACGATCGACGCGAGTATCGCGAGCCATTTCGAGAATGGGGCCGCATCGAGCGATTGACGTGCGGTTTTGAACGTTTGCACTTCCACGGGAACCTCGTTGCGACCGGGACGGGCACGGCAACACCGAGGTGCATCTGAGGCACGACGGGCACCGATTGGCACCCAATACTCTTTGTTTCAAGGTAGCAGATACGGAGCAACGTGGGGCGACAAACTCGCGAGGTTGTCCGTTACGGGTTCTGTTGCAATCGTCAAATTAGGCCAAGTCGCGATCTTCGAACAATAACAGCCCGATGATGAGCGCGATCATCGTGTAAATGATGGCACAGCCGAACACCGAAAGCACGTAACTGGCGAACGCCCACAGATCGAGCGGCGTGTCGCGGACGATTGCCGGACTCATGTTGAAGAACTCGAGCGGAGGCAGAATCGTATCGAACAACTGCCCGAGGAACCGTATCAGCCCGTTTCCCGTGCCACCTTCGCCCGTCGCGTCTTTCTTGTCGGTCACTTTCACCACGACGGGGGCCATGTGCCCGAGGAAGTACAGAACGAGGCAAAGCACGACGTTGACCACGAATGGCATTTTGGTGGCTAGTGCCGAAGCGAGCGCAACGAGGATCATCACCTGGCCGAATCCCAACAGTAGGCCGAAAGAGTGGGCGATGGTTTCGCCGACCCAATAGCCCGTGCCTTCGGCGAACAGTTTGCCAACGGTACCGGGTACGAATCGCTGTACGATCGGGGAAATTTCCACACGGGCTTGGATCGACATCGGATCGCTGACTTCGTTGATTTTGTCGTAAGCCGGGTTGATAATCAGCGCCCAGTTCAGGAACCAGCCGAGAATCAGCGTCATCGCGATGCAGGCCATCAGAATGCCGAGGAACTTGCCGATCAGGAACTGCCTGCGGCTAATCGGCTTGCTCATCACGGTAATCGCGGTACGGCCTTCGATTTCTTCACTGATCGACATGCTCGACGCCAGTACGCCGAACAGCACGGCGGCGAGCATACAGATGTCGAAACCGATCTGCTTCATCATCTTGTAATCGTCGCCGAACGTGAAGTAAGGGATCACGATCGACAAACCCATCATCGCGATTCCGAACGCGGCGATCAGCCAGAACATCGGCTGCCGCCAGCCTTCGCGGTACGCGGCTTGGGCCACAGCACCGGCTTTCGGCGAGATCAAAATCACCGCTTGCGGGGCCAAAATGAAGAAGTCAATCAGCAATTGCAGGTGCAAAATCGAGCCGTAAACCTTGCCGTAAAGCGTGATGTTCGCACTTTGGCCCGTGTAGCCGAGATAGATCGCGAACAGCAACCCGATGCCGATCACGCTGAGGACGGCATACCCCAACGACGTCGGGTTCCGAAGGGTTTGCGAGAAGCCTTTCGGGTCGATCGCGCGGAGCCAAGGCAGCGCCGCAATGACCTGATATAAGGCCAATAGCACGCCGGCCGAGAGAAGCGAAGGATTCGTGAGCCAGTCCATGTCGTGATTCCCGCAGAATGACCGACCGAATGAGTGTTCTCTATGATCTATCGCACGCTACGCTTTACGGCGAGTGCCTGTTCGCTGCGATCTGCCACGCAACCGGATTTCCTCCCGATCATTGGGAAAACCAGAATCGACGTAAGTCACAATTGCGGAGGCTCCAAAACTGGTTTTTGGGGTGTTTTTTCGGTTTTTGCGACCCCAAAATGACACTTTTCGATCGCAAATCGACGGGTAGTTTGCCGTATCTCGAACCCGCATTGCAATTTATGTCGAGGCTTTCGATTTCACATCAGCCGAAACTACTGGTCGAAAATCGACCGAATGCGACCGAAAATCGACCGAATGCGACCATTCTGTGTCATTTCGCGACACTTTTGCGTCATTTGGAGACACTTTTGCGTCACTCCGCGCACGACGCAAAAGTCGACTTGCGTCGAATCGCCTGCGATTTTTTGACTTTGCTCATTCGTGTGGGTACCAACCTGCCTGCCTTGCCAATGAGCAGCCATCACTTCCCGATACAAAACCGGCTAAAGATGCGGTCCAGCAAGTCGTTCGTATAGATTGCGCCGACCATCTCACCGAGTTGATCGAGGGCTTTGCGGAGTTCCAGTGCGATCAGTTCTTGTGGGTCGTCGTAGAGGACGTGGGCGTGCGCGCGGCGGAGTGAGTCGATGGCGGCGGCGACGTGGTGACGGCAGCGACTTTGGCTCGGCGCGAGTGCGGGACGCGATAGCGATTGTACTTTTGCCGACAACACACGTCGGAATTCATCGAGGCCGTTGGGAGTGGTCGTCGATGCGGACAGTTCACCCTCTCGAAACATGAGGTCCGACTTCGTGTACACGATCACAGTGTTAGCCAAGTGCGTTGGCGGGCGCATGGCGTCGGGTTCGTCGCTCGGTACGCACCAGACGACGATCTCGGCGCGTTCGGATTGCGTTTGCCCCAAGGCTTGCGATGCGCATTCGATAGTGTCCGCAGTTTCGCGAATGCCAGCGGTGTCGATCAGTTCGACGCGAATGCCGGACAATTCCAGTACGACGGTCAGATAGTCGCGGGTCGTCCCGGCAATCGGACTGACAATCGCACCCGGCCCTGCGGTCGAGAATGCATTGAACAAGCTACTTTTCCCCGCATTTGGCGGCCCAGCGAGGACGATGCGAATCGGCCGGTCGCTGACGGTGCGATCGTCGAGTTGTCGCTTCAGGTTCGTGAGTTGCGCAAGGCCCGTCGCGATCCGCAACAGTTGGTCGGACTTGCCGACGAACTCGATATCTTCATCGACGAAATCCAAACCCGCTTCGATGTCCGCGAGCAAATTGAGCAAATCATCGCGCAGGGTATCGAGTGGCTGCGCGACGCCACCCGCGAGTTGGGCGAGTGCCGCTTTGAGGTCCGCATCGGTCCCCGCATCGATCACTGCGAGCACCGCTTCGGCCCGCGTCAGGTCTTTCTTTCCCGCTAAGAATGCGCGTAACGTGAACTCGCCCGGTTGGGCCGATCGCGCCCCCGCCAAAAGCAGATCGGCAATCAGCAACTCGACGAGCGGCGGCGACGAAACCGTGTGGAGTTCGATGCAATCTTGCCCGGTGTACGAGTGCGGCGCGGCGAACAGGTAGCGATCCGCAGGCAGCGGCGAATGCACGCCCGAAAGTTCCAAATGGCCCGAAACGAGTCGCCCCCGCGCATCGGCAGGCACCGCGGTAAAGATGCGATCGACAATCGCGCGCGCCTCGGTGCCACTCAGGCGAACGATCGCCCGCGCCCCCGGTCCGGGTGCCGACGAGAGAGCGACAATCGTATCGTCGAGGAGTGCATTCATGGGGGATAGATTACCGATCTTGACCGCGTTCGGCACAGAAGATATGCCGCACGTCATGAACGCAAAATACTTACTTTCGCAAGTGTGCCTGCTCGCGTTGTCTTCGCTTGGGATCGCCCAAATGCCAGCGGTGCATCGAGCGATTTTGCTCGACGACTTCAGCGTCGTCGAAGGCCACACGCTCCATGTGGGTACGATTTTTCGCGTGACGAATGGCGAACGGACGCGGACGTTGTCGCAGAATCACGTGCTGTTTGAAGCGGCGAGTGTAGAGGAAATCTATCAGTTCGTACTCGGGAAAATGGACGTAACCACCGTGGCGGGTGCCGCACAGATGGCGGCGTGGTGCGATAAGAACGCGATGTACGACCGTGCGATTGGCCACGCCCGCAGTGTGTTGGCGTCGAACCCGACCGATGCCGTGTTACTGGAGTCGATTCGGAAACTCGAAGCAAAAGCGGCGCAGGTTGTGGTGAAGAAGCCCGCAGTTCGAGTGAAAGAAACCGCGCCGACATTGCCCGTCAACGAAGATCTCTCGACCGAGGCAACGTTGAGTTTCGGAACGAAAGTGCAACCGTTACTCATGAATTTGTGCGCGAGTTGCCACGCGCAAAAGACCGACGAAAGCACATTCAAATTGCAACGTGTACGCGAAGGATACAACGATGCAGAGGCCACGGCGACGAACCGCAAAGTCGTGGCGATGCAACTATCGCGTGCGAATCCATCGGGCAGCCCGCTCCTCGAAATGCTGGTGACGGCGCACGGCGGGCAGAAACTCGCAGCCCTTCCGAACCGCAACCACCCCGCGTACCGACACCTCGAAGCATGGGTATTGAGCGCGGTGCCAGCCGTTGCAATGCCGCGCGCGATTCTGGCCGTGAAAGCCGAAGTGCCGATGACAGTGACAGCCGAACCACAACGCCCCACGCTGGTGACTCCGATTGCAAAACCGCCAGCCCGGTCGAACGACCCGTACGACGCAACCGCATTCAACGCCTTGTCGAAGAAGTGAATTTGGCCCGAACGGCAACGCCGTGAACGATTTCCAAGTTCGCGTTTTCCTTATTCGTGTGATTCGTGTGATTCGTGGTGAATTCGGGGTAGGCACGATAACGTGTTGCGTTTTGCGGGTATCCCGCGCTAGCGCGTCGGGCTAACAAGATCGGATTGTTAGCGAAATAATCGTTCGCGGCGTTGCCCTTCGGGGTCGGTGGAAATTTGCTCAGTTCCCTGGGTGCGCGGAAGCCGCGACCCCATTAGCATCAAGTTAAGCGTTTGCGGGCGTTTCCACTCTGTAGTTGAGCTTGCTCGGATCGGCCAGTAACTCGAAGGTACTAGCAGACTTACG